>JAUHYK010000110.1 GCA_030426465.1 Alphaproteobacteria bacterium
CCATAGGCCGTGAGCGCCAGAGTGCGGGGAATCGGCGTCGCCGTCATGACGAGAAGGTCCGGCTTGGGACCCTTCTGGGTGAGGGCAATGCGCTGGCGCACACCAAAGCGATGCTGTTCGTCGATTACCGCGAGCGCCAGATTCTTGAACGCGACGCCTTCCTGAAACAGGGCATGCGTTCCCATCATGATGTCGATCTCGCCGTTCTTCAGGCGGTAAAGTTTTTCGGTTCGCGCCGCACCTTTGTCCCGGCCGGTGAGGATATCCATTCGTATACCCGTCGCCGCGGCAAGTTCGCCAAGAGATTCCATATGCTGTCGCGCGAGAATTTCCGTTGGCGCCATTAACGCCGCTTGCGCGCCCGCCTCGATGGCGCCAAGCATGGCGAAAAAGGCGACAATGGTTTTGCCGGAGCCCACATCCCCCTGGAGTAGCCGCACCATTCTTTCGTTTGAGCGCATGTCGGCGAAGATTTCTTTCAAGGCGTCCGTTTGCGCGCCCGTAAGGGAGAAGGGCAGTGCTTTTTTTGCGATGGCGATACGCTTGCCGTCCCCCTTGATGGCGCGTCCCTTGGTTTTTACGCGCGCCTTGCGGATGAGTGCGAGCGCCAGCTGGTTGGCGAGTAACTCATCATAGGCGAGGCGTTGGCGCGCTGGCGATAACAGCGACAATTCTTCTTGCGCCGACGGCGCATGAACCGTCTCAATCGCATCTTTCCAGTTTTGCCAGTGATGTTTCGCGAACCAGTTCGGCTCCTGCCATTCGTCAAGCTCGGGCGCACGGGCGACAGCCTGCGCCGCCGCCTTGCGCATCACCGCCGCCGACAAGCCGGCGGTGAGCGGATAGACCGCTTCATGCAGCGGCATGTCGCCCGGCTTTTCCGGATCGGCGATATAGTCTGGATGCGTCATCTGACGCGCGCCGTTGAATTCCTCTACCTTGCCGGAAACGAGGCGGCGGGCGCCCTCTGGCAATTGTTTGGCGAGATAATCCGCGCGCGCATGAAAAAAGACGAGGGTCAAAAATCCGGTCTCGTCGGAACAGATGATTTTATAGGGAAGACGCCGTCCCTTGGGCGGGGCTTCATGCCGGTCGACCGTGATGGCGAGGGTGACAATGCGTCCTTCCGGCGCGTCGGCGACCTTTGGCTGGAAAGTTCGGTCAACAAGCCCCGCAGGCGGCGTCAGTAGAAGATCGATAATTCGCGGTCCCGCGGCGCGGCCGATCAGCGCGGCGATTTTCGGGCCGACGCCGGTCAAGACGGTGATGTCCGCAAACAGGGGATTGAGAATGGCGGGTCGCATGAAGACTGAATAGCGCTGTTTTCAGGTGTTTTCCATTTGGGGTTTTCCATTTCACCGAGCGGGGTAAAAGGTGAAAGAAAGGGTATATCCATGCTGAGATCACTTGCCGCCATTATTGCCGCCGTTCTCGCCGGGCTTACGGTCGCGAAAATGGTCGAGGGCGGCGTGGCGGCGCTGCTTGGCGCTTCGCCGGAGGCGGCGCCTTATGGCGTGTCGTTGCTGGCCGGGTGGTTTGCCGGCGCATTCGTCGCGGGGTTGTTAGCGCTTATCATCGGTAAGCGCTGGGCGCCCCTCGGTGGGCTTGGCGCCGCCGCGATTTTTCTCGCCGCTGTCATCACGCTTGCCTCCTATCCGTTGTCCTGGCTGTTATGGCCCGGCGCCGTGGCGGCGATCGGTCTTGGTGGATATGCGGCCATACGCGTAACGGGCGCCAAAAAAGATTACCCCGAGACTATTCGCAAGACCGGTTTGTTCGATGAGTGACGCGATCCCCGCCGCGACCATAATTTTGCTGCGCGACGCGCCGCGCTTTGAAACGCTCATGGTGGTGCGTCACGCCAATATCGCTTTTGCCGGCGGCGCCATGGTTTTTCCGGGCGGACGAATTGATGCTGGCGATCACGCGCCGGGATGGAAAGACCATTGCGACAGCGGCGGCGATATTCATGAAGATCAATTTGCGCCGAGAGTAGCCGCCATCCGCGAAGCGTTTGAGGAGACCGGCCTTTTACTGGCGCGGCGCGACGGCGCCATGATCAGCGCAGATGAGGCGGTGCGGCTCAGCCCCTGGCGCCCGCGTGTTGAAAATAACGATGCGTTGTTTCTTGAAATGGCGGCGGGCGAGGGGCTTCGTCTCGCCCTTGATGCGTTGCATTTCTTTGCGCGCTGGCGCCCGCCCGCCGGTGTTGGTCATCGCCGCTATGACACATGGTTTTTTGCGGCCTGCGCGCCGGCGTCGCAGATCGCCGAGGCCGATGGCGGCGAAGCGACTGAAGTTATCTGGGCGCCGCCGAGTGCGATGCTCGCTGATCGCGATGCAGGAAGAAGGAAAATGATCTTTCCGACTTCGCGCAATGTGGAGCTGTTGAATGTGAGCGCTTCAACAGCGGACGTGTTTCAGTTTGCATCTGAGCGCAGCATTCGCCTTGTTGAACCTCGCATTGTTGAACGGGACGGGAAGGCCTATCTCACGATTCCGGACGATATGGGGTATCCAGTGACGGAAGAACCAATCGAAAGCGCGATGCGCAGCTAAAATATTTTCGATATGGCTTAGGCTTCTCCGCCGGTTTCGAGATTGTAATGAGAGACAGCCCGGCGCGTATATTCCAGCGCGACGGCGTCATAGAGCGCATGGGCTGCAATCGGCGCCAGAAGATTGTCCGTCAGTATATAAAGAACGCCAAGATACATGCCCACAAGCCCGGCGATGATGGCGTAAAGCGCAGTGCGCATATGCATCATGCCAAAGAGTGCATTTGTCAAAATGATGACGAGTAACTCGGGTGCGAATCCCGCGCCCCATGTCTGCAGAACGCCACGAAATAAAAGTTCCTCGGAAATTCCCGCCGCGATGGCCATCAGCGCAATGCGGCGAGGGGTGAAGGTAAAGCCAACCTCGGAAAAGAACTTGATCTGAGACCGTCGGAACGCCGCGAAATGTTCCAGCGTTGTATTGGAAAACCACCATAGAAAAGCGGCGAGCGGCGTCGTTGCGATAATACCGATGAGCACCGCATTGATGTCCAAAGCGAGTTGTGGACCAAGCGGCGTTTTGAAAAGAAAGCTCAAACCGACAGCGGCCAGGCCCATAAGCGCTGTGCCGCCAATGACGATCAAAAATGTGCTTTCTTCCGATCGCGGCGTTTCATTCGCCATATCAGCGCCGTTTCAGGCTGCCGAGGACGCCGCGCACGAGCTCCCTCGCGAGTGTGCGCGCTGCAGTTTTGAAGGCGGCCTCGCTCACCGTTTGGCGATTGGAGCGCCGCCGGGTGGCTCTTGGTTTGGAAGTTTTCTTCTTCGCTTCTTTTTCGCGCGCCTTTTCTTCCTGCTCGGCGCGTTTCTCCGCACGTTCCTTCAGGATCTCGTAAGCGGATTCCCGGTCGACCATTTCGTCATATTTGTCGGCCATGTCCGAATACCGCAGGACATTTTTTCGCTCCGTGCCGGTGAGCGGTCCCATGCGCGAGCATGGGGGGCGGATCAGCGTTCGCTGCACAACGCCCGGCGCGCCCTTGCTTTCCAGCGTTGAAACAAGCGCCTCACCGATGCCCAATTGGGTGATAACTTCTAGCGTATCGAAAGCAGGATTGGGCCGGAACGTATCGGCGGCGGCTTTGACAACGCGTTGTTCGCGGGGGGTGTAAGCGCGCAGCGCATGCTGCACCCGGTTGCCGAGCTGGCTTGAAACGCTGTCCGGCACGTCCAGCGGGTTTTGCGTGACAAAGAAGACGCCAACGCCCTTTGACCGGATCAGGCGCACCACCTGTTCGACTTTTTCAAGGAGCGCCTTTGGCGCCTCGTCAAAAAGCAGATGCGCCTCGTCAAAGAAGAAAACGAGTTTCGGTTTTTCGGGATCGCCGATTTCAGGCAGTTCCTCGAAAAGTTCCGATAGAAGCCACAGCAAAAATGTTGCGTAGAGTTTCGGCGTTTGCATCAATTTGTCAGCGGCGAGGATATTGACGATCCCGGCGCCTTCGTCATTGGTGCGCAGAAAGTCCATCAGGTCGAGCGCCGGTTCGCCGAAGAATTCCTCTGCGCCCTGTTCCTCAAGCGCGAGCAGGCGGCGCTGAATGGCGCCGACCGATGCGCGCGAGACGTGACCGTATTCCGCGGAAAGCTCCTTGGCGCGTTCGGCCACATTGACGAGCAGCGACCGCAAGTCCTTCAGATCAAGTAATAAAAGTTTTTCATCATCGGCGAGACGAAAAGCGAGGGTCAAAACCCCTTCCTGGGTTGCGTTAAGATCGAGAAGCCGCGCCAATAACAGGGGGCCCATCTCGGAGACTGTCGCGCGAATGGGGTGACCCTGCTTTCCAAAAAGGTCCCAGAAGCAGACCGGAAAGCCTTTCGGCTCATAAGGGTCCAGGCCTATTTTTTCGGCGCGGGCCGTCAGAAAGTCCTTCATCTCAACAGGCTCTGCGAGGCCGGAGAGATCGCCTTTCACATCCGCAACGAATACGGGCACGCCCGCCGCGGACAGCCCCTCCGTGATAATCTGTAACGAGACGGTTTTGCCGGTCCCCGTCGCGCCGGAGATGAGGCCATGGCGGTTGGCGTATTTAAGGGAAAGAGCTTCGGGTTTGTCACTCATTCCCAGGAAAACGGACGTCTCGGTCATGTAATCTCCCGGCCGGCGGAAATGCGTCATAGGCCTGCAACCCCGCTTTCTATGGGACTGTCAGGCCAGCGCAATGTCCAAGCGCCCGGTTTTATTGTCAAATCCGTAATCTCAGGGGTGGGGAGCGGCATTTACGGCGCCTCCGATTGGGGATAAAATCTCTTTTACCGCGTGAAAAATGACCGGATGGGAGAGACGGGACGGGGCGCGCGGGGGTACATCCCTAGAGTAAAAACATCGGGCGAAGTAACGCATAAGGAAGGGGCTAGACATGCTCAGGATTCTTCTCGTCATCGCGGTTGCGCTGGCGGTTATTATTGGATTGACGCAACTCATGGGCCGCGATGCGCCGGACGCAATGAGCGACATGTCGGACGCGATTGAGGAAACGGCTGACGACGCCGTTGACGCCATGGGCGATGCTGCGGATGCGGCAGGCGATATGGCGGGCGACGCTGCGGTTGCGACCGAAGAAGCAATGGAAGACACCGGCGAGGCTATGGGCGAAGCCATGGATGATGCCGGCGACGGTATGAATGAGGCCGTGGATGAAGCCGGCGAAATGGCTGACGACGCCATGGAAGCGGCTGATGGAATGGCGGATGACGCTGCGGATGCGATGGAAGGCGCGGCTGAAGATGCCGGCGAAATGATGGACGACGCCGGCGACGAAGTGCAAGAAATGGCGGATGACGCCGCCGAAGAAATGGACGAAGCGGCGGATGATGTTGAAGAAGCTGCCGAAGAAGCGGCTGAAGAAGAGCCGCAGCATTAAATATCTATCGCCTGATTTCAGGCGGGCATGTTTCAATATGAGACACGAACAAGACGCCGCCGGCACGAACCCTGTGCCGGCGGTGTTTTTTTACGTTCTGTTAATGATGACGGATAAAATTTTAATCGCCTTGTAGCAATTGCTGCTTACATTCCTGTCATGTTCGAAGCAGTGAAGAGTGAGCACGACATGACGGCAGGCGGTATCATCGATTTTGACCATCTGGAGAAATACGTCGCTGGCGATGATATGCTGCGTGACGAGATTCTTGAGATCTTTTCCGAGCAGGTCAGTTTGTTGCTGGACCAGTTCGATGTTTTCCAGGCCGATGAGGCATGGAAAGACACGGCGCACACCCTGAAGGGCGCCGCGCGCGGTGTCGGCGCATGGGGGCTGGGCAAGACTTGCGAAGAGGCGGAAGCGCTGGTCGGCAATGCACCGGGTAAACAGGAGGCGCGTGCAACCTTGCTCGTATCCCTTCGGATGCTGGCGTCCAATGCAATTGACGAAGCCAAGCGGTTTAGACTGGCGGCGGCGATCTAGTTATCGTTTCAGCTCGGCCATCGCTTTTTCGATGCCGCCGAGCGTCAGCGGGTACATGCGCTCGCCCAGTAATTCACGTAATAATTTTGTAGACGGCACATAATCCCAGCTATCCTTACGAACCGGATTGAGCCAGACAACGCGCTCGTAAATATCAGTCACCCGTTTCAACCAGACTGCGCCGGCCTCATCATTGAAATATTCGACTGATCCACCGGGCACCGTGACCTCGTAAGGCGACATGGATGCGTCGCCGATGAAAATCACTTTATAATCGTGCGGATATTTATGGAGAATGTCCCAGGTGGGAATTTTCTCCGTCCAGCGTCGGCGATTGTCCTTCCAGACATAATCGTAAAGGCAATTGTGGAAGTAAAAATACTCCATGTGCTTGAACTCGGCGCGTGCGGCCGAGAACATTTCTTCACAGATTTTGATGAACGGATCCATTGATCCGCCAACGTCGAAAAATAATAGCACCTTGATCATGTTGCGGCGTTCAGGACGCATCTTGATATCGAGATAGCCGGCGCGTGCTGTCGCGTCGACGGTGCTATCGAGATCGAATTCTTCCGCAGCGCCTTCGCGGGCGAACCGGCGCAGTTTTCTGAGCGCCATTTTGATATTGCGCGTGCCAAGCTCCACATTGTCGTCGAGATTTTTATAGTTGCGTTTTTCCCAGACCTTGACGGCGCGGCCCTGGCGCTTGCCTTCATTGCCGATCCGGACGCCTTCGGGATTATAGCCGCCTGAACCAAAGGGCGAGGTACCGCCTGTGCCGATCCATTTCGACCCGCCCTCGTGGCGTTTCTTTTGTTCTTCGAGGCGCTCTTTCAGAGTCTCCATCAGCTTGTCCCAGCCGCCAAGCGCCTCGATCTGCTTCATATCCTCTTCGGAGAAATAGCGCTCCGTCATCAGCCGGAGCCAGTCCTCGGGGATGTCCGCGGTGATGTCTTCACCTACGGTTTCGAGGCCCTTGAATACATGTGCGAAGACCCGATCAAATTTATCGAGATTGCGTTCGTCCTTCACCAGGGTCGCGCGCGAGAGGAAATAAAAATCCTCCACTTTGCGGCTGGCGAGATCGGCGTCCATGGCCTCCATCAAAGTGAGATATTCTCTCAAGGAGACAGGCAGCCCGGCTGATTTCAATTCATGGAAAAATTTCGCAAACATGGATTTATCCTAATGCGGGCTGTTCCGGACGAACAGCCCAAGATGCAGTCTGGCGCAAAGGCGGATGAGGGAAATTTGTTATAGGGCGTGGATTCCCTTATGTTGGGGACGCTTTTGGCATGGGAGAGGCGTAGTGCGAAGCGGCGCAAATGGTCGAAAGGCCCGAATCCTTAAACATTGGGGACGCGCGATTGCAGGGCTGGCAAGCGTGGCGATTGCGGCGCCAGTCGAGGGCGCCTGTCCGGTCAGGCCTGAGCCCGATCCAGCAGAGGAGCAGGCGGATTATCAGGCCTTGCTGGATGAGATCTATGCTATCGGCCACGCCTACAAAACCGATATAACGGTCGGGCGTCAGGAAGTATGGCGATTGCGCCAGCGCAGCGCGCGGCGGCTTCCCGATGCGACGCTCTCGTCGCTGCGTTCACTGGAGTCGCGGCTTGAGGAAATGCAATCCTATTTGACGGAAGCGCCCGGACCGCCGAGCCGGCCGGTCCTTTTGATCGAGACCCGCCAGGACACTTTCGGCTCCACATTGGCCTTTACAGATTGCGCCAGCGGCGGCGCTGAGGGCGACGAAGTCGACGAGGCAAGACGAGAAGGCAGAGAAACCGAAGGCGTCACACTCGCGCAATATTTTGTTTCGACACTAAGTGATGACGCCGAAGACGATGACGCCGAAGAAGATGAGGCGGAGTCAGATTGGCCGGAAGACTTAAAACGATTGCCGGAAGGCCTCTGCATAATCGTGGTCTTCCCCGATCGCATTGTAAATGATCGCGAGCGTCGGTTCGTTCTTGCCCATGAATGGATGCACACCATGCAAAGCGGCTATTACACGCGCCGCAACGAGGATCGCCATTGGTGGACAGAGGGATCTGCGGAATGGCTCGCACACAAGGTGGTTGAAGGGACCACTGAACGCGACCGCTGGATTGAAGAGTTTTTCACACGGCAGAAATCATGCCCGCTGACCCAGCATTCCTATGACGCACAACCGTTCTTTTTCTGGGGAGAGCAGGCGTTCAATCCGGACTGGGTTTTCTCTGTCGGACTCGGCGGCGACGACTATCTGACCCGAGCGGAAAGAGCTGCGGAAATATTGCCGCCCGAACGCTGGCTCGACTGGGCGATCGCTCAGGCCGACCAGACGATCACCATGCCGGATGGCCGTTCTTTGCCCGATCAGGCGGAAGCTGAAGCGCTTGATGTCACGCGCGCCTGCGACGCAGCCATTGAAGGCCCACCCTTATCGGTTCAGTTGCGCGACGTTTCGCTTCCCGCGGGCGGCGCGCCGAAATTGCGCATTGAAGCCGGCGAGGCGCAACTCGCCATACGCGGATATGATGACGATGACTGGCGGCGCGTGACCGGGACGACGGAAATCGATACGCCGTCCTCTCCGATGCAAGTCGCGGCGATCATGCCGTCGGGTGATGATCTTTCCGTAAGGCTGTCCATGGACAATAGCGATGGACAGACTTGCGCATGTCAGATCGGGACCTGGATGGAGCGCCCGACGCCGGCTGACGTAGCCGACGACCCGCTGGCTGGGGCGGTTGATGCGCTGAACGCCGCAAGGGGCATGGTTCCGCCCGATCAGATGGATGACTTTCTGGCGATGGAACGAAAACTTCGTGCGGCCAATGCGAAAGACCTGTTTCGTTTTCGTGGCTCGATCCCCGATGTTTTCGATGAGCTCGAGGGTGACGTGGACAGTGTCTACGATCTGGATGGTCCGCGTGTTACGATACGAGCCGGAGGAACATTTTCAATCGATGATCCGCATACGATCCGCGGCGAGGATACAACCATACGGTACGCCAAATATCGCCATGACGGCGAATGGACGACCGAGGATGGCGTGCTGAAGTTTGATATCCAGCGCATTACTGTTGACGGCTATGTCACGTCAGCGCCGGACTTTGAGCGCAAAAGCATCGCTTTCACCAATGACGGTCCGGGCGCGGTTTCCTATGTGGGCGGCGGCGGCGACTGGACCATGGCGTGTGAAGCCTCTGCCATGACGTTAAGTCCGGCCTATGATCCGGATAAGAGCCGGAGCAAGCAGGCGGTGTTCACCAAATACTGAAGAACCGGATGGTCTGGGGCGAAAACATGCGTTTTTTGCGCTTGGCGAGAACCCGGCTATGCTCGCCCCCATGGGGACGACATTCTTTCTGGTAATGATCACGGTTGCGCTCGCGGCGGCGGCGCTCGGGGTGACGGCGAGCCTGACGATGCGGGGCCGCGCTCTGTGGGTATTTGGCCAGCTCGCCCTGATGGCCGGTATTTATGTAGGCTTCGCCCTGCCGGGCATCGACCCCACCGGCATTGTTCTGCGGCCCGCGCTCTCAGCGCTGGTGGTAGAGGGGCTGACCGCTTTATTGTTTGTGCTTTTGGGCCTCGCAGTTTTGCAATCGGGCCGCGTCTGGCTGCTCGGCGCCTTAATCCTCGCCCATGGCGGGGTCGATCTCGTTCATTTGTTGATGAAAGCCGATCATAGCCCGGCCTGGTACGCATTCCTTTGCGCTATCTATGACGCCATTGTCGGGGCCGGCGCCATCTGGTTTTTGTCTGTCCCCAAAAAAGACTGAAAAGCCTAAGCTTTCGCCCCTTTCTTTTGCCGTCGATCATGCTAGAGCCCTTGGAATAATCCGTAATAACAAGCCGGAGCGTCCCATGGATCACGGAAGAAACGAGTTCGCCACCAATGAAAGCCTGAAATCACGGCGCGATGAGGCGTGCCCCGTAGGGCTGCCCTCAAAGTCGGGAATTTATGCTGCGCGCGCACAAGGCGCTGAGCTGTGGGACGTTGAGGGTAAGCGCTACATTGATTTCATCGGCGGCATTGGCGTGTTGAATGTTGGCCACTCGCATCCGAAAGTTGTTGAGGCGGTCAAGAAACAGACTGAAAATTTTATCCATACAGCGTTCGGCATCGCGCAATATGAAAGCTATGTTGAGGTTTGCGAAAAACTGAACCGTATCGCACCGGGCCCAACGAAAAAGAAAACCGCGCTGTTCAACTCCGGCGCTGAAGCGGTCGAGAATTCGGTGAAGTTTGCGCGCCAGATCACCGGCCGTCCGGGTGTGATCGCCTTTTCCGGCGCCTTCCATGGCCGCACATTGCTGGCGACAACGCTCACCGGCAAGTCGAAACCCTATAAGGTTGGTTTCGGCCCTTATGTGCCCGCGATTTTCCACGCTGAATATCCGGACGCCTATCACGGTGTTTCCGTTGAGGAAGCGCTGGCCAGCGTCGATCATATTTTCAAGACCATGATCAACGCCAATGAAGTCGCGGCCATGATCGTCGAGCCTGTGCAGGGTGAGGGCGGTTTCAATCCGGCGCCGAAGGAATTCCTCGAAGGGTTGCGCAAGAAGTGTGACGACAACGGCATCTTGTTGATCGCCGATGAAATTCAGTCGGGCATGGGCCGCACCGGAAAATATTTCGCTTTTGAAAAAGCGGGCGTCGAGCCGGATTTCCTCTGTGTTGCAAAGTCGATTGCAGCGGGTTTGCCGTTGTCCGCGCTTGTCGGCAAGGCAGAGCTGATGGACAAAGTCGTGCCGGGCTCTATGGGGTCGACCTATGGCGGCAATCCGGTGGCCTGCGCCGCCGCGCTCGCGGTCTTCGAGATTATAGAAGAGGAAGGCCTGTTGAAGCGTGCGGAGGAAATCGGCGCCCAAACGGAAAAACGCTGGCGCGACCTTGCGGATGGCGTTGGTAAAGGCGTGATCGGCGATGTCCGCCGGGTCGGCGGCATGTGCGCAGTTGAATTCGTCAAAGACGGCGATCCGAAACAGCCGAATGGCGATGTCGCTGGCGCCATTCTCGCGGAAGCACGTCAGCGGGGTCTCATCATGACGACGGCTGGCGCCTATGCGCAGTGCCTGCGCTCGCTGGTGCCGCTGGTTGTATCTGACGAGATGTTGAATGAAGGTCTCGACATTTTCGCTGATGCGACGGAGGCTGTGCTAAAAGCGTAGCGCAACGGGAGGGGAGAACCCAATGCGAATATTTAATGCGACCGCCATGTTTATGCTGGCGGGATTGTCGGCGGCGTACGCCCAGCCCTGTGAGCCATCAAATGGTCGCAGCGCGGTGATGTTGTCATCACGGGAAGTCGCGGGAAATCGCGACTACACGGAAGTTCTGGAGGGGCCGGGTTGGACCTTTCAGTTGAAGCGCGCCGCCCATGGCTGGGATGTGCGTCTTCTCGACGAAAACGGTCTTGACCTGACGCAGATGACGCCGCCTTTGCGCGGCGCGCCGAACCCACGCCAGCTTTATGGCTGGCACTTTCGCAATGCAGACAATACCGGGCCCAACGCAGGCGACGTGAACGCGCCCCAGGGGTTGCGTCTGTTCGGCTTCGATCCCGCGCTGACCGGCACCGGCGGGTTCAAACCGTC
>JAUHYK010000017.1 GCA_030426465.1 Alphaproteobacteria bacterium
TGCGTGTCAGCATCGGCATAGAGCAACAATGCGCCAATCATGAAGACATTCAGCGCAATCGGCGCCGCCGCCGCCGCGGCGAAACGGCCGAGAGAATTCAAAATGCCGCTGTAAAGCCCAACCAGCGACATCATCATCAGGTAAGGAAACATGATGCGCGTATAGAATGTCGTCAGGGTGAATTTTTCCGGATCGCCTTCGAACCCTGAGGCGAGAAGAAAAACAAACGCTGGCGCTGCGATTTCCACGAGGGCAGTCAAAATCGTCAGTATAAAAATCAGCCCTGAAAGAACTTCCTCTGCGAAGCGTTTGGCTTCCTCTTCACCGCCATCGGCGCGCCGTCCCTGAAACATCGGAATAAAGGCCGCGTGAAAAGCGCCTTCCGCAAAAAGCCGCCGGAACATATTGGGCAAGCGAAACGCCGCCCAGAAGGCGTCAGCCACAGGATTGCCGCCAGCCCCGATGATGCCGGCCATGAAAATCTGGCGGACAAAACCGAGAACGCGGCTCGCCATCGTCATGCCGCTGACTGTCGCTAGGGATTTGAAAATGTTGCCGCTCATGGGGTGCCGCAGTAGACCGGTTTACGCCTCAGAACCAGACGCCAGCACCGCGCCGAGGCTCTTTTTAATGCGGGCGAGCGCAGCCCGGTCATTGAGCTTCCCGCCCTCATGGTTCTGGAGATAAAATGCGTCCACAGCGCGCTCGCCATAGGTCGAAATGTGGGCGGAGGTGATGGTCGCGCCCTCGCGGGCGAGCGCCTGCGTCAACTCGAACAACAGCCCCGGCCGGTCCAGCCCCTCAGCTTCAACAACCGTCGCCTCCGCTGAAGCCTCCGCCTCAATCCGCACGCTTGGAGGCACCGAAAAGATGGCGCGGCGATCACCGATGCGCCGGCGAAGCTCTGGCGGCTTTTCCGGATGCGCGGAGGCGGCGGTCAACAGCGCTTCGTGCAAACGCCGAGCCTGCTCCATGTCTTCAACGGGAATTCCATCTGGCGACTGGATGATGAAAATATCGATCGCCTTGCCGTCGCTCGTCGTAAGCGCCTGCACGGTGCGAAGGCTCATGCCTGTGGACGCGACAGCGCCCGCAAGATCGGCGAGAAGGCCCGCACGGTCATCGGTATAGGCGATCGCTTCGAGATCGCCGTCACGCGGCGTCACAACGACGGCGCTGTTGGCTGCGTCTTTTTCCGCTGCCCGCGCCAGTGTCGCAAACCTGACAATAATATCGGGGTCCAGGGAACGCATCATCGAGTCATCGAGGCGGTTTAAAAACGCTTTCTTCTCGGCTGTGTTCCAGCCCGTCAGGCGCGACTCCGCCTCCCGGCGAACCAGAATCGCCCGATCTGCGAGTTTTTTCTCAAGAGCCGCCTCACCATGCTCGAACCAGAGCGCAGTCGCGTCATAGAGTTCTGAGAGGCGCCGGCGCGTCATCTCATCCCAGGACTGCAGCCCCACCACGCGCAAATGGCAGACCGACAACACCAGCATTAAATCAAGGCGAGCGCGCGAACCGACCGATTGCGCGAAGGCGGAAATCGCATGAGCTTCTGTGAGATTGCGGCGCTCCGCGGTGCGCACAAGCATCAAATGACGCGCCGCCGACCAGCCGGCAAGCGCCGCCTCATCCGGAGTCAGGCCGAGACGCTTGGTCACCCGGATGACAAGCTTTTCGCAAGCGTCCACCGACGGTTCTTTCAACGACCAGCGCGCTTCGTGGAGCAAAACCCCGTAATAATAAAGCAACGGATTATCGGCATTGCGGACAATATGCGTCGCAATTGGATGATCTTCCTCCACCTCGCCGCGATGGATCTGCGCCAGAAGTCCGACACATCGCAATACATGTTCGTCGAGCGTGAACCGCCGATAAAGTCCGTAATCGATACGGCCTACAATCGAACCGAAAGCGGGTATGTATTTTCCGAGAAGGCCTGTTTCCGTCATGATCCGCAGCACACGCGCCGGATCTTCGCTTGCCTTCAAAATGCCCGCAAATAATTTGGCGATAGTCGGATCGCGCCGCACTTCAAGCGTCACGCCAGGGACTTCGCCCGCGACCAAGGCGAGTGCGTCGGGGTGGAAATCGATTTTCGGTTGCTTGCCAAAAGCGCGAAAAAGCCTGAACAAATCGCGTGGCTGGCGGCGCGCTTTCGCGGGGCTTTCAAAATCTAGCCGGCCATTTTTGATGCGCAAGTTCGGCCTTCCCGGCGCCTCGTCGGTCTGCAACGCTTTGGGCAGCAGCTTGGGAAGCCGCGGGAGGCGCATCGTGCGTTCTTCTTCAAGACGGGTGCACAAAATCCGGGTCAGGCGCCCCACTTCCACCGCGTTGACGAAATAATGTTTCATCAGGCGTTCGGCCGCTGTCATGTTGGACCGGTCTGCATAACCAAGCCGTCTGGCGATTTCAGGCTGCACGTCAAATGTCAGCTTTTCATCAGCCCGCCCGCGAAGTTCATGCAGGTGCGCGCGCACAGACCATAAGAACCGCTTCGCCTTGATGATTGCCTGGCGTTCAGCTTTACCAACGATTTTTTCCGCCGTTGCGTTGTCGTTCAGAATGTCTCCATAAGCGTAACGGTAAATCCAGCGAATAGTCTGCAAATCGCGCAAACCACCTTTGCCTTCTTTGACATCGGGCTCAACCAGATATCGCGTTTCGAAAAACTTCGCCTGCCGCTCCGCCTGTTCTTCAAGTTTGGCGGCGACGAATTCCGGAACGGACCTTCGGCGAAGTTTGTCGAACCCCTCATGAAACTCATCATAGACATCCTTGGCGCCGCACAAGAAGCGCGCATCCAGATAGGCGGTCCTGGCGACCATGTCGCTCTTGGCGAAATCCAGCGCGCTTGTGGGCGTGTGCGCCGCATAGCCGAGCTTCACGCCAGAATCCCAAAGCGGATAAAGCAGGCGGTTCAGCGTATCCCGCAGGGTCTGCTCCGCCTGGGGGCGATGTAAAAACAACAGATCAATATCCGAATACGGCGCCAGTTCCGATCGGCCATAGCCGCCGACGGCGCAAACGGCGATCTCCTTGCCGATGCCCTCCTTTGACTGCAAAAACAAAGTCCGGACGATATTATCGACCCCGCGCGAAAGACGGGCGGCGATCCTGTCGCCGCGCACAACGTCGCGCATAGTCTGGCGCCGCAGCTCCACAAAAGCGTGCTTGAGGACTTTGCCTGTCGCCCCATGGGCCTGACCTGCACGCTCGGCGGTCATGGCCGCAGCGATCTGCTCATCCAGCGTTTCACTGGAGAGAAAGGATGTATCGCCTGAGGGCGTTGAAGGTTTGGTCACAAGATTGCGAACAAGGACATGCAGGATGTAGCTACACGCGCATTGTCGCGCGCCGTCCCGGCAATTTCAACTGTGCGCCTTTGCCGCCTTCCAGAAAAAACGAACCTGCTCAGTCCTGCAACTGCGCCAGCCTTTTCAAGACCACGGTCGCCCCGGCGTGGCCATTCTCAGCCGCCCGCGCGCACCAGCCACGCGCCGCCTCCGGATTTCGCATCTCGCCATCCAGCGCATTGAGCATGCACAGGCGGTAGGCGGCCTCCGGCGCTTTAGGGAATCGGGCCGTTTCCGCTTCCGCCGCCACTTCCAGCCATTTTGCTTCATCGGCCGCCGAAGCCGCAACGCCGTCGCCAATTTCAAACCGCTCGGCCAGACGCCAGGCCGCCACCGGATCGCCCGCTTTGGCGCGCGAGATTTCCACTTCAATCATGTCGTCAAGGCTGGGGCTGTGAGCAAGCTGTTGGCGGCGCAGATCTTCAAGCCGGATGAGCGCGGTATAATCGCCGGCGATCGCCGCCTCTTTTAGAAGCGCAACCGCATCGTAAAGATCGAGCCCCGCATCTACAGGCGCATCGCCGTCGAGAATGATATAAGCGAGATACCGCTTAGCCTTGACGTCGCCTTGTGACGCCGCCTCATCCAGAAAGCCCCACGCAGCGGAAGCATCGCCCGCGCGATAGGCGGCGACGCCTTGATTTACGGCGGATACGGATGATTGCGCCACAGCGCCGCTTGCGGCGAGGAGCGAGCAGAACGCCGCGACGATGAGCTTGAAGCGGAATGTCATGTGTCAGGCCTTGCCGGTTTCGCCCTTGCCTAAACCCAACTCTGGCAACCACGAGCGCGTAATCTGTGCGCCCTATAGCTCATCCAAAATGGATTTCAACCGGTAAAGCGATTCGAGTGCTTCGCGAGGCGTCATGGCGTCGGGATCAAGCGCATTGAGTGCGTTTTGAATGACAGTTTCATGACACGCTTCGCTTTGTGTCTCATCCCGGGGCGCATCCTGCGCCACCGCAAAGAGCGGCAATTCCGCCATGGCGCCGCGGCTTTGTCCGCGCTCTTCGAGCATTTTCAACACCGCTTCAGCGCGCTTGACCGCCTTTGGCGGCAGGCCAGCAAGACGCGCAACCGCAACTCCGTAAGACCGGTCCGCCGGCCCCGGTCCAACCTCGTGCAGAAAAACAACATCGCCTTTCCATTCACGCACCTTCATGGAGACATTGTGGAGGCGGGCAAGTTTTTCTGCGAGCGCCGTCAGCTCATGATAGTGTGTTGCGAACAGACCGCGGCAGCGATTGACGTCATGCAAATGTTCAACCGCCGCCCAGGCGATGGACATGCCGTCGAAGGTTGATGTGCCACGCCCTATTTCATCCAGCACGACGAGAGAACGATCCGTCGCCTGATTAAGGATCGCCGCCGTCTCAACCATCTCCACCATGAAAGTTGAACGCCCGCCCGCCAAATCGTCGGAAGCGCCAACGCGAGAGAAAACGCGATCAACAACACCGATGTGCGCTTCGCTTGCGGGAACATAGAGCCCCGCCTGCGCAAGGATTGCGATCAGCGCGTTCTGGCGTAGAAATGTCGATTTACCCGCCATATTTGGACCGGTGACAAGCCATAGTTGCGCCTCTTCGGGATCGCCCAGCTTGCAGTCATTGGCGATAAAAGCGTCGCCGCTGACACGCTCGACCACCGGATGGCGCCCCCCCAGAATATCGAAAGCAAGGCTGTCTTCCATTTTGGGGCGCACATAACGCCGCTCCAGCGCGAGGATGGCGCCGGCCGATGCGACATCGATTTCAGCCAGCGCTGCTGCTGCTGCGGCTATATCCTGGCGTCGCGCCGTAACCGCCGCACATAATTTCCCAAACAGCTCCAACTCGCGCGCCAATGCTTCGTCGCGCGCACGCGAAATTTTTGCATCAAGATCGGCAAGTTCTCCCGTAGTGAACCGAACTGCGCTCGCCAGCGTCTGGCGATGAATGAATGTTTCATTCAAAGGCGCCGCCATCAGCTTGTCACCTTGCGAGGGCGGCGTCTCTACAAAATAACCGAGCACATTGTTGTGCTTGATCTTGAGCGTTTTCAGCCCTGCAAGCTCGCGATATTTCGATTCAAGACCGGCGATCACGCGCCGCGATTCATCACGCAGGAGCCGCACAGAGTCGAGACCGGGGTCATAACCCTTGGCGATAAAACCGCCGTCACGGGCGAGCATGGGTAAGTCTTCGCTCAGCGCCTCGCGCAACATGGTGATGAGCGCAGAAAACCCTTCACCCGTTCTGTTTTCAAGTGTTCCCGCGGCGTTACGCAGCGCGTCTGGCAAGGCGGCGTTATCGACCGGCAACAGCCCTGCAATTTCCCTCGCGCGCATCAAGGCGTCGCGCAGGGCGGAAAGGTCACGCGGGCCGCCGCGCTCAGCCGAAAGCCGTGACAGCGCGCGCGCTGCATCCGGTGTTTCTTTCAGCCTCTTGCGCACATCCTCAGCTACATCCCGCTCAGCATCGAAATAGCTGACCGCGTCATGCCGGGCGCTGATCGCCGCAATATCAGTGAGCGGTGAGGAAAGCCGCGTAGCGAGAAGCCGGGCGCCAGCCCCAGTCACTGTCCGGTCTACCGCCCATAAAAGAGAGCCTTTTCGCGCGCCACTCTGCGTTTGCAGCAGTTCGAGCGAAACCCGCGTCGCCGCGTCAATCACCATGGTTTCAGACAAGGCCGCCCGGCGCGGCGGATTGAGCGACGGAAGTCGCCCCGCCTGTGTCAGCGTCACATAATTCAACAGCGCTCCAAGGGCGCCGCATTCGGCCCGCGAAAACTCACCAAAACCATCGAGAGATCCCACATTGTAGGTCTCCATAATACGCCTTTGACCGCTGGCGGAGTCGAACAGATGCGCCGCCTGCCGTGTGATGGTCATGGCGCCTTCGTGCGCTGACAAGATCTCTCTCCAGGAATGACCTTCGTCGAGATCGGGCGCCACCAGCTCTTTCGGCGATACAGCCGCAAGATCTGCGGCGAGATTATCGAGGCTTGTTTCTCGCACCGACAACTCACCGGTGGAGACATCGACCCAGGCGATCGCCGCCTCTGCGCCATCGCGCAATAACGCCAGCGCGGCAAGAAAGTTGTTCGACCGAGAATCGAGCAATGAATCCTCGATGATCGTGCCTGGCGTCACCGTGCGGACAATCTCACGTTTCACAACTGATTTTGAGCCGCGTTTTTTTGCAACTTCCGGACTTTCCATTTGTTCACAAATGGCGACTTTGAAACCGGCGCGGATCAATTTTGCGAGATAGCCTTCATAAGCATGAAACGGCACGCCGCACATGGGAATGCCTTCACCGGCATGCTGTCCGCGTTTCGTCAGCGCAATATCCAGCGCCGCCGACGCTTCAACGGCATCGTCAAAAAAAAGCTCATAAAAATCGCCCATGCGATAAAATAAAAGCGCATCCCCCGCCTGTTCCTTGATAGCGAGATACTGCATCATCATGGGCGTCGGTTGTGGGGCGTTCATCAGACCAGTCTTCGCTGCTTCCCAGCGCTTTAAAAAATAAATGCCGCCTGCGCCACAAAACGAATTGATCTTTCAGCGAAACCGGCAAGGATAGAGGTTTGTGAGAGCGTACCCCCTTATGACGATTAATCATATCACCCGAACCGAAATCAATATCGGCGCGCGCGCAACGCCATTGATCACGCGCGTCAACCGCCGCGCCAAACGGCTGATTTTGAAGGTCGATCCGGTGGCTGGGGAAATTCATGTGACGGCGCCTTCCAAGCGCGCTGTTCCCGAAGCGATTCGATTCGCGCATGAACGAATCGACTGGATCGCAAGTCAGCTAACCGACAATCTACGCGCGAGACCGTTCAAAAACGGCATGAAAGTGCCGTATGAAGGGATCGACCACATCATTCTTCACGACGAGAAACTACGCGGCGGCCCGCGCATCGACACTGAAGTCATGCCGGTAATCCGCATCGGCGGCAGACCCGAACATCTTAACCGTCGCGTCTGCGACTGGCTGAAACGGCAGGCGCGCCAAAAACTAACCGAAAGCGTTGATCGCCATTGCGCCGAGCTGGGCAAAACGCGCCGCGCCTTGCGCATACGCGACACGAAAACACGCTGGGGATCATGCTCATCGGATGGCGACATATCCTTTTGCTGGCGGCTGATTTTAACGCCGGCGGACATCCTTAATTATGTCGCTGCGCATGAATGCGCGCATCTGATCCATATGGATCATTCTCCGGCATTCTGGCGCGTGGTGCGTGACCTTGGCGCTGACCCGCGCCGCGCGGCGGATTGGCTCAACGCCAACGGCCCGGGACTTTATGCTTATGGCGTCGCGCCCCAGCCCCCGCGCGATCACCCACCCGCATGAAGGATCGCCGCAATCGGATCGACCTCGTCTCGCTGCGGAACATAAGTCGGCGGCGGCAGCGCTCGTGAGAAAATCTCCCGCCAGATGATGGCGGGCGCACGGCCACCGGTGATATTGTCCATCGGTTTATTGTCGTCGCGACCGATCCAGACGACGCCGACAAGACCGCCCGCGTGACCTGCAAACCAAGCATCACGGCTCTCCTGCGACGTGCCGGTTTTGCCGGCGACGCGATAGCCGGAAATGCCCGCGGCCCGGCCTGTGCCCCACGACACCACGCTCGCCATCATGTCATTTGTTTCAGCAATGGCGCTCGCCGGCGCCGCCTCTTCGACGATTGACCCTTTGTGCTGATAAACTAAATCACCGTCGGCGGTCTCAATCCGTTCAATAACGTGGGGCTCCACCCTGAAGCCGCCATTGGCGAACGGCGCATAAGCGACGGCAAGCTCCAACGGAGAGACCGCGTCGACGCCAAGCCCCAGCGACGGACCGGAAGTAAGCGCGCCCGCCCAGCCCATGCGGCGCGCGGTTTCACGCACAAAAGCGCGCCCTGTCCGCTCCTGCACACGCAACGCAGCGCTGTTCAACGAACGCGCCAAGGCTTCGCGCAAGCTCACCTCTCCATAATATTTGTCTTTATAGTTGCCGGGCGTATAGGCGCCGATCTCAATCGGCGCATCGAGCACCGTCGAGTCCGGCGTTTCGCCGCGCATAAGTCCCGCAAGATAAACAAACGGCTTGAACGCTGAGCCTGGTTGACGCTTCGCCTGGGTCGCGCGGTTATACTGGCTTTTGGCGTAATCGCGGCCGCCGATCATGCCGCGCACGGCGCCTTCGGCGTCGATAATGACCGCCGCAGCCTCGACTTCGCCCAGACCATCTCCTTCGCCGCCTCCCGCCAAGGCCATCCCTGCAATCAGGCCGGTTTCCGCCGCCGCCTGCACTCTTGGGTCGAAGGTCGTGCGGACGATGAAATCAGCATCAACATCCGCCGTCAGCGCACGCACTTGCTTCAGGGCGTGATCGACAAAATACGGGGCCGCCTCAAAACGCGGCGCCGCAAGCAGAACCGGCGCCGCAATCGCCGCATCCGCCTCCGCGCGAGACAGAAACCTGGCGGTCACCATTTGCTCAATCACAAGACGGCCGCGTTTTCCTGAATCTTCCGGATTCGACGTAGGCGAATAACGTGACGGCGCTTTCAACAAACCAGCAAGCACCGCTGCTTCACCGACCGACAAATACCGCGCGGATTTTCCAAAATAGCGGTAACTGGCCGCATCCACGCCATAGGCGCCCGCGCCGAAATAAACCCGATTGAGATAGAGCGTGAGAATTTCGTCTTTTGTGAATTTCTGTTCCAGCCAGAATGCCAGCATCAATTCCTGGATTTTGCGCTTCATCGTCCGGTCGCTTGAAAGAAAGACATTCTTTGCAAGCTGTTGCGTAATGGTTGAGCCGCCCTGCCGCACCGCGCCTTCATTCGCATTAACAATCAGGGCACGAATGATTGACACCGGATTAGCGCCGAAATGATGATAAAAATTCCGGTCCTCAACCGCCATCACCGCTTCCGGCACATGATCGGGCAATTGGGATAGACGCAAGGGCGCGCCTTGCGCCACGCCCTGCAACATGATGGGCGCTCCATCGGCGGCAAGCAGCGTCACCCGAGGCCCGCCGCCTTCGCGCCACAGGCCCGCCGGATCAGGAAGATCGCTGGCGAAATAGGCGAAAAGCGCAGCAAGCCCGATCAGCGCTGTAAAGGCGAAAACGCCAAGCTCCGCTGCCGCGCGCGCAAAGGGTTCAAACCGGACGGCGGCGCGTTTGCGTTTGCGCCGGGCCCCGCTCGCACGCCTGCGCCGCGCATAGGACCCTCGCCCCCGCTTAGTCGCAGAGTTGCGCTTCGTCGATTTCTTGCGTTTTCCGGCCGCCATAGGCTTCATCCATCGAATCTTGTGGTTAACGACAGGTAAACGCGCCAATGGCGGCTCTTGAGACGTTCCGTCTACAACCGATTTGCGCCATACTGCCTATCGCGGCCCGGCGAAAACAGGGCCGCCGGGCGCCCCTCTCAGCGCCCGACAAAAGAGACAACAGGGGCGAAAAGGGATCAGAATGTCAGAAGCGGCGGCGGCGGACGCGACGCTCGATGAAAAAACTGAAGCGATTGTCGAGGCTGCCAGAAAGACATTTCTGACGCGCGGTTTCGACTCTGCGAGCATGGACCAGATCGCACTGACAGCCGGCGTTTCAAAACGCACGGTGTATAACCGATTTCGCTCCAAGGAAGAGTTGTTCGGAGCCGCTATTGCGGAGAGCTGTAAGGATCTTCTCCCCGTCAATGTGGACGACATCGAAGCCAGCCTGCCGCCGGCGGCGCTGATCCGCGCCCTGGGTCGCCAGTTCCTTCAGGGAGTTTTGCGACCGGAGACGCTTTCCCTGCGCCGGATCGCCACTTTTGAAGCGGGCCGGAATCCGGCCATAGGGAAAACCTATCTTGAACATAGTGCGGAATGGATGGTGAAGAGATGCGCACCGATCCTTGCGCGCCTCGCCGCCCGGGGAGCTTTTAAAATCGACGATCCGGAAAAAGCGATCTGGCAACTCGGCGCCCTGCTCACCGAACCGTTATACACGCGCGTTCTGCTTGGCGAGACCCCGGAGGATCTTGAAGCCGCCATCGACCAGCAGATTGAGCTCGGCGTCATCGCCTTTACAAAAATTTACGGCGCTGATTGATTCCAGGCCGTCGCTTGAAACCAAGACAAAACAAAACCGGCGCAGCTGAGCTGCGCCGGTTTCTAATCGTTAGTAGCGATTACGTTCTTACTCGAACGAGATCACAACATCCGCACGACGGTTAAGCGGCTCACGCACGCCATCAGCCGTCGGCTTGGCAGGGTTGGTCTCACCAAATGCTTCGAGGCGAATGCTGTCAGCCGGAACGCCGTTAGCAATCAGGCCATCACGCACTGCGCGGGCGCGACGCTCGGAAAGCGCCTGGTTGTATGCCGAACCACCTGAAGTATCGGTGTTGCCTGCAACAACGACTGTCTCAATGTCGTTTTCAAGCGCGCGCGCAGCGGCTTCCTGAACGAGTGTCGAAGCTTGCGGCGTCAGGTTCGACTTGTCGTAGTCGAAATAGACCGTGAAGTTGATCGGGTCGAGATCTGCATCCTGGCTCTCCATAACTTGCGGCGGGCAGGAAGCTGAAACCGGAACGCTCGAACCGTCCCAGCAATCTTTGTACTCAACGGCCGGCGCAGGCGCCGCGCCAAAGTTCCAACGCAGACCAGCAAAAAGGCTGTGCGCCTTGTTCGAGGTTTCGAATTCTGCGGGGATGCCGATCAGCGTGCCGTCATATTCACCCTTGCCGGTGCGGAAGTAGCGATATGAGAAGTCAAGCGCGAGACCTTCGGCGAGGTTGAATGCGAGACCCGCAATACCCTGGAAGGCTGGCTGGAAGTTCGATGCGCCATAGGCGATGCCGCCTGGCAACGGAACACCGGCGGCGTTGGCGCCAACGATGTCATGGTCGATATGGGCGATACCGCCGCCGAAGCCGACATAAGGCGTCGCGACAGAAGAACCCGTGTTGAAGTCATAGAGGAAATTCACCATCAGCGCTTTGGTGGTGGTGGAGCCAGAGATCGTGCCCGCAGGCCAGCCAGAGAAACCGGCGCCGTCTGGGTTGATCGCATCAATGCTGTTGTCGCGATAAGAGAATTCAAGCTCTGTGCGGTAGTTGCCGCCCCAAGCCTTACCGATCGCTGCGTAAACGCCAATGCCGTTGTCATAGTCAGCGCTTGAATCGAAGGCATACGCCCCGCCGCCGCCTGGCTGGTCATTGGTGACGTCCTGGTCACCCATATAATTCAGGCCAGCGCCGATCGCGCCATAGAGGCCTTCGTAAGCCTGAGCAGCAGGCGCAACTGCCAGAGCCGCCGCCGCCGCGAGCAAAGTCGTCTTGAGTTTCATCATTCCCCTCCTCAGGTGGACCATAGACAGGCCGCCAGACCATAAGGACACGGGCGGCTTCCGGTGAATTTCAACTTTCCGTAGCGCCTTTGCACAACGAAATATAGTCTGGAGTCATCGAATTTGCGTCAAACCCCTAATATCCCATTAACGATGTTGCATCAACGCATCGCCCCGGGCAACCTTCAGACACCTCTCGCCCGGAAAGGTTGCACCATGACGGCGCTTTCCGGCCTCTAAAACGAAGAAAGGCCATTATGTCGCGCCCGTTCGTCGCCTCTCTTTTATTCTTGTTTTCCAGTCCTTTGGCGGCTGCGCAAGGGGAGAACGCAGCCCTACTCCACGAGGCCCAGAAAGATGTCTCCGCCGCGAGAATTGAAGCCGATATCACCCGGCTTGCGGGTTTTGGCACCCGGCACACCTTGTCGGACATACAATCCGAGACCCGTGGGATCGGCGCCGCCCGGCGATGGATCAAATCGGAATTTGAGGCCATCTCGAAGGACTGCGGCGGCTGCCTCGACGTCATCTATGTAAGCGATTTTGTAGAGGGCGAGCCGCGCATTCCCGACCGCACCGAAGTGGTCAACGTAATCGCCATCCAGCGCGGCCAGCTCGACCCTGACAGGATTGTCATGATGAGCGGCGATATCGATTCCAGAGTGAGCGACCCACTTGACGGTACATCGGACAGCCCGGGCGCCAATGACAATGCGTCCGGCATGGCCGGCGTTCTCGAGGCGGCGCGGGTCCTTTCAAAACACAAATTCGCCGGCACCATTATTTACGCCGGGCTGTCGGGCGAGGAGCAAGGTCTGTTCGGCGGCAAAATTCTCGCTAAATATGCAGACGATCAGGGCTGGCGCATTAAGGCCGTTCTCAACAACGACATGATCGGCAATATCGAGGGTGTCGACGGCGTGATCGATAACTCCACGGCCCGGGTTTTTTCCGAAGGGGTGCGGGTTGTCGAAACGCCCGAAGAAGCCAGAATCAGGCGCTTTACCGGCGGTGAGGTCGATTCCGCCTCACGCAATCTCGCTCGTTATATTGATCAGCTTGCTGATAAGTTTGTTCCGAATCTTGACGTCATGATGGTCTACCGTCTGGACCGGTTCTCAAGAGGCGGACATCACCGCCCCTTCAACGAGGCCGGCATGCCGGGGGTTCGCATCATGGAGACGCATGAAAATTATACGCGTCAGCACCAAGACCTCCGCACCGAAAACGGAATCGCCTATGGCGACGTCCTTTCAGGCGTCAATTTCGATTACGCCCGAAAGCTCACATCACTCAATGTCGTTGCGCTCGCGGCAATGGCGTCGGCGCCGCCCTTCCCCGCCGAAGTGGAAATCGAAGGCGCGGTTCAGCCATCGACAACATTGAAATGGCGAAAACCATCCGGACGCGCCGCGCGCAATCTCGCGGGCTATCGCATCCACTGGCGACTAACGGATGCGCCGCAATGGACCAATAGCGTTGATGTCGGCGACGTTTCGGAATTCACGCTGGAGAATATTGTGATCGACAATTACTTTTTCGGCGTTTCATCTGTGGGGAAAGACGGCGCCGAAAGCCCTGTCGTCTTCCCCGGCCCATCCGGCTCTTTTGGCGAATAAGCGATTCTTCGCACACGCACAAACGCAAGCCTGCACAGGGGTTCTACACAGATTGCGCAACCTATTTGGGAATGATGCGTAAAGCGCACGCGCTGCGCAAATCACGCATGATCTTTCCTGTAGAAATATAGTTACCGTTCGGTTAGGCTCCGCCGCGGGGAAACCAATCAAACGTGGGGTGACCAACATGAAAGCTTTACTTTGGCTTATTCTTCTGGTGCTGGCGGCTGTCGGCATTGCGTCTATTGTCGATTATTTCGATCTCTATGACGTGCCGATGGTGGAAGTTTCCAAGCAGGAAACAATCACCGAATAATCTGTGCACGCCCTGAAGCTCGCAAGGCATGGCTTGCGCTGCTTCAGGGCGTATCCTATTTACCCAACATGACGGTGCTCCCTTAACGGGAGAGAATAGGGAACGCGGTGAAAACCCGCGGCTGTGCCCGCAACTGTAAGCGGTGAAGCGCCCGCCACAAGCCACCGAAGAAATCATTCGGGAAGGCGGCGACGCGCTGGAGATCCGTGAGCCAGGAGACCTGCCGTCATTGTCGTCTCTCGCCCGGCCGGGACCAGCTGGAACGAGCGGCTTTGTCCGTCATGACGACTTCCGCAACGGAAAGGAATCGTCATGGCGAAAAATATCTGGGCGGCGTCGCCGTCTTTTTTTACGAGAACTGTTTCTTCAACGGCATTGCTGGCAGGCGTTTTTATCAACGCCGACTTCTTCATCACCAGCGCGTCCGCGCAGGACTACGCTGAGGACGAGGTCATCATCTCTGCGCTCCGCGCCCCGACCCCGGTTTCCGAAACCGGATCGTCAGTGTCGGTAATAACGGCTGAAGAAATTATCGCGCGGCAATATGTATTCGCCGCTGACGCGCTGCGGGACGCCGCGGGCGTCGCCGTTGCGCAAAACGGCGCGGCTGGCGGCGCATCTTCCGTGCGCATTCGCGGCGCCTCGAGCGGTCAGACGCTCGTCATTATTGACGGCGTCGTTGCAAACGACCCATCCGCGCCCCAAAGCGGTTTCAATTTCGCCAATCTCGACGCCTCAACGATCGACCGCATCGAAATCCTCCGTGGACCGCAATCGCTTCTTTACGGCGCGGACGCCATAGGCGGCGTCATCGTCGTCACAACGAAACGCGACGGCACAGACGGCTTTCTGGAAGGCGGGTCTTTGGGGACTGCGCGCGGCGGGCTCGCCGCCGGATTTGAAAATGACGATGCTTTTGGACGCGTCGCTTTCAGCGGCGTCACGACGGACGGGATTTCCCGCGCCGATGTGGGGACTGAAAAGGACGGTTATCGCACAGGAACTGCAACACTTACGGCAGGGGCGACGCTCGCCGAACACTGGCGGGGCGATGTTACGCTTCGCGCCACGCGCTCTCGCGCTGAAATCGACGGCTTTCCGCCGCCTGCTTTTTCCTTTGGGGATACCGAAGAAATCGAGCGTACAAAAGACTATCTCGCCGCCGGCCGCCTGCTGCAGTCCTATTCGAATTACGATGGCGCACTGACTCTTGCCTACAACGCCATCGACCGTCGCAACACAGATAGTGGCTTCGAAACTTTCTCGGCGCAGGGAGGCCGCCTGACGGTCGACTATATCGCTGATGTCGCCCTTAGCGACAATCTGCGCCTCGTCGCCGGGGCCGAGGCTGAACGCACGCGCGCCGACGTTTCCGGCGTTGATGAAAACGCAAAAGCCGGGGCGTTTTTCGCGGCGATCGATATAAAGCCGATTGAGGCGGTGACGCTTTCCGTCGGCGCGCGCCGCGATGAATTTTCAAATTTTGACGGCGCTACGACAACACGCGCGTCAGCCGTCTGGCGCGTCGACGACACATGGCGCTTACGCGCCAGCTGGGGCGAAGGGTTTCGCGCGCCGAGCCTTTTCGAACTCAACTACGACCAGTTCGGCGTGACGCCTAACCCCAATCTTCGTCCCGAAAAGGCAAATGGTTTCGACGCGGGCGTTGAGAAACTCTTCGGCGTGAGCGGACGCCAGCGTGTTGGCGTCACCTACTTCCATACGCGGATTGACGACCAGATCGGTTTCGATCTCGCCCGGTATGGCTATTACAATATCGCCGAAACGCGATCACGCGGCGTCGAGGTTGAAGCGTATTTCGAGCTTACCCCGCGCCTTTCCGCAGATATTACCTACAGCTTCACCGAGTCGGTGGATCTTTTGACCGATACGCAACTTCTGCGTCAGCCGAAGCACAAGGGAACAGCGGTCATCACCTACAAACCCATTGATGATCTCACTCTCGCAGCGAGCGTCATCGTCAACGGAGACGAAAATGACAGCCCGGCGCCCAATGACGCCTTTGCCCGTCTCGATCTGCGCACCGCCTACCGGTTCACTGAAATGCTGGAGCTTTATGCACGCATCGAAAATGCGACCGATACGGATTATCAGGATGTTTCTGGCTATGCCGAGCCGGGTTTAGCCGCCTATGGCGGAGTAAGGGTTCGCCTTTGATGCGGTGGCTCGCCTTCCTCATCGCCAGCACTGCCGCCTTTCCGGCGGCGGCGCAGCCGCGCGCCGTTTCACTGGACTATTGCGCAGATCAATATCTCTTGAAACTCGCCGATCCGGCGCAGATCGCCGCTGTCTCCCGTGGCGCCGACAAGGATTATTCCTATATGCGGGAGACTGCGGCGCCTTATAAAAAAATTCGCCCCTCTTTCGAAGAAGTGGCGCCGCTGGAACCGGAAATCATTCTGCGCCAATGGGGCGGCGGCGTCACAGCCGAGCGTAACTTCTCCCGCTTCGGCGCAACAGTTGTGAGTCTTGGCTATCCGGAAAATTTCGAGGGTGTGAAGGAAAACATTCGCATTGTTGCAGATGCGCTGGACCAACATGAAAGGGGTGAAGCGCTCATTGCCGAGATGCAACGCAGGCTCACTGCCCTGGAATCGCCCGAGACACAAACGGACACTAAGGCGCTTTACGTGACGCCAGGCGGCGTCACCGCCGGGGCGCACACCATGATCGACGCCGTCATGAACGCCGCCGGCGTCGTCAATCTCGCGGCGCAAGCCGGTCAGTCCTACTGGCCAGCCTTGCCCGCGGAAGCGGTTTTGTTGAACCCGCCCGAACTGATCGTCACAGGCTTTTTCAACGCAGCCGACGAACGTATCAATTACTGGTCAGCGGCGCGCCACCCCGCCCTTGGAAGACTGTTTCAGAAAACACCGACGGTCAGCCTCGGGCCTGACATCATCAGCTGCGCCGCATGGTTCTCTGTTGATGCGGCGGAAGCCATTGCGACAAGGGCGGCAAATCCATGATCAGCCGCCCCCAGTTTTCTTCCCCTATTTTTGCGGGACTCATCGCAATAAGCGCGATCACCGTCCTGCTGTCGTTGTTCATCGGACCCGTTTCTATTCCCGCAGAGAAGGTTTTCAGCGGTCTTATCGGCGGCGATGATGCGATCTCGGTCATCATTCGTGAAATTCGCCTGCCCCGTTCGCTCGCTGCATGGCTTGCCGGCGCCTGTCTCGGCGCGGCGGGCGCCGGTTTGCAAGGTTTGCTGCGCAATCCCCTCGCCGACCCCGGCGTTCTGGGCGTTTCCGCCGCCGCCGCGCTTGGCGCCATTGTGGCGATCTACTTCAACCTTGCAGCAATGGCTTTCTGGGCGACGCCAATTGCCGCGATCCTATTCGCGCTCGCCGCTACGGTTATACTATATGCGCTCGGCGCAGGTCGCGTTTCCACCGCGCGGCTGATTCTGATTGGCGTCGGTCTGTCATCCTTTTGCGGCGCGCTCATTTCCCTTGCGATGAACCTCGCGCCAAACCCCTTCGCCCTGGCCGATCTCGTGAACTGGCTGTTCGGTACGGTCGCCAATCGAAGTTTTAACGATCTTGCCCTTGCGGCGCCTTTTGCGGGTCTCGGTTTTACACTTGTTCTTTTCTCGGCGCCCGGATTGGCGGCGCTGACCTTAGGCGAAGAAACCGCGACAAGCCTCGGCGCGAACCTCATCCGCGCCCGCACGCTCGTTATTTCTGGCGCCGCACTGCTTGTTGGCGCAAGCGTTTCTGTCGCCGGCGCCATCGGGTTTGTCGGAATTGTCGCGCCGCATCTCGCGCGCGCCATCGCCGGACAGAACCCAGCGAGGATACTGATCCCGAGCGCACTGATCGGCGGAATCATGCTGGCGGGCGCCGATATTTTCATCCGCGTCTTACCGTTCGATCAGGAACTAAAGCTTGGCGTCGCCGCAGCGCTTGTCGGCGCGCCAGCCTTCATCTGGGTGGCCGCCTCAAGCCGGAGGATGACGTCATGACGGCGCTTCTCTCCCTTGAAAACATATCCTGCCGGATTGGCGGCGCAGCCGTTCTTGAAGATGCCTCACTTCACGTCGATGCGGGAGATTTCGTCGGCCTCATCGGTCCCAATGGCGCCGGGAAGTCGACCCTCTTACGTATCGCCGCCGGACTTCAAAACCCCTCCGCCGGTATCAATCGAATCAATGGCGCCCCGTCGAACGCACTCTCACCATCAGAACGCGCGCGCCGCCTTGCCTGGTTGCCGCAGGCACGCGAAATCGCCTGGACGATGACCGCGCGGGAGATCGTGGCGCTGGGCCGCTTCGCCTGGGGCGCCGCGCAACGTGAAATCCCAGAAGACATCGCCGCCGTGACGCAAGCGCTGGAGGAAACCGGAGCAGCACGGTTCGCAGACAGGCTGGCGCATACATTATCCGGCGGCGAACTGGCTCGGGTCCATCTGGCGCGCCTTCTCGCCGGACGAACGCCCATCATCCTCGCCGACGAACCTGTCGCCGCACTTGATCCCGCACACCAGCTCAGTGTCATGCAGCTCCTGCGCGCCAAGGCGGATGAAGGCTGCGCCGTCATCGCCGCATTACATGAATTACCGCTTGCCGCGCGTTTCTGCACGCGAATAGTCATGCTGAACAAAGGCTGCATTGTCGCCGACGGGACGCCAGCAGAGGTGGTCACTGCAGAAGCGCTGCGCGACGTATTCGGAGTAACCGCCACCGTCGAAACTCAGGATGAAGTTTTACGGATCCATCTCGACCCGCTGTCCGATTAGCGCTCTTTGCGCCAATAGACTTCATCAACGCCGAGCCGGCGCGCCTCGACGCGGGCCGCGATGAAAAGAATATCCGAGAGCCGATTGAGATATTGCAGCGCATGCGCCGCCTCCGGCGCTGACCGGTGAAAAGCGGCTATTCCGCGCTCTGCGCGGCGGCATACGGTGCGCGCCACATGACAAAAAGCGATCTCTTTGGAGCCGCCGGGAAGAATGAATTCCTTCAAGGGCGGCAGCGCTTTATTCAACTGCCCCGCCGCCTCATCAAGCCGCGCCACATGCGTTTCGGAAAGGATTGGGCTGCCGGGAAAGGACAAGGCGCCGCCAAGATCGAATAAATCATGCTGCGCATGGGAGAGCGCCTCTTGCAAAACGCCGTCAGCGCCATTGGCGATGACAACGCCGATCCAGGAGTTTAGCTCATCCACATCGCCGATTAGCGCAATGCGAACGTCGTCCTTGGCGAGCCGCGTGCCGTCGGCAAGAGAGGTTTCTCCCTTATCGCCGCCGCGCGTGACGATTTTCGTTAGACGATTGGACATTCAGCAACCCTACAACAAAAAACGCCCGACGGAAAAACCGACGGGCGTTTTGTTCAACTCTGCTCGCCTCTACTCAGCGGGAGAGGCCAGACCCCGTGTGTCAGGCGCAGCATTCTTCTCAGCGATCGTATCGAGGCGCATCAGTTTTTTGATCAATGGCGAGATCAATAGCATGACAAAGGCGATGCCCATCGCAACATAGGCGACGTTGCTGTAGACCTCGGCATATGTGGCCTTCGCCGCCGCAATATCGGTGAGCTGACCGCCAATGGTCTCGGCGCCCGTCCCGCGCGCAATTACGCCGGCGAGATAATTCGACAGACCCGAATAGAGGAACCAAGACCCCATCGCCAATCCGACAACGCGCGCCGGCGCCATCTTCGTCACAGCCGAGAGACCGACCGGCGACAGCATGAGCTCGCCCATAGTGTGGACCCAATAGACAAGGAAGATGAAGCCGACCGCCGTCATGCCTGCAGCGCCGGAAACCTTCATGCCTGCGACAAGCGCCAGGAAGCCAAGCCCGACCAGGAAAACACCGCCGGCGAATTTAACCGGTGTCGACGGCTCCATTTTCTTCTTGGCGAGCGCGACCCACATCCACGCAAAGATTGGCGCGAAAATGAAAATGAACGCTGCGTTGAGCGACTGGAACACAGGCGCCGGAACGGACCACCCAAACAGGGATCGATCAACCAATCGATCCGTGAACAGGTTCAAAGAAGAACCCGCTTGTTCGAACAGCGCCCAGAACGGGATTTGCGCAAGCACGAAATAGATCGCCGCAAACATCCTTGAACGCTCGTCGCCCTGGAGTTTCGTCGCCGCATAGGCGCACAGCCCCAGGAACACCGCAACGCCCAGCATGCCGACAAACCAGTCTGGGATGAGATGCGCGTTCATCACCATCAGCATGGACGCCGCGATAATGACGAGACCAACGAGATAGCAAGCCATCTCTACGTTGACCGGACCGAAAACGGATTTCTTAAGCTTGTCCGGGTTGGGCGGCTCAGCCGCGCCGCCGAGATACTTCTGACCCCAGATAAACACAATCAGACCAAGCAGCATGCCAATGCCCGCAAGGCCAAACCCGTATTTCCAGCCATAGACAATGCCAAGAATGCCGCATGAAATCGATGACAGGAACGAGCCGAGGTTGATCCCCATATAGAAAATCGTGAAACCTGAATCCCGGCGCGGATCTTCGTAGCCGTAAAGGGCGCCAACGATCGTCGAGATATTCGCCTTGAGGTAGCCGACGCCGGCGATAATCAGCGCCAGCGAAAGATAGAGAATGTTGACGAAGAGCGGCTCCTGCTCAATTCGGGTGGTGTAGTCAGCTGTAGCGATCGTCACGGGCAAACCGACCGCGGCCGGATCATCAATGATCATTTCGGTCGCGCCGTCATTGAAAGAAATCCTGGACGTACCTGAGTCTGAAACGATGATCTGATTGGCGTCGCCGCCGCGTCCATCAAGGGTGACCTGATACTCGCTGCCCTGATAGGTGAGAATTTCCTTTGAGCCCTCGCCTTCGAACGCCATGCCGAAATGGCCGAGTACGAGGAGGATGGCGCCGAAGGTCACCGCCTTTCGCTGACCGAGATACCGGTCGGCGAGCGATCCGCCGATGATAGTCATCACATAAACCAGCGCCGTATAGGCGCCATACATCAGCGCCGAGCGTTCATCGGAAAACAGAAAATGCTGGGTGAGATAAATGATGAGAAGACCGCGCATCCCGTAATAGGAAAAGCGCTCCCACATCTCTGTGAAAAACAGAATGGCCAGCCCGCGCGGATGGCCAAAGAAACCCTTGCCCGCCTTCATCGCATTTGGCGTGGTCGATACGTCAATCGCTTCGCTCATATCAGCTCCCTCTTGCGGCCGCCATGTTACATCGCCCGCTGGATATTCGCCCCTTACACGCGCCTTCCCGGCGCGCAATTGGCGCGCACTGTAGGCCGGAAAGCGCCGCCAAATCCAGAGCTTAGAGAGATTTTGCCATGAATGGCGCGGCCGGAGGGTGGTTGCTGGCGCAATCTGTCACAAGAATGTGTCCGGAGTTCGCGTTTCGTACAGGGCGCTGAAGAAAGCCCCGGATTTACGCCGGACGGCCGTGGCGCAGGCCCACTATAGTGGGCCCGGCGTGGGGGCATTGCCAACTTCAGACCCCACCGCGCCTGCCAGCGCAGGAATTTCCAAAACGCAGCATACCGAGAGCGCCGCGCGCCCTTTATTTTGGTTTAAAAAACAAGGCGCGCGCGAGACCAACGCCGGAAATCAGGAGCCAGAACATCTCAATCACAAAAGATGCGGCGTTGAATGTATGCGAGAGTGAAAAGAGAATGAGCAATGCGCCAACCCCGTTCAGCGCAGGATAAAGCGGCTGGCGCACATCCATCCGGCCCACTTGCGAAAGGAAATATGTACCCACGACAAGGCTGACGCCGGCGAAGCCGACAAAATCAGGAAGCGCCAATTGCATCCCGCACTGTTTAGATTATTCCGCCGGGATGTCGAGGTTGATTATGCGCCGCCTCAAAAAGCGCGCACGGCGATAAGCCCGACGGCAAGACAGCCCGCAAGAGCAAGGGTCATCACGAGGCCGTCACGGGCGGTGATCGCAACCCCGAAGAGCACCACCGTCCAGGCCGGCGCCGCCACGGCGAAGGGAACCGCATCAAAAGGGATCATCAAAATCCCGAGCGCCATCACGAATATCGCCGCTGCGCGCCGCATCGCCTCTCCGGCCGCCCAGGTCCACCGCTCTGTGATCAGATGATCGATAAAACGCAGCGGCTTATCCATTTTTCGGCGCATCTCGCGGAGCTTTTCCTCGGAGACGGATTGCTTCAGCGCTATTTCTGGCAGCCAGGGATGGTTGAGGCCTAGGGTCATTTGCAACGCCAAAATGGCGATAACGATGCCGACCACCGCCGCGGCGCCCGGGATCACGGCCAGCGGCGTGCCGCCAATAAAACCGAGCACTATAAATAACGGACCATAGCTGCGGTCATTCCATGCGCTGAGAAGAGCGCGCAAACTGACCCGCCCGTTTTCCGAACGCGCAATGGCGTCGTCGACGATCGATTCAAGCGGCGCTTCGCCATCCGCTACAGAGTTGGACTGTTTTGACTCTGACATAGCGACCGAACACTGGCGCAGGAGAGCCGTTCCGGCAAGCGCCTAGGCCTGCATCGTCCAGCCTTCAACGCCCATGGCCGCCTGGCGCACAGCCTCAGACCGCGTGGGGTGAGCATGACAGGTGCGCGCAATGTCTTCCGATGCGCCGCCAAACTCCATGACGGCGACAGCTTCGGCGATCATCTCGCCCGCCTCAACACCGACAATATGCACACCAAGCACTTTGTCTGTTTCCGCATCCGCCAGCACCTTCACAAAACCATCGGTCTCATGATTGGTTTTTGCGCGCGAATTGGCGGCGAAGGGGAATTTGCCGGTTTTGTATTTGACACCGGCGTCTTTCAGCTGCTCTTCGGTTTTGCCGACAGAGGCGACCTCCGGATAGGTGTAAACGACGTTCGGCACGAGGTCGTAATTCACATGCCCCGCCTTGCCGGCGATTAATTCAATGCAGGCGGTACCGTCATCTTCCGCCTTGTGGGCGAGCATAGGCCCGTGGATCGCATCGCCAAGCGCCCAAACGCCCGGCACGTTTGTTTTGAAATGATTGGTTTCGATGAAGCCGCGCTTGTCGGTTTTGACGCCAACGGTTTCAAGGCCGAGCCCTTGGGTAAAGGGACGGCGTCCGATGGCGACCAGCACCGCGTCGCAATCTATGAGTTCCGTTTCGCCGCCTTTTGCAGGTTCGACGGTGAGGTGCACGCCTGCCTCGGAAGTCTTGGCTCCCGTCACTTTCGAGCCGAGTTTGAACTCCACGCCCTGTTTTTTGAGGATGCGCTGAAATTGTTTCGAAATCTCATCGTCCATCGGCGGGAGGACCTTGTCCAGAAACTCGATGACCGTCACTTTCGCGCCGAGACGACGCCAGACGCTCCCGAGCTCCAGCCCGATGACGCCTGCGCCGATCACAACGAGATGATCGGGAACCTTCGGCAACGCCAACGCGCCGGTTGACGATACGATTTGTTTTTCGTCAATCTCGACACCCGGCAGCGGCGTCACTTCGGAGCCCGTGGCGATGACGATGTTTTTTGTGTTCAATTCCTTGTCGCCGTCAGCGCCGGAAACAAGAACGCGGGTCGCGGACAGTATTTCGCCGGAGCCGTAAAAAACATCCGCCTTGTTTTTTTTCATCAGAAATTCGACGCCTTTGGTCAGCCCCTCGACCGCGTCGTCTTTCTGTTTCAGCATCTGTTTGAGATCGAGCTTCAGCCCGCCGGTGTCGATGCCGAGGCTCGCAAAATCCTTTTCCGCAATCTCATAAAGCTGCGAGGCATGAAGAAGCGCTTTGGATGGAATGCAGCCGACATTGAGGCAGGTGCCGCCAAGCTTTTTATTGTCGCGCTTTTCGATGATCGCGGTTTTCAGGCCCAGCTGTCCGGCGCGGATCGCCGCATTATAGCCGCCGGGGCCGGCGCCGATGATCACGACGTCATAAGTGTCAGTCATTTCTTACATCCACATTCTATTTCGTCACAAACGGCGCTCAATCGCTAAAAGCACCAGACATAGTTGAATCGGGCGAGTCAGGGTTGGACCACTTCGAGTAACCGTGCGCTCCTAAAAAATGACGAACGACATGTTGACCATTGAACGTTCGGCGCCCTTCCAAAAATCGCCGCGAAAAGCTCTCCCTGATTTCAGGTTCGTGCTGAAAGTCGTCGTTGCTCAACACACATAGCGCAGATTGACTCAGTCGACCGGTGCTAGTTTCCCTCATACCAAGGCGAACCTGTTCCGTAGAGTAGCACGCCGGTCCGCCAAAATGTTGCACAAGAAATTTACACAGTTTCTTGTAAGCCCGTGCATCACGCCATTTAGAAACAGCTCCGAGCACCTAAAGATCGAGCAGCAAGCGCTGCGGGTCTTCGAGATTTTCTTTCACTCGCACGAGGAAGGTGACGGCGCCTTTACCGTCGACAATGCGATGATCATAGGACATGGCGAGATACATCATCGGGCGGATAACGACTTCGCCATTGCGCGCGATGGGACGTTGCTCGATCCGGTGCATGCCGAGAATGCCCGACTGCGGCTGGTTCAGGATCGGCGTCGACAGAAGTGAGCCGTAAACCCCGCCATTGGTGATGGTGAAGGTGCCGCCCTGCATCTCTTCGATCTTCAGATCGCCTGAACGCGCGCGGCGGCCATAATCGGCGATCTCAAGCTCGATCTCCGCCATGCTCTTCATATCCGCATCGCGAATGACCGGCACGACAAGACCTTTGTCGGTGCCCACCGCAATGCCGATGTCGTAATGGTTCTTGTAGATAATGTCGGTTCCGTCAATTTCCGCATTGACGTCCGGCACTTCTTTCAGCGCATGGACGCAGGCTTTTGCGAAAAACGACATGAAGCCGAGTTTGATGCCGTGCTTTTTGTCAAAAAGATCTTTGTACTGAGAGCGCAACTCCATCACCGCCGTCATGTCGACGTCGTTGAAGGTGGTCAGCATCGCCGCCGTATCTTGCGCTTCTTTCAGACGACGCGCGATAGTCTGGCGCAGGCGGGACATTTTCACCCGCTCTTCGCGCGGACCCAGATCCTTCGGCGCGGATGGCGCTTTTGCTTGTTGCGGTTGTGCATCGGCCCTCAGAGCGTCGCCTTTGGTGATGCGACCGCCCTTGCCAGTGCCCTCGATAGATGACGGATCAAGTCCGCGTTCAGCGACCACGCGGCGCGGCGCAGGCGACAATTCAGCCGACGGACGCGCGCGGGCGCCCTCCATAACACTTTCGCCCGAGGCCGCGACTTCGCGCGGCGAGGGATCATTGACGCCGTTCGTCGCGGCGCCATTGGATTTTCCTGCGCTCGCACCTTCAGCGATGATGGCGATAACGGTTCCGACTTCCACCGTGTCGCCTTCCTGGGCGCGGATGTCTTTCAGGACGCCGGAAGCGGGCGACGGTACGTCCATGGCCGCCTTGTCCGTCTCCAGACTGACCAGCGGCTCATCGAGCTCAACGGCGTCGCCAACCTTTTTGAACCATTCGCCGATATCGGCTTCGGTGACGGATTCACCCGACGCCGGGACAGTCACTTCAATCTCTTTTCCGCTGCTCGATGCGGTCTTTTTCGGCGCAGGCGCTTTCGTTTCCGCTTTCGCCGCCGGAGCTGACGCCTTTCCGTCAGCATCAATGGCGCCGAGCAGCGCGTTTACTTCCACCGTATCGCCTTCCTGCGCTGAAATCGAAGCGAGCACGCCAGCGGCGGGCGCGGGAACCTCTACCGACACCTTATCGGTCTCAAGCTCGACAAGCGGCTCGTCGACGGCAACCGCCTCGCCTTCTTTCTTCATCCACCTTGCGATCGTCGCCTCTGTGACGCTTTCGCCGAGGGTGGGCACGCGGATTTCGGTAGTCATTTATTTTCTCCAATGACGATGGCCGCCTAATCGGTCAGCGCCTTAAACGGTCAGGGCCTCGTCCAGAAATTCTGCAAGTTCCTGCTTGTGCCGGCTCATCAGACCTGTCGCTGGCGACGCCGCAGCGGCCCGGCCCACATAACGCGGGCGCTTGTGCTTGGCGTCAATCTGGCCCAGCGCCCATTCGAGATTGGGGTCCATAAAGAACCAGGAACCCATATTTTTCGGCTCTTCCTGGCACCAGACCATCTCGGCGTTCCGGAAACGCTGCAACTCATTGATGATCGACATAGCCGGGAACGGATAAAACTGCTCAACACGCAGCAGATAGACATTGTCGACGCCGCGCTTTTCGCGCTCTTCGAGAAGATCGTAATAGACCTTACCCGCACACATGACGACGCGTTTGATTTTGCTGTCGGAAACAAGCTTAACGGTCGAGCCGGGGCGATATTCAGCGTCATCCCACAAAACACGGTGGAAAGAAGAGCCCGGGCCCATCTCTTCCAGTGTGGACACGCATTTTTTGTGACGCAGCAGCGACTTCGGCGTCATCAGAACAAGCGGCTTGCGGAAGTTGCGGCGCATCTGGCGGCGTAGAATATGGAAATAGTTCGCCGGCGTCGTGCAGTTGGCGACCTGCATATTGTCCTGAGCGCAAAGCTGAAGGAACCGCTCAAGACGCGCGGAGGAATGCTCCGGACCCTGACCTTCATAACCGTGCGGCAACAACAGAACGAGGCCGCACATGCGCAGCCATTTGCGTTCGCCTGACGAAATGAACTGGTCGATGATTGTCTGCGCGCCATTGGCGAAGTCGCCGAACTGACCTTCCCACAACACCAGGAATTTCGGATTGGCGAGCGAATAGCCATACTCAAAGCCCATCACCGCAAATTCGGAGAGGTTTGAGTCATGAACCTCGAATGTCGCTTCTCCGCCATCAAGATGGCGCAGCGGCGTATAGGTTTTCTCGGTTTCCTGATCGATGAAGACGGCGTGGCGCTGGGAGAAAGTGCCGCGCCGGGAATCCTGTCCCGACAAACGCACCCCGAAGCCTTCGCGCAAGAGCGACCCAAAGGCGAGCGCTTCGGCCGTCGCCCAGTCAATCCCCTCGCCCGTATCGAACATTTTCTTTTTCTGATCGAGAATGCGCGCCAGGGTTTTGTGGATGTTGAAGGTCTTTGGATAATGCGTCAGCGCGGCGCCGATCTGTTGCAACTCATCAACGCCAATCGCCGTGTCGCCGCGGCGGTCGTCATCGACCGGCGGCACAAAGCCTGACCACTGGCCGTCGAGCCAGTCAGCCTTGTTGGGCTTGAACGCTTCAGCGGCAGCGAATTCGGCATCAAGAAACTCGCGGAACTTCGCCTGCTCCGCTTCGGTCTGCTCGGCGCTAAGGACGCCTTCCGCAACCAGACGATCGGCGTAAATCGCCTGTGTCGTCTTTTGTGTACGGATTTTTTTGTACATTTTCGGCTGGGTGAAGCTCGGCTCGTCGCCTTCATTGTGACCAAAGCGGCGATAGCAGAACATGTCGATGACGACATCGGAGCCAAATTTCTGGCGGAATTCCGTCGCGACCTTCGCCGCATAGGTCACCGCTTCAGGATCATCGCCGTTCACATGGAAAATCGGCGCCTCAACCATCTTCGCCACGTCTGACGGGTAGGGCGAAGACCGAGAAAATTTAGGGCTGGTCGTAAAACCGATCTGGTTATTGACGATGAAATGGATCGTGCCGCCGGCGCGATATCCGCGAAGACCGGAGAAACCGAAACACTCAGCGATAATGCCTTGACCGGCGAACGCCGCATCGCCGTGAAGGAGCAGCGGCAAAACATGGGTGCGGGGCTGATCGAGGTCGGGTGCTTCGATGCGGTCCTGCTTCGAACGCGCCTTGCCAAGAACGACCGGATTGACAGCCTCAAGATGCGACGGGTTCGCGGTGAGCGAGAGGTGCACCTTGTTGCCGTCAAAGGCGCGATCCGAAGAGGCGCCAAGGTGATATTTCACGTCGCCTGAACCGCCGACATCGTCGGGCGTCACGGAGCCGCCCTGAAATTCGTGGAAAATGTGATGGTAGGGTTTGCCCATCACTGCGGCGAGCACGTTCAAACGCCCGCGATGCGGCATGCCGATGACGATTTCCTGAACGCCTAAAGCGCCGCCGCGCTTGATGATCTGCTCAAGCGCCGGAACCATCGACTCGCCGCCATCGAGGCCAAAGCGCTTGGTCCCTGTGTATTTCGTATTCAGGAAGTTCTCGAAGCCTTCCGCCTCCACCAGTTTGTTGTAGATGGCGCGCTTGCCTTCTTTGGTGAAGTTGATGTCCTTGTCCGGCCCTTCGATGCGCTGTTGCAGCCAAGCCTTCTGATCAGGATCGGTAATGTGCATGAACTCGACAGCGAATGTGCCGCAATAGGTCCGCTGAAGGATGTCGAGGATCTGCCGCAGGCTCGCCGTTTCAAGGCCCAGCACATGATCGATAAAGATCGGGCGGTCCATGTCCTCTTCGGTGAAACCGAGGCTTTTGGGATCGAGTTCAGGATGAACTGTCGGCGTCGACAGCCCGAGAGGATCGAGATCAGCGATCAGGTGGCCGCGGATACGATAGGCGCGGATCAACATCAGCGCTCTTAAGGAATCCTTGGTCGCCTGCAGGACGCCGCCAGCCTGTTCAATAACCGGAGTGGCGCCTTCGCTTTTTTCTATCTTGGCTTTGAGCTTCGGCTCCAGCGCCGACCAGTCGCCGTCGAGAGCGGCCGTCAGCTCGCCATTGACCTTGGGCGGCCAGTCCTTGCGAGACCAGCTAGGGCCTTCGAAAGCTGGAGAAGCGTCTGTTTCTGTTTCGAAAAAGGCGCGCCAGTCTTCACTGACAGAGGACGGATTCGCTACATATCGGGCATATTGCGCTTCAAGATATTGCGCATTGGATCCCGAAAGAACCGTTTCGATGTCCAGCTTACTTTCAGCTGATCGTGCGGGAGCTTCCCCGTCTTTGGCCATTACTTCAGTCCGTCATTACGCCGTCTTGACGATAGCTCCTTAGATACGCCAACTTTCGAGCGATTCAATCACCATTGGAGCGATCTCTTAACGATAAAACTCTTTATTTTTTGAGAATTTCAAGGAGGGTGCGCCCCATAGCCGCCGGGGTTGGGGAAACCGCGATGCCGGCCGATTTCATGGCTTCGATTTTGGCCGCCGCCGTGTCATCAGCGCCAGAAACCAGCGCACCGGCATGCCCCATGCGCCGTCCCGGCGGCGCGGTGACGCCCGCGATGAAGCCGACCGTGGGCTTCTTGATCTTGTGGGACGCCAAAAATTTGGCCGCATCTGCTTCCGCTGAGCCGCCGATTTCACCAATCATGATGATAGAGTGGGTCTCGTCATCGTGAAGGAACATGTCGAGAATTTCGATGAAATCGGTGCCTTTCACCGGATCGCCGCCGATCCCGACACAGGTCGACTGCCCCAGGCCCGCCACGGTGGTCTGATGAACCGCTTCATAGGTGAGTGTCCCGGAACGGGAAATGACGCCAACATGGCCTTTGCGGTGGATGTGACCGGGCATAATCCCGATCTTGCATTCATCCGGAGTAATGACGCCGGGACAATTCGGCCCCACGAGTCGGGTGTTGGAGCCATCGAGCGCTCGCTTGACCTTGACCATATCGAGAACCGGAATGCCCTCGGTGATGCAAATGGCGAGCGGGATCTCGGCGTCAATCGCCTCGAGGATCGAATCCGCCGCGAAGGGGGGCGGGACATAGATCACCGTGGCGTCCGCCCCGGTTTTCTCGCGCGCTTCAGCGACCGTGTCGAACACCGGAAGGGTCTTGCCTTTCGCAGGCTCGCCTGCCTCCCAGACTGAACCGCCTTTACCGGGCGTGACGCCGCCGACCATCTTGGTGCCATAGGCGATGGCCTGTTCAGTGTGGAATGTGCCGGTCTTTCCGGTCAGGCCCTGACAGATGACCTTGGTGTTCTTGTCGATTAAAATGGACATTTGAGAAGTTTCTCTTGAGGCGGAAGGAAGTGAGCCTCTAGTAACCAAGGCCCTGCTGCGCCGCAATGGCCGCCGCCGCTTTTCTACGGAACTTTAGCGCCTGATAGCCCGTTTCCGCATATTCCCTGCAGGCACACACCAGATGCATGAAAACAAGAATGCGATGCTCGAAGGCGCCATGAGGGCTGGATATGGCGCCCGCGGCTTTGTCTATCTGACGATCGGCATGCTGGCGATCTTCGCTGCCGTGAATGGCGGCGAGGCAGAAGGCTCTACGGGAGCGCTCAATTATCTCTCGAGACAGCCCTTTGGCGTCGTCCTGGTCGGCGGAGTGGCGCTTGGATTTTTCGCTTTCGCCCTGTGGCGCTTCACCGATGCGGCGCTTGATCTGGAAGATGAGGGCGATCATGCGCGCGGGGCCGGCTCGCGCATGACAAAAGTTTTCTCCGGCGCGGCGCATCTCTTTTTATGCGCCACAGCCGTCACCATCATGATCCGCGGCTTCAAGGCCGAAGAGAATTCTGCCGCCAACTGGAGCGCGGCCGTCATGGGCGCCCCGTTCGGCCGCTGGGCCGTCGCGCTGGCGGGCGTCATCGCGATCGGCGTCGGCCTCTATTTTTTCTTCAAATCCGGCGCGCGGACATATCGCGACGACTTGCGTGAGACGACCATTACCAGATGGCTGGCGCCATTCGTCAGATTCGGTCTGGCGGCCCATGGGCTCGTGCTGCTGATCATTGGCGGGATGGTGACTTACGCGGGCTGGACCACCAATCCTGACCGCGCCGTCGGGTTGGGCGAAGCACTGGCCCTTTTGGAAACACAACCTTTCGGTCGCACTCTGTTGGGTCTTGCTGGCGCGGGCATGGTCGCCTTCGCCCTCTATTGCTTTGTCCTTGCCGTCTATCGCGCGCCGTTGACCATTACCCGGTCCGACCTTCCCAAGACGATCTCGTAAAAAGCATGTGGAGCAATCGCCACAAAATTGTCACGGAACAGTCTCGCGCGCGCAACATTTCATCGCCAGATAGGCCGCGCTGAAAGCTTACTTGCTTTGAAGCCCCTCCGACTTGAGCCGCGCGGCCTTCCCGCGCGGCTTTTTTCATTCAGGCGCCAAGATCCGGCAGGTTGGTTTTCGTGCGCTCAGAGACATGCTCGCCCGTATTCACCGTGCCGGCGTTTTCGATCAGCATGATCCAGCATTCCTTTTCCGCCACCGGCATATGCTCCACGCCCGCCGGCACTGTGATGAAGTCGCCTTCACCCATTTCCACATCGCGATCACGGAAGCGCATGGTGAAGGCGCCCTTGACCACGAAGAAAGCTTCATCGATCCCGTCATGATGGTGCCATTCAAACGCGCCTTCAATTTTGGCGAGGCGCACTTCCTGACCGTTTACGCGGGCCGCGATATGCGGCGACCATTGCTCATTAATGCGGTCGAACGCGCGGGGAATATTGATTTTCTGCAAGAGAGCCTCCGACATGGTGAGACATGAAAGCATAGCGCGTTGCGGAACGAATTCGCCTGTCGCCTGTTGCCTAAACGTCATCGACAAAAAGGAGAATTACTATGCCGACAGCAGCAGGACACACAACCGCCATTCGCGCCTCGCGCGTCATCGGCACGCCTGTTTATAATACGGCGGGCGACCAGATCGGTGAAATCGAAGACGTCATGCTCGACAAAACGACGAACAACATCATGTTCGGCGTGGTTGGCTTTGGCGGCTTTCTTGGCATTGGTGAAAAATATCACCCGATCCCCTGGGCGAGCCTCGATTATCAAAAACAAAAAGGCGGCTACATCGTCCCTTACTCCAAAGAACAGCTTGAACAGGCGCCTTGCGATTCCCTGCACGAGCTGACTGAAAATGACGGCCTCGGTTTCCGTGACGCCGCCTATGATTATTACAAGGCCGAGCGTTACTGGGTCTGACCCCGAACGCCGGACAAAAAATTACGCAGCGTCCGATCAGGGCGCTGCGAATTTTATTTCAAAACGGGGCTCGCCCTGGGACAGCCTTTCAGCAAGGGCCGGCATGAGGATTTCAAGATCATCCCCCAGCTTCCAGGGCGGATTGATCACCACGACGCCTGATCCCGCGAGACCGCCATCGGGCCGGGGTTTTCGAACATTCAACGTGACCCAGAGATGTTTCGTCGGCGTCGCCCGGACAGCATCAAGAATGCGGCGGTCGAGCCCGTCGCCCGTCACCGGAAACCACAACAGAAAGACGCCGGTCGCAAATCGTCTCATCCCTTCGGTGAGCATGCGCAGCGCGTGCTCGCCCTCATTGGTTTTTTCATAAGGCGGGTCGACGAGGATCAGCCCGCGCCGCTCCGGCGGGGGCAACTGGCTTTTGACAAACATCAGCGCATCAAGCCGGCTCACCCCCGTTCGCCGATCCGGCGCATAGGCCGCCATCAATGTCTCATAATCAACGGGATGCAGCTCGTTCAGACGCAAGCGGTCAACGGGACGCAGTAATAGCCGCGCAATCTCCGGCGAGCCGGGATAGCGATCCAAGGCGCCATCATCATTCACCGCGGCCACGCAGTTGCGCCAGGGCGCGATCAAACGCTCAACGTCGTCAGGTAACGGCACAGGCGCGCCGTCCATGGAAAAAAGCCGACCCGCGCCCTCGCGCCACTCAAAAGTTTTTTCCGCTTCAACGCCGCCAAGATCATATGAACCGATCCCGCCGTGGGCGTCGAAAAACCGGAAAGGGGCGTCCTTTTGTTTCAGATGCTCAATGACGCGCGCCAGCACGATATGTTTGAGAACATCAGCGTGATTGCCAGCGTGATAAGCGTGACGGTAATTCATTTAACGCCTGCGCAGGACGGCCAGAGACTGACCGACGCCGCTTTCCGAACGGGGAACGATGCGCGCAATCTCGAAGACGCCGGAGGCGAGCCCTTCCAGATGCGCGCGGGTCTGGAACGTTGAAATCAGGTTCGACCCCTCGGCCATGTCGTTCAGAACATAATAGCCGCGTTCGCTGATCGCCTTGCGCGCAATCTCCGTGTCGGGAAATCCCGGCTGGGTCTCCTCGTGAAAACTCAACAGCGCCAGCCCGCCGGGACGGATCACCCGCGCATATTCACTGAGCCAGTCGCGCTGGGTCGCCTCGCGCAAATGGGTGAACACCGACAGCGCATAGACAATATCAAAATGCCCGTCCGCAAAATCGAGCGGCGGCGTCAGCCCGTTGCGCAAATATCGGCCCGGCAGATTGGCGGCGCACCAGCTCAACAAGGCGTCATTATAATCAACACCGAACAGATCGGCGTCGGTCATGCGCGGCAGATGGCGAATGACGCGGCCCGCGCCGCAACCGAAATCAAGAATGCGTTTCGCCTCGCCCAAGCCGAGCCCCGCAGCGGCGGCATGGTCGTCAAGCGCCTTCGCCGTCGCCTCCCCCGTTTTCAGGAACGCTTTCCAATCTGCGTAAGCGACCGTGAGCGCCATCAGGTTCAAGGGCGGTATGGGAACGCCATGGTCATCGGTCGCGGGCGGCGCCTCGCGCCCGCGGGCAAGCCGCCATTCAACGGCGCGAAAATAAAGCTGGATCAGCCCCATGCGATAAAGCGCGCCGCGCAGGGCGTTTTTCAGCGCCGACATCAGCCCGCGCGCCCTGACGTTTTCATCTCCGGCGGCGTCTTTTCAAAATCCAGAACCCGCGCAATGAAATCATCCGGCAAAGATGTTTTCGCCTGTGTATCGCGGTCAGCATGGACATAAATCAGCTTGCCGGTCGTCAACAGATCATCGCCGCGAAAGATCGCCGCTTCAATGGTCATGGATGTCTCGCCCAACCGCGCGCAACGCGCGCAGATGTCGAGCATCTCATCGAACCGCGCCGAAGATCTGTAATCGGCCTCCGCATGGACGGTGAAAAAATCCATGGTCTTGTCGCCCTGCAGCCCAATGGCGCGCAGCCACTCCGTCATCGCAACGTCGAAATAGAGAAAATAATTGACGTTGAAGACGATGCCCTGCGCGTCGCATTCGGCCCAGCGCACGCGAAGGGGATGAAGGAGGGTGAAGGATGCTTTCTCGGCCATAGTGTTTTGTTGGCCTCAGCCTCGTCTTTTGTAAAGCGGCGCGTGCGCCATTTTTACCCCGCATGTTTTCTGGCCTGCAGCCGAATTTGGCGCCATTTGATATTTTCTGCTCGTCATCTTTGATCATCCGGATGTCACTCGCTCACGGCCTGGCCGCCCTGGGCTCGCGATCCGGGCGCCGTGGGTTGACGAACGAAGCGCTAGCCCTCACCGATCACGGCATGGGAAGGCGGACAGCGCTGCGATGTGAAATATAATCCCGTTCCGGAACCCGTGGATAACTATTCACCAAACCTCAAAAAACCGGCCTTTTTCGCCTGTGAGGGGTGTTTTTCGCGTTTTTGGGGTGGCGCTATTGCCACAAATGTGACGGCGCCTCCCCACGCTTTAAGCGTGGGGTCCACACTCCAATCAGCGCAATTATTCTGGGCGCCACGCTCTAGCCGTGGCGAGTCGCAGAAAAGTTTACGCAAAAAATTTCCCGCTCGCGACATCTATTGACGCCCCTGCCCCAATCGACGGGTTGGGGTAAGGATGGAAATTCCTGGCAACTTGAAACTCGCTACAGGCTAAATTTTTCGTCAAACTTTTTCTGACGCAAGTTATGGATAATTGCCGTCATTTCATCTCGCGTTTGGCCCCGGAAAATCCCAAATGCAATCTGCTCCAAAAAGCGATCATAACTCATTACAGTTATGTGCTTATCGTGCCATAGGCTTTGTCGAACAGTATTGTACTTGTCAGGAAAGTTTGTTCTTCGACCAATTATTATTTTGCCGCTGCTTCGAGGATGAATACTCTCCAAGCCAAGGCCGTCCAGCTTTTTCGGATTCCGGGCGTAAGTTATGTTGTTAGTAAGCCAGTTTCGCCAGTCTTCTATTTGCGATACCGCGGTGCGCAGTTTAGCGCTTTGCTCTCCATTTTTGAGAAACGGTGTTGCGGTTGGACTTTCAATCTCAACCAATTCCCAAAAGAGCCCCCCAGAACTTCCACTTGCAATGAGAAAGTCCGGGATAAATTCGCTACCTAATCGCTTCTGAGGAAATACCCAAGTCCCGTGGCCGGTCCGTTGAGTTCCTAACCACAACCTAGGCCGAGCCTCCAAAAGCTTTTGTATTGGTCGTTCGTCAGGTGCCTCGTCTACCAGTTTTAAAAGGTCTAGAAGATCATCTCGTGTTGGATCATTAACCCCAGGATCCCAAATATTACATTCGTCCCATTCTTCATAAAACTGGTCAGATATGATCATACCTACCCCTGAACGGCTGCAACCACCTTCTGCGCTGCGTCTTCGAGATCATCGGCGGGCGTAATCTTCAGGCCGGAATTGGCGAGGATTTCCTTGCCCTTCTCCACATTTGTGCCTTCAAGGCGCACGACCAGCGGATCTTCGAGGCCGACTTCCTTCACCGCCGCGACAATGCCTTCGGCGATGATGTCGCATTTCATGATGCCGCCGAAAATATTGACGAGAATGCCTTTAACGCCGGGATCGGTGGTGATGATCTTGAACGCCTCAGTGACTTTTTCTTTCGTCGCGCCGCCGCCCACATCGAGGAAGTTCGCAGGCTCCGCGCCATAATGCTTGATGATGTCCATGGTCGACATGGCGAGGCCCGCGCCGTTGACCATGCAGCCGATATTGCCGTCGAGCTTCACATAGGAAAGATCGTATTCCGACGCTTTCAACTCCATCGGGTCTTCTTCGGTCTCGTCGCGCAAGGCCAGAATATCTTCATGACGGAACAGCGCGTTCGGATCAAAGCCGACCTTGGCGTCAAGCACCAGAAGATCGCCGCCCTTGGTGACGATCAGCGGGTTGATCTCCAGCATCGACATGTCTTTTTCAGTGAACGCTTTGTAGAGGATCGGGATCAGCTTGCCGCATTGTTTCGCCGCCGCGCCGGAAAGGCCCAGCGCCTGCGCGATGCGCCGCCCGTGATGGGGCATGCAGCCGGTCGCCGGATCGATCCGCACCGTGACGATTTTCTCCGGCGTTTCCTCGGCCACTTCCTCGATATTCATGCCGCCCTCGGTGGAGGCGATGAAGGCGATGCGGCCCGTGCCGCGATCGACCAGCGCGGAAAGATAAAGCTCGGTCTCGATGTCGGAGCCGTTTTCGATATAGATCGTGTTGACCTGCTTGCCCGTCTCGCCGGTCTGTTTCGTCACCAGCGTCGCGCCGAGCATTTCCTTGGTGAAGGTCGCGGCCTCAGCCGGGGATTTGGCGAGGCGCACACCGCCAGCCTCGCCTGCGGAGGCTTCCTTGAACTTGCCCTTGCCGCGCCCGCCGGCGTGAATCTGGGCTTTCACCACATAAAGCGGTCCGGGGAGCTCCTTCGCGGCGGCCTCGGCCTGACCCGCATCGGTCACCACCCGGCCCTCGGACACCGGCGCGCCATAGGACTTAAGGACTTGTTTCGCCTGGAATTCGTGGATGTTCATGGGATCGCGGGCTCCGTTGGGAAAGTTTGCAAGGTCACGGGCTTTATAACCGCGCCGCCCGCCATGACAACAAGGGAGCCTAAAGGGCTTCGCGAATTTCCAGAAGAGAGCGCCGCTGACCGCCCGCCTCGTCGAAATTCTCCGGCGCGAGCCATGCGTCGAAGGCGGCCTTAACGCGCGGCCATTCCCCGTCGATGATCGAATACCAGGCGGTGTCGCGGTTTTTACCCTTCACCACCTGATCCTGACGAAAGACGCCCTCGAACGAAAAACCGAGCCGGAGCGCCGCGCGCTTAGAGGCTTCATTGGCGTTGTCGCATTTCCATTCATAACGGCGATAGCCGAGATCGTCGAAGAGATGGCGCGCCATCAAATACATGGCCTCGGTCGCGGCTGGCGTTCGTTGCAGCTTTTTTGAGAAAACAACACAGCCCACTTCCGCCGAACCGGCTTCCGGACGGATGCGCATATAGCTCGCCATGCCGAGCGGCGCGCCGGTTTGGGCGTCGCGGAAAAGATAGGTTATCCAGTTCTGCTGTGCGCCGACGAGCCCCATGACCTCTGCAAACTGCGCCGCGCTTTCAAACGGCCCAATGGCGATATAGGTCCACAAATCGTCATTGGCAGGGCCGCCGATGGCGGAGAACAGATCTTCGCCGCAATCGGGAAACTGCGCCGGCTCAACGCAAACAAACCGCCCCCGGACCGTTTTCAGTTCCGGCGCGGCGCGCATTTTCCAATTGGACAGATCACTCAATGCTCAACTCCCTTGCCGGGCATTGAGAACAATGGCCGTTCGAAATCAAGCATGAAAAACGGGCCGTCCTTGAAAACAAGGAACGGCCCGAGAGTGGAGGGATCGAAAATTCAGGTTAGAAACGCATACCGACGCCGATGCCGAAGACAAACGGATCAATGTCGACATCGACCGTGTTGACCAGCGCCCCGGTGGTCAGGGTCGCCGTGGTGTCAATGTCGATATATTTGACGTCGGCGTTCAGAAAGACACGGTCTGAAATCGGAATATCGAAACCGACCTGCGCCGCCCAGCCGAAGCTGTCATCCATGGAGACCGTTGTCGCGCCAATCGCATCGGTGAGCGAGGTCTTGGCGTCTTCGGAGTAGAAGATCGTCCAGTTGACGCCGACGCCCACATAGGGACGGAACGCGCCATCCGGCATAAAATGATATTGCAGCGTCAATGTCGGCGGCAGGACCATGGCGTCAGCAATTTCGCCGAGACCGGCCAGCGCGCCCTCGCCGGAAACATCATGAGGGCTCGTCGCAAGGATAAGCTCGGCGCCGATATTGTCCGTGAGGAAATAGGTGAAATCGAGTTCCGGCACGATGGCGTCATCAACGGAAACGGTGGCGGTCGGGAAGGTCGGAAGCACAGCTCCCGAATCTTCATTCGGCGCGACCATGATGCCGCGCAGACGGACGAGCAGATCGCCCTGTTCAGCGGCGGCGGGGGCCGAGATTGCAGAAAGAATAGCGGCGGCGGAAAGGAGAGTAGTGCGCATTTGAATGCCCCTCTTGATTAACTTCGTCCGGACATTGCGCTTCGCATTCCAAAAGAAATTGATCTGCGTCAGGAGTGAGTGCACAGAATGTCGCAACCAAGTGTTCATACTTATCGACCTGGCGGCGATAGCTCCGCATAATACGCAAAACTACGTAGATGGAGGACAGGAATGATCATCGTTTCCGGCAAGGCGAAGCTGAAACCCGGCGGACTGCAGAAAGTCCAAAAGGATATGGAGACTGTGATCGCCGCCACCCGCGCCGAAGCGGGATGCATCGATTACTCCTATGGCGCCGACGTGACGGAGCCGGATACAATTGTGGTTCTTGAATATTGGGAAAGCTGGGACGCGCTTCACGCCCACACGACTCAGCCGCATATGGGCGTCTGGATGGCGAAACTCGGTGAGGTTGGCGTTGTCGCGCAATCGATTCGTTTCATCGAAGCCGGCGAAGAACGCAATTTGATGGGCTGATGTTATGATCGGCGTTACAGGACGGGTTGTCGTGAAAGACGGCGCCCTTAAAGCGCTGCTTCCCGCCATGACGGCGATGATCGCCGCCAGCCGCGCCGAAAATGGCTGCATTGATTACGCCTACGGGCCTGACCTCGCCGATCCGGATGCTTTTGTGGTTCTGGAAAAATGGGAGAGCTGGGCCGCGCTGGACGCGCATTTTGAAACGCCGCATCTCAAAACCTGGCGCGCGGCGCTGACCGGCGCCGGTCTTGTCAGCCGCGATCTCGTCGCGGCCGACGCAGAGACGATGAGAACCGTTTAAAGCTGCTTCAAAAGATCCGCGGCAAAGACCGACAGCGTGTCATCGCGCGCGCCCATGATGACAATCCGGTCGCCGGGTTTTGCTAGTTTGAGCAATTGCACGCCGCAATCGTCGCGGGTCGCCAGCGCTTGCGCCATACGCCCGGCGGCGTTCACACCCGCGGCGATATCCTTGCTGGAGACCGAGCGATCCACCGTGCCGCCGAAATAAACCGGTTCCGGCAACAACAGAATGTCCTGATCCGACAAATGCTCGGCAAAGGTTGAAATGAACTCGTCCTTCATCAGCCGCAACGGCCCGAAGCCATGGGGCTGGAACATGACGAGCAAACGCCCCGGAAATTCATGTAGGGTTTTGAGACTAGCCGTGATCTTGTCAGGGTTGTGACCGAAATCATCAATCACGCTGACGCCATTGGCTTCGCCCACATATTCAAGGCGGCGGCGCACTCCTTCGAAGTCACCCAGCGCCGTTGCGGCGTCTTCCAAAGAAACACCGCAGGCGCCGCAAGCCGCAATCGCCGCCAACGCATTGGACACATTGTGGCGTCCCGGCATTTTCAGCGAGACGGACGCGCGCGCGCCATCGCTGCGCGCCACATCGAAAGAAACGCCAAAAGGCTCAGGTTTGATATGCTCGGCGAAAAGATTGGCGCGCGGATCGATCAGCGAATAGGTCAGCCGCTTTTCCGGACGCGCCGCCGCAAGCCGCGCCGTCTCTTCATTATCGAGATTGAGGACAGCAACCTCTGCATCGGCGATGAACCCGCCGAATAGCGAGCGCAATTCGTCCATCGATTTGTGGTCGAGGGAGATATTGTTCAGCACCGCGACTTTCGGATGGAACATGGCGATAGAACCGTCGCTTTCATCCACCTCGGAAACGAACGCGTCGCCCTCGCCCACCAGCGCGCTGGCGAAGAGGGCGTCAGGTTTGACGAAATTTTTCATCACGGCGCCGTTCATCACTGTGGGCGATTTGCCCGCGTGATGCAGGATCCAGCCGATCATGCCCGTCGTCGTCGACTTGCCGCTGGTCCCCGCAACGCCGATAGGGCGTTCCGATTCGTTAAAAAGCTGCGCCAGGAGTTCCGCACGCGACAGCCGCGCCGCGCCCGCTTCTTTCGCCGCGACAACATCGGGAACCGTATCCTCCACCGCCGCCGAAGCGACCAGAATCTGCGAGGGCCGGGTGACGCCCGACCCGTCCTGAGGGTGGAGCGCGATTCCGAGGCCGCGTAGGTAGTCGAATTTCGCGCCGGTCCTGCCCTGATCAAGGGCCCGGTCAGAGCCCTCCACATGGGCGCCGCGCGCCGAGACGATCATCGCCAGCGGCAGCATGCCCGACCCGCCGATCCCGCAGAAGAAATAGTCTTTTTTGTCTGTCATCACGAGAGGAGGCTATAGGGGAAATCTGTTTATAGTGCGTCACTAAAATGGTTAGGGCCTGATTTACGCCCTCCTGCTAGGCTATCGCCCTGAAATGACTGAGACCAACCGCACCACGCCCTGTCAAATCGCAATCGTCTGCCCTGGCGGGCCGATTACACGCGAGCTTGCTGAGAAAATCGCCGAAATTGCGGCGGCGCGCTTTGGCGATGAAGCAAGTCTTCATTTTCATGAACAATGTTTTGCCAGCGCCGGGCATTTCGCCGGAACAGACGCAGAGCGCAGCGCGGCCTTCTTAGAGGTCGCCAACAATCCGAAATATGACGCGATCTGGTTCGGGCGCGGCGGCTACGGCGCCTGCCGTCTCGATGACGATCTTTTCGGCAGGCTGAACGAGCATGCGCGCGCGAAAATCTATTTCGGTTATTCCGATAACGGGTTCCTGCTGGCGCGCCTCTACAAGAAAAAAATCGGTCGTCAGACTCACGGCCCCATTGTGACGGATCTCAATCGCGAAGGCGGTGAAGCGGCGGTTGCGCGCGCGCTTTCTTATCTCATTCGCGGCGACTTATCGGACCTCGAACCGACCGTAAAAACCGGCAAGCACTGCGTCGCTTTCAACATCACGGTGTTTGCGCATCTCGCGGGCACGAACTGGATGCCCGACCTCACCGGCCATATCATCCTGCTGGAAGATGTGGGCGAGTATCTCTACGCCACCGACCGCGCGATGTTTTCAATCATGGGCGACAGAAACGTACAAAGCGCCGCCGGGATCATGCTCGGGCGTCTCAGCGACGTGCCGGAAAACGACAGGCCATTCGGCGCGAGCGAAGAAGAGATCGTTGAATATTGGTGCGAGCGAACCGGCGTTCCCTATCTCGGCCGCGCCGATATCGGCCATGACGCGCAAAACAAGATCGTGCCGTTCGGCGCCTTGGCCAGCGCCTAGAACACAACGAGCGCGAACGCGCCTGCGGCGATCATCGCAACAAAGATAGCCGCCACCCGAACGCCCAGCGCCTTTCCGCCAATGGCCCACGACATGCCGGCTTTCAGCACAATATTCGACGCCGCTGCGAACATCACCGCCAGCGCCGCCGCATTCATGGCGATTGATCCGGACGCCGCCTGACGGCCCGCAATCAGCGTAATCGCATCCACATCCGCCAGCCCCGAAATCAGCGCCACGACCATCAGACCCGATTGGCCGAACCGCTCCGCGCCAAAACTCGCCGCGACGGAAATTATCGCGAGCAAAGCCGCGAAAACCAGCGCCGGTTTGATTTCCATGGGATTGCCGAGTTTGAGCATGCTCTCCTGTTCTTCGGCGTGGTTATCGCCCCTGCGCAACCAGAGCATGGCGCCCGCGCCCACAAGCCCCGCGCCCACAAGCCCCGGCGCCAGCGCAATAAGCACCTCCCGGGCGAGCGCGGCGACAAGAAGACTGATCCGCAGCAGCATCATCACATTGGCGGCGACGATCCCGGCGGCAAGCTCGCGCGGCTCAACCCCGCTTTTCGTAAAACGCGACAGGGACAGCGTCGTCGCCGTTGACGAGGCGAGCCCACCCACAAACCCCGTCAGCAACACGCCGCGTCCGGCGCCGGCGAGTTTGATCAACCAGTAGCCAAGAAACGAAAGCCCGCTGATAAAAACAACCATCAGCCAGATATCGCGGAGATTGAGCGCATCATAAGGTCCGAAAGCCTCGTTCGGCAGGACCGGCAGGATGATGACGGATATCGCAAGGAATCGAAGCGCCGCATAAAGCTCGTCTTCGCTCAACGCTGACGCCCAACGCTGCACACTCTCCTTGATACTGAGAATAATCGCAGTGGAGACGCCGCCGACCGCCGCCGCCAAAACATGCCCGCGCACAGCCGCAAGCCCGAGGATGAACGTCACGAATAGCGCAATCTCTGTAGTGCCGCCGGCGCCCGGCTTGTCCCTCGCCGTGGCCCAATAAGAAACGGCCGTCAAAACAGCGATCGCCATCAACGCAGCGACGGGAAGGATCAGACCGGGATCGGCCAGTCCCGAAATCGCGCCCGCCAGCGCCGTCAGGGAAAATGTGCGCGCGCCGGCGAAACTATGCTCGCGCGCCTCAGCCCGGTGCGTGTGCTCCCGCTCGAACCCGATGAGGAAACCGATCGCCAACGCAACCGCCAGATGAACCAGATCGGCGGCCATAGGATCGCTGGCGAAATCAGGCATGAAAACTCCTGGAGAGGAAGTCTGTCGGCAAAGAACACGTCTTATAGCCTGACTGATCCTTTTTTGACATTTTTTCTCTGGAAATCCGGCCCATTCCGGCGCAAAAGCGCCCGGCCGCAAGGCTGGGTTGACATTATCGGCTCAGCGTCGTTTGTCGCGGCCCGTTAATTGGAGTCTACCCATGGAAGTCAACGTCGCGGTTGTCGGCGCCACCGGCAATGTCGGCCAGGAAATGCTGGCCATTCTCGAAGAACGCCTGTTCCCGGCGAAGGAAGTCTTCGCCCTCGCTTCGCGCCAGTCGATTGGCCGCGAGATTTCCTATGGCGACCGAACGTTGAAATGCCGCGACCTTGAAACATTCGATTTTTCAAAGGTTGATATCGTGCTGATGGCGGCTGGCGGTTCCGTCGCCAAGGAATGGGCGCCGAAAATTGCGAAAGCCGGCGCCATTGTCATCGACAACTCGTCCCATTTCCGCATGGACCCTGATGTGCCGCTGATCGTGCCGGAAGTGAACGCCGACGATATCGCGGGCGCGCGCAAGAAGAACATCATCGCCAATCCGAACTGTTCGACGGCGCAGCTCGTCGTTGCGCTGAAACCGCTTCATGACGCGGCGACCATCAAACGCGTAGTGGTCTCCACCTATCAGTCGACGTCGGGCGGCGGCCGCGAAGCCATGGACGAGCTGTTCAACCAGACGAAAGGCATTTTCGTCAACGACAATCCGACGCCGTCGAAATTCACCAAGCAGATCGCCTTCAACGTCATTCCCCATATCGACGTCTTCATGGAAGACGGCTTCACCAAAGAGGAATGGAAGATGGTCGTGGAAACGAAAAAGATCCTCGACAAGAAGATCAAACTCACGGCGACCTGTGTGCGTGTGCCGGTTTTTGTCGGCCATGCAGAGGCGGTGAATGTTGAACTGGAACGCCCGCTCTCCGATGATGAGGCGCGGGAAATCCTTCGCGAGTCGCCGGGGCTGCTCGTCGTCGACAAGCGCGAAGACGGCGGCTATGTGACGCCGGTCGAATGCGTTGGCGACTTCGCAACCTTCGTGTCGCGCATCCGCGTCGACCCGACGGTCGATAACGGCCTCGCCTTCTGGTGCGTTTCCGACAATCTACGCAAGGGCGCGGCGCTGAATGCTGTACAGATCGCCGAGCTTGTTCTCAATCGCGGCATCCTGAAACAGGCCGCCTGATCCCTTCCGGACGGGTGAAAGCCCGTCCAGCCATGACTGCCGGGAGCTTTCGTTCCCGCGCTCGATGATCTAGGCTTCGCTTATGCGAAGCCTTTTTCTTTTCTCAGCGCTTTCTTTAATGTTCGCCGCCCTTGTCGCGCCGGCCTCCGCACAGGCCCAGGCGCAAGTTGAATTGGCGGGCTATGACAAAATTTATGACGCCCCGACTACCGTCAATCTTGGCGGGCGGCCCGTCATCGCCGATATCGAATTCCATCAGAAGACCTCTAGCGGCAAGACGCAGCTCGCACTCGTCACCGACGTCACCAAGTTTGTCGTTGAAACGGAAAACGACCTTAAAAACTGGATCGCCAATAGGCGCAATGATTGCGGTGAGCGCTGGAAATCCGGCGAGCCGCGCATCAGCTTTCCGGACAACGCAATCCGCTTCGCCATTTATCTGGAGATCGAATATTGGTCCTGCGGCTGGAACGGCAAAGGAACGCCGGGACGCATGGCGCAGGAAACCGGCACAGTGGACGTCACGCTCATTCCTTATGTTGAGAACGGCAAACTGCAGGCGCGCCTTGGCGCCTTTACACTGTCGGAACAGACCGGGATTTCGAAATATCTTCCCCTTGAATTCATCGTGCGCCGCGCGCTGGAGCAGGAGCTGGACAAGCTCAATGACAACCCGAAATTTTATCGGGCGCCGCAGCCGCTATTCGATGAAAACTTCGCCTATGAAGGCATCACGGCTGCGGAAACCGAAGACGACCGCATCATCATCACGGCGCGTTACGCCGCCGCTCCCACGCCCAGCGCGATGGATCGCATCCTTGCGCGGCTGCGCACGCAAGGCATCACACAATAGAATTTCTACGCTTTCGATACGGTAATTTGTTGCGCTGAAGGCTTGCGCATCGGCGCCGCGAGTCGCATAGGCGTGACGAAGCCGCCGTCAGCTCCACTGGCGCAAGTTCCGGGCGGACGGCCCGACGCATTCCGTCATACGCTCAGCACAACCACCCTATCGACAGAGCCCAGAACCAAAACACATGACCAACACGACGCCCAATTCACCCCATGACAGCGCCGTCAGGCTCGGCCTGATCTGCGGCGTCTTCGCCTATGGGCTGTGGGGAATGTTGCCGGTCTATCTGAAAGCGCTGGGCGAAGTCTCGCCCATGGAAATCGTCGGCCACCGCATTTTGTGGTCCGTTCCTTTCGGCGCGCTCATCCTGACATTCCGCAAGCAGTGGGGCGAAACCTTTAAAGCTTTCTCGTCCCCACGGATGGTTTTGTTGCTCGGATTTTCCGCAGCGGTTATAGGCGGCAATTGGCTTGTCTATGTCTGGGCCGTCGCGAATGACCGCGTTCTGCAAGCGAGCCTCGGCTATTACATCAATCCGCTGATGTTCGTCGCCGCCGGCGTTTTCGTGTTGAAGGAAAAACTGAACCGGCTGCAAATGACGGCTGTCGCCATGGCTTCACTCGGCGTCGCGGTCCTGACATTTGGCGCCGGTGTGTTTCCATGGGTCTCGATGATCCTCGCCTGCTCCTTCACCGCTTATGGTTATGTGCGCAAGATGCTGGATGTGGGCGCGATGCCCGGCCTTTTTATCGAGACCGCGGTTCTGTCGCCCTTCGCTCTCATTTTCCTGATCTGGTTTGCAGGATCCCATGGCCTCGCTTTCGGACAGGGCGATCTGAAACTTGATCTTCTCTTGATCGCCGCGGGGCCGGTCACCGTGCTGCCGCTGATGCTGTTCGCGCTCGCGGCGCGGCGATTGCGGTTCACAACGCTCGGCTTTCTTCAATATATCGGGCCAACGGGGCAATTTCTGCTCGGGCTCTATTATGGCGAACCGTTCACACTTTACCATGCCGTTTGTTTCGGCCTGATCTGGTCAGCGCTTGGCGTGTTGAGCATTGACGCTGTGCGCCAGAATCGAAAGTCGCGCGTCGCAACCGCCTAAGGACACGGCTTAGCTGACGCGTTTCAACGTCCCAGAAAAACTCGTCAACGCATCCCCATTGGCGCTGATGACGCCGCGCGCGAACATCATTTTCCTGCCCGCCTTCACCATCTCGCCCGTAGCCTCAATAAAAGCGCCGATGGGTCCGGGCCCGACAAACTCCGCATTCAGCGTCACCGTAACGCCTTTGAAAACGCCGACCTCACGGCGACAGATGTCCCACAAGGCCATATCGGCGAGCGTCAACAAGGCACCGCCATGAACAACGCCAAGACCGTTGGCGTGGTGTTGTTCGGAATAAAAAGCGACGCCCGCAGGACCGCCTTCCTTGCGGAAATAATAAGGCCCGGCGTGACTGCTGAAGGTTCCGCTATGGGATTGCAGACTCCATCCTTCAGGCGCCGGCGGAAAGTTTTCAGATTGCAGATCAGAGCTCATAAAGCCTGCATAACCGATCTCGCAGGCAACAGAAATGGTTTCCGACAGCAATAGCCCGGACTGCGATTTCTTCTTGATACCGCTGGCGCGCGCGAACAAAGTCACGCCATGAGCAATTTCCCGACGCCCCGCGTCATTGACACCGCAAATGGCGCGCTCGCTATTTACGAGATGAACGGCGACCCGAAAGGCAACCACCCGCCGGTGATTTTCATTCATGGCTGGCCCGAGATCGCATATTCCTGGAAGCATCAACTCCCGGCGTTTTCTGCGGCGGGCTTGCGCGCCATCGCCGTCGACCTGAAAGGGTTTGGCCGCTCCGATGCGCCCAGAGATCCGGCGCTCTACGACGCTCTTCATATGACGGGCGATTTCACAGCCCTGCTTGATTCGCTGGCCATCGAGAAGGCGATTTTTTGCGGTCATGACTGGGGCGGCGCCCTTGTCTGGTCCATGGCGCAACTCCACCCGGATCGTGTCGCCGGGGTGATCAGCCTATGCACACCTTTGCATCCCCGCCCGCCCGTCGCGCCGCTCGCGATTATCGAAAAACGCTTCGGTCCGAAACATTATTTCATCCAGTTCCAGGAGCGCGATGCGCCGGAAGCATTATTCGGAACCGACCCGGACCGGTTTTTCCACCTCATGTTCCGCAAGCCGGCGCCCAAAGAAAAGCGGGCCTCGATCAGGGGCAATGTTTTTGACCTGCGGGGCCGGTTCCGGGACGGGCCCGCGCCGTCGAAAGACGAACAGATTATTCCGGAGGCGGACATTCATGTTTATACTGACGCCTACACCCACAGCGGATTTCACGGCGGGATCAATCTCTACCGCAATATCGACAACAACTGGCGCATCATGGAAGGGCGTGACGAACCCGTCACAGCGCCCTCCTTATGGATCGGCGCAGAGCTTGATCTTTTCCTCCCGCCGGAGACCGCAGAGGGAATGGAAAACCTCGTTCCCGATCTTGAAAAACACATCATCCCAGATTGCGGTCACTGGGTGACATGGGAAAAACCGGATGCTGCAAATGCGTTGATGCTGGACTGGCTAAAGCGTCGTTTTTCAATCTAATTTTCGCAAGTTTCCCTGCGAGCTTTGAGATAAAATTCCGCGTTTCGTCTAAACTTTCGCTCACCCGGGCCTGCCACGCTTTCGCCATAAACAACCAGGGCGAGGGACATATGCGGGCGATTGCAACCATTCTGGCGATGACACTAAGCATGGGCGCTGCTCCGGCGAATGCCGGAGAACGGCTCGACCACAAGACGGCTTTCAGAGCACAGGCGCGGCCCGTGGCGGGGTTTTCCTTCGCGGCGAAACGGGTGGAGATGCTGGCCGTTACACGGCGCGCGCGCGCTGACACGCCATTGCGGCGGGCGCATCTTTACGAAAGCCGTAACATGTCAAAAGTCTATCCGGGCTACCCGCAACCGGCTTTTGTCAGCGTCGATTTTAGACTCAAATTTTAGTCAAAGAGACGCGTAAACCGCGTCCAGCAATCTCACTGCACGCGGATCGCCCACCAGATAAGGTGACATTTTGTTCATGACATAAGCCGCGGTGAGATTGTTCTCAGGATCGACAATCACACAGGAGCCGCCAAAGCCTGCATGGCCGAATGCATTTTCATTGGGGCCAAAGTGGCGATTGATGTTGCGCATTAACCCGGCGGCCCATGACAGATGAAACGGCAGCACGAGATCATCGCCGCGACTGCGTTCTTTCAAAGCGTCATCGATAGCTCCTTCGGACAAGACCTCATTCCCCGAAACATCGCGGCCCTTATGCGCCAGGGGGTGCACGATCCTGGCAAGCGAAAGCGCATCGGCATGCATATTCGACGCCGGCAATTCCGCCGCCATCCAGTCTTCGCGCGAAACTTTGCCCGGCGCAGACCATGGTTTCAAAAAAGCAGCCTGCTTGAACTCGTTCATGGGCCCGAGATCCGGCGCCTTCGGGGGCTTGGGCATATAGGCGGCGCGGGCGCCGTCTGTTTCGTTCATCCCGCAAAAAAGATTGAGATCGTGTGCGGCGGAAAGTTCGCGAATAAGCGCGCCAACGCTCTTCGCGGTGACGCGTCGCAACAACTCCCCCGCGATGAAACCCACCGTCTGCGGATGATATCCATTGGCCGTTCCCGGCGCCCACAAAGGCGCCATGGCGGCGAGCTTTGCGCAGATCGCGTCCCAGTCGAGCCACGTTTCAGGCGGCATTTCATCGGGAAAGCCGCACAGCCCGGCCTGATGAGAAAGCGCCTCGGCCACCGTGATGTTTTCTTTTCCGGCTGCGCCGAACTCGGACCAGTATTGCGCCACCGGTGCGTCGTAATCGAGCAAACCGTCAGACACGGCGCGCGCCATCAGAAACGCCAGCACCGCCTTGCCGCTGGAATAGATGCAGGCAAGCATCGTTTCGTTCCAGTGGTTTTCTTTGGCCCGGTCCGTATAGCCGCCGCGAATATCAATCAGGGTTTCGCCATCAACCACCACCGCGAAACCGGCGCCAAGCTCAAGCCCTTCGTCGAAATTCTGCGCAAACGCCTCCCCGACTTTATCAAAGCCGGGAGCGATCACCCCGGCGGCGCCGGCGACGCGGGTCTCAGACCAGTCAGGCATATTTATCCGCCAAAAGCGCAGGCAAGGCCGGAGGCTGCAATGGCGGCGGCGGCGCGGGCGTTATCGATGTTCAAGAGCGTGTCATAATTCTCGCCGGCGGAGGATGCGTCATTCACGTCGCCAAGGAAATCGGCGACCTCGTTCAGATCGTCGCGATCGAGACGCTCATCCAGTTCATAGGCCATACATTCGGCCTTGCGTTCGGAAAGGCCAATATCGACCAGCCGATTTTCAATGCGCGAGCGCGGCGAAATCGTTGCACAGGCGCCAAGCGATAATGCGGCGCAAATCAATATGCTCTTTTTCAACATTGTTTTCTCCCTGAAAGCGGCCAGCAACCTAGCCCGATTGAGGGCGCTGGTCCACGGGGGCTGAAACGGCGCCGGCGATGTCTCTAATCCCTGCGTAGACCACGTTTTCCAAGACGCCACTCAAGCGAATCGAGACGGTCCTGCCCGAAAAAAGCTTCGCCATCGAGGACCATCAGCGGAACACCCCAGTGATATTTTAGTTGCTCGGCTTCGTTCGCGTTGATGGTTTCAGTAAGCCTTGCAGCGTTGTCCCTCGCCCATTCCTCAAGCGTCGCAAGCTCGAGCCCCGCCTCGTGCGCCGCATCGCCAAGCGAAGCGTCATCGGACCATGGCTTGCCGGTCCAGACGCGCGCTGAAACCGCTTTCGCAAAATCGAGCCCTCTGTCTTTTTCGCAGGCGGCGATCCCCAGCGCCATAACCCGGTCCATCAAGGGTTGTTCAGGCGCCACCTTTCCGGTCGCCATATCCATATCGATTGGGTCAGGGGTCGGTAGGCCAAAAGCGAGGCCGAGCCGCTCCGCCTCACGCGGAAAATCCTGCATCAGATAGGGAACAAACTGCTTGCGGCCGCGTTCAAAGAAATCAGGTTCGCGCATGGCGAGCGGGCGAACCGGCCGGAATGCGACATCGACCTCGTAATGCTCCCTGATCGCGCAGAGCCGGTCCGTCGCCAGATAGGAATAGGGGCTCCTGAAAGACCAATAGATTTCCAGCCTGGCCATATTGAATTTCCTCGCCTTCACACATATTTGCGCACGCCGATTTAACCCGGCTTGATTGCAACATCACCGCCGCCCCGCTATCTCGTCAAGCGCCCTCACCAGACGCCGTCCCCAGGAGAGACCTCATGGCCCGCACACTTCGCCTCGCCGTCTTGCAAGCCGCCTTTGGCGACGACATGGGTGCCAATATCAAAGCCGTTGAAAAGCTCATTCGTGACGCAGCAAAAGACGGCGCGCAGGTTATCCTGCCGCCGGAGCTGTTTCAGGGACCCTATTTCTGCAAGACCGAGGACACGGTGCATTTCACCACAGCTTATCCGTGGAAAGATCATCCCGTCGTGACCGCACTGGCCCCGCTCGCAAAAGAACTCGGCGTTGTCCTGCCGCTGTCGATATTCGAGCGCGACGGCCAGGAATATTACAACAGCCTCGTCACCGTCGACGCTAACGGTGAGTTATTGGGTCTTTACCGCAAGAGCCACATTCCCGACGGTCCCGGTTACGAAGAGAAATTCTACTTCCGTCCGGGCGACACTGGTTTCAAAGTCTGGAACACAAAGTTCGGCCGCATTGGCGTCGGCATTTGCTGGGATCAATGGTTTCCGGAAGCCGCACGCGCCATGATGTTGATGGGCGCGGAAGTGTTGATGTATCCCACCGCCATAGGGTCCGAGCCTGAAAATCCGGGTCTCGATACGCGCGACCGTTGGCGCCGCGCCATGACCGGTCACGCTGTTTCAAACGTTGTCCCCGTCGCGGCGGCGAACCGCATCGGCGATGAAGAGGGCCAGATTTTTTACGGCTCGTCGTTCATTGTCGATGATGGCGGCGATTTCCTCGCCGACATGTCGCGTGACGAAGAAGGCTTCACGGCCGCAACCGTCGATCTCGATCATCTTGATGAGCGGCGCGCCAGCTGGGGCTTTTTCCGCGACCGCCGCCCGGAGCTTTACGGCAAGCTGACGGGTAATCGCTAAGCGCGTTTTTGTTGAAGCCGCGCGGCGTCTTCGGGCTCAAGCGCCCATGCGCTTTCATCGATATCGAGATCGGCGTAATCCGCCGGATCGAAAACGGGTTTCACGCCCTGTTTCCGCTGGGCGTCGAAATCGCGCATAACGCGCAGGCCAATCGGAAATAGCAGCACCAGCGCCAGCAGATTGACCAGCGCCAGAAGCCCCATGGCTGCGTCCGCAAAACCGAAAGCGGCGCTGAGATCAAGATTGGACCCGACGAGCACAAAACCCAGCGTCGCAATGCGAAAAATCGTGAACGCCAATTTGCTTTCGCGCGTGAAGAAATCGAGCGCGTTCTCGCCAAGAAAATAATTGTACATGATCGACGAGAAGACAAAGAGGAACAGCGCCGTCGCCACAAACTCATCCGCCCAGCCGCCGACATGGGCGGCCAGGGCTGTTTGCGTCAGGATCACGCCATCAATATTCGGGTCAGTAATATCCACGCCGGACAGTAAAATGATCGACGCCGTGCAGGTGCAGATGATCAGCGTATCGATAAAGACAGAGAACGCCTGCACAATCCCCTGCTGGCCGGGATGGGCCACATAGGCGACCGCCGCAACATTGGGCGCGGAACCGAGCCCCGCTTCATTTGAAAACAAGCCGCGGCGAATGCCCTGCGCCATGGCGGCGCCGATCCCGCCTGCGACAGCTTCGTTGAAACCGAAGGCGCTTTCCACGATCAGGCCGAGCGCGTCCGGCACATCGGCGATGCGTGTCGCAAGGATAAACAACACCAGCCCGATATAGCTGAGGGCCATTACCGGCACGACGATTTCAACAACACGGGTGATGCGCCGCACACCGCCGAAGATCACCAATCCGACCAGCGCCGCGAGCACGACGCCGATAATTCTCGGATCAAACCCGAAGGCGCCGCTCATGGATGTCGACACCGCGTAGCTTTGCAATACGTTGAAGGCGAACCCGAAGGCGACAAGCAGCAAGATGGAATAAACGCCCGCCAGGACAGGCGCCGCCGGCCCAAGCCGCTTCCTCAATCCATGCTGAATGTAAAACGCCGGACCGCCGCGGAAATCACCCGAAGGCTCGCGCCGTTTGAAAAGCTGCGCGAGGGAACACTCGAAAAAGCTCGTCGCCATGCCGACAAGACCGACGAGCCACATCCAGAAAATCGCGCCGGGCCCGCCAAGCGTCATCGCGACCGCCACACCGGCGATATTGCCGGCGCCGACGCGTCCGGCGACCGACAACGCCAAAGCCTGAAATGAAGATGGATGATCGGGATTGTGCTTCAGCGCCTCGCCGAAGATCGCGAACATGCTTCCGAAATGGCGGAACTGCACAAAGCGGGAGCGAAAGGTGAACCACAATCCGACAGGGATCAGGACAAAGATGAGGACTTTGCCCCAAAGCAAAGCATTAAGTTCTGCGATCATTGATCTCGCTTGGCTTGTCTTCAGCGATGGGCGGGAAAGACAAATCTAGCGGACAGGCCCGCAAATGTCGAATTTGGGAGGCAGCCTAGTCTTTCTTGACGAAAGTCACCGCGAAAAGCGGCTCACCCTCAAACAGATCTTTCGGCGCGTCCATGCCCTCGATCATCTTGAAAGTGCGCGGCGTGATCGAGCCCTCCATCCGATAGCCCTTCTCCGCCATCTTGCCGCGGTGAAATTCCAGCGCAGCCGCAGTGAACTCGCGAGCAATGATGGTGATGCGTTCTGGGTCGTTGGACATGGGGGGCCTTCTCTTCGCGCGTTGAAGTCAAAATTTGCGCCGAATATGGCGGCGCCGCCCGCCCTTGTCCACACCATCGGACAGACTGCGATAAGGGGAAACCCTAAAAAGAGGGAGCGTTACGAGGGTAAGGCGGATTCCATCCATCTACGGCTTGTCCATCACCGGGGCCACGCGGTTATGTATTCCGACAACCGCGAACCATCCTGCCCCCTGCGGCGCCGTCAGTTCAATCGTTGCGCTTATTGGCGTGAGGGAAGTCGTCCGCCGGGACGGGGAGCGCTAATGCGTCGCATAAGACTTCCCACCCATCGCCATTTTCCCAGCATGCTTCAATCAATTGCCCCTTACCGCTGAAATAGTCGCGCACTCTGTCGTTATGGGCGCGGTAATGATCGATATGGTGCTGAGGATTATCAGCGGGATTTTCATAGCCGTAAATATGCTGGCGCATGCCCGGCGGCCGAACCAGCTTCCGCTTTAATTCCGCATGCGCCTGCATGCTCGCGCACCACGCGTCCTCGTCCTTTCGCAAGGTCAGCACAAAAAGCGCATCAGGATAAGCGCGATATAACGGCTGATAGAGCAGCGGCCACGGCCAGTCCTGCGCCCCGTCACGGGTCTCCATCTTGGCGACGAGCGGTTCTATGTCGCCGCGCAGATATTTCATGCAGTCATCCATATCGAAGCCGGCAAAACGTTTATAGCCGAGAAGTTTCAGGGCTGACTGCAATGAAGACGTGCCCGTCTTGGGCAGCCCCACGCCGATAACTTTTCTCAATTTCATTCCCGAAAGCCCCTCTGTTCTGGCCGTCAAAAGCGGGATAGGGTATTTTTGAATTATCCGCCACCGCCTGGAGTTCTATCCATGCTGAACGCATTAAGCCGTTTGAAAACAATATTCGGGCCCGCACAAAAGGCGCCGGCCCCGGTGCAAACGCCCGCCCCTCAGGCCAAGCCTTTGACCCCCGGCCGGCTGCATTTCACGCAAGAACGGTTCGACGCTTACAAAAAACATGTCATGGCCGCGGCCCGCGCCGCCCGCATTGTCGAACAGCCGTTTTATCACATGTATATTGAAGGAATTTTCCCCGACGAACTCTATCAGGCGGTCAATAAACGCATCTCCGTCTATGAGGACAAAAAGAAACTCGGCGAGCGCAAACAGGACAATCCCGAACACGTCAACGGCCGGTTCAACCTAAAGGACAGCACGGAACCTGAAATTCAGTACATCCGTCGCCTTTTTGAAGATAAGGACGTGAAAAGAGCTTTTGCTGAAAAGTTTTACATGAACCCGGACGCTATGCTTGAGGGTTTGCGTGTTCATCACGACGAATTTGAAGTCCTCTATATTCCAAAGGGACGGTTTCAAAACGTTCATGTCGATATCCCTGCAAAGTTCATGTCCTTCGTGTTTTATTTTCCACGGACAGCGCCGACGCCGGAAGAAGCGGACCATAACGGCACGATCTGCTATGATCGCGATTTAAATCCGACCTATGGCGCGAAATACAAACCGAACTCGGTTGGGGTTTTCGTGCCGCATTTTTACTCCTATCACGGATTTTCATCGACGCTGGATCGCCGCGCGATTGTCATGTTCTATGTGAACGATTCCGAATTCCAGCAATGGCGCCCTATCGCTCTCCAGAACGATGAGCCGCCATTTAACGGGCTGAAAGACTGTATTGCGACCAAGCTGAAGAAACATCCGCTGATCGAATATGGCGATGATCCTGAACGTATAGAGCAGGAACGGGAAGCATGCCTCGTGAACGCTCCGCGTGGAAGGGTTGTGAAATCTTCATAGCCCGCAACACGGCGCCAGAATCATTTTTTGTTGGCTGTTTCCTTGGCGATAGCGTCAAAAGTCTGTGCATGATCGCGTCGAATTTTTTTCGAGATCCAACGTATTCCGTCGGCGGTAAAATGGATTCCGTCGAAATACAAACCTTCTCTTTTTCCATCAAATATCGGGCAACGCTCATCGGGGCATTGCATGTCTATAAAGTCAATATAGACGAACTTTCCTCGAAGCTCTCTTTGAAAAAGAGTATTAAAGGCTTCGCTTTGTTCAAATTTCGCAACGGATTGCGCTCGTTTTTCCGCAATCGCAAAGCTCTTGGACGCCGCCAATATATTAGGAACACGCTCTCCAAAACGAACCCTTGGGCCAACAACAATAGGCCTGCGCCCCGCCGCGTTAAAATAGGCGATCATTCCATTCAGATCTTCTATTGCACCCTTGCGCCAGCTTGAGACGAGAACAATCTCTTTATAAGCTGCATTATCACGACTACGCGCGGCAATGTCCGTATACATATGATAGCATCGGGTTCGCCCCTTTATCTGCGAACCCGGCTCCAGCGACACGATGCATCCCCCGCCTGTAGCCTGGCTGAAATGATATTTGGGGAATGCGAGACGCAAGGCTGCGGCGATCTCAGTTCCAAGACTATCGCCAAGAACAAGAAATGTCGGGCGATCATCGGAAGGTGCAATGCATTTTTGATACCGCGGAAAGGCGGCGTCAAACTCATTGGGAAATTCGCAGGAAACGGCCCTGTTCCGATCCGCCCGCAAGGCTTCTATATCCGCATATGCGGCAAGCCGGGGGGGAACACGCGACGGCATCCCATTCAGCCCCCAGAAATGCGCCGCCGGAAACATCACCGCCAAAAGCATCGCGACGACGAGGCCAAGCCGATGCTGACGCTGGATTTGCGTCGTCTGCGATCTGAAACGCAGAGGCTTTTCGACCGCTTCATGCAAAATCGCCCCGGTCGCCACCGATGCAGCGATCGCAATCCAACCTTCCGCGAAAGAAAGCTCGTAATCGGTCGCCAGCGGCCAAAGCACCATAATCGGCCAATGGGTGAGATAAATCGCGTAAGAGCGCTGCCCGATCCATCGCATTGGCGCCGATGCGAAAACAGATTTCAGGATCGGGCTTTCGGCCGCCCAAAGGAACATCGTCGCCGCCAAGGCCGGCGCCACCGCAACAAGCCAGTAGGGAGATGTCTCTCCATTCGCGAAATACGCAATCGCAAATAACGCCGCCGCCGCCGCATAACCGAGGGCGCCCGCAGCATTTCCTTGCGCGACTTTGACGCCTAAAGCGACAGCGACGCCAAGCACGAACTGGTAAATACGAAAGGGCGTTAAAAAGAATACGGCGCCAGGCAATTGCGGCGCCGTCAGAAGCGCCGCCGCCAACGATACGGTTCCAACCGCGACAAGGCCAATCAGGACGCCGTTGCGCTTTCGCCAGCGATACAACGCCAGAACAAGGAGCGGCCAAATGAGGTAGAACTGTTCTTCAACGCCCAGGGACCATGTATGCAGTAACGGCTTTGTATCCGCCGCCTGGTCGAAATAGTTCGCCTCCAGCCAGAAGAAGATGTTCGAGCCCGACAGAGACGCGTAAATCGTAGACCGGCCGAGGCGCTCAAGATCTGACGGCGAGAGAATGAAAAACGCGCCGATCAGCGTCAGAAACAAAACCACGAACAGCGCAGGCAGGAGACGCGCCGCGCGGCGCGCATAGAACTTTCCGAAGCTCCAGTCGCCTCGCTCAATATCGCGCACGATATTCGAGGTAATGAGAAACCCGGAAATAACGAAGAAAACATCGACGCCGACAAAGCCGCCGGAGGCGAAATCAAACCGCGCATGAAAAAAGAGAACCAGAATAACGGCCAGCGCGCGCAAGCCATCTATAGAGTCAAAATATTTCCCACCGCTCGTAGAAGCGCCGGTAACGCCTGTTCCTGAATTTGCGCCCGCCATCCCCTGCCTAGCCCCGTAATGATCGCAACAAATGGCGTTAGATGAGAACGAGCGCCTATTCGTTCGCCGCCTTCCGGCGCTCCATCATCTTGTCGAAATTCGACCAGACGCCATCATCGCCATGCCATTCGCCGCGGGTCGCAGCCTTTGAATATTCCGTCGCCCGAGCCTCGAAGAAGTTCGCATGCTCGACGCCGTTCAGAATTTCCGTAAGCCATGGCAGTGGATGCTTTTCGACGCCATAGAGTTTCGGCAATTCAAGCTGGCCAAGACGCCAGTCGGCAATATACCGAATATAATTCTTGATGTCCTGCGCCGTCATGCCTTGTACGGGCCCCATCTCGAAGGCGAGATCAATAAACTTGTCCTCAAGGCCGACCACCGTACGGCAGCATTCGACAATATCGTCTGCAACCGCTTTGGTGACGCAACCGGTCTCCCGCGCGAAGGCGTGATAGAGTTTAATCATCCCCTCGCAATGCAAAGACTCATCTCGGATTGACCAGGTGACGATCTGGCCCATGCCCTTCATCTTGTTGAAGCGCGGGAAGTTCATCAGCATGGCGAAAGACGCAAACAGCTGAAGCCCTTCGGTGAAGGCGCCGAACATGGCGAGCGTGCGCGCAATGTCTTCATGGGAATCAACGCCGAATTTCTGCATGAAGTCATGTTTGTCGCGCATCGCTTCATATTCGAGGAATGCGGAAAATTCTGAATCCGGCATGCCGATGGTTTCAAGCAGGAGCGCATAGGCGGCCACATGGATCGTTTCCATGTTGGAAAAGGCCGACAACATCATCTTCACTTCGGTCGGTTTGAAGACGCGCGAATAGCGCTCCATATAATTGTCGTTCACCTCAATATCGGACTGGGTGAAAAACCGGAAAATCTGGGTGAGGAGATTGCGCTCCGAATCGTCCAGCTTGTTCGCCCAGTCTTTGCAGTCCTCGCCGAGCGGCACCTCTTCAGGCATCCAGTGGACTTGCTGCTGCTTCTTCCAGAAATCATGCGCCCACGGGTAGCGGAACGGCTTATAGGCGAAAGACGGGACCATAAGCCCCGGCAAATCGGTGGTCGTTTCGGCGGCGGAAGTTGCGGCGTCTGTCATCGATACGGTCCTGAATTGACGTGAATCTGGGCGCGACAAGCGCGTCTTTCTTTCTATATCTTGTGCCCATATTTGCGGGCAACGCAAGATGCTGTGGAAACTAAGGCTCCTGGAATTCCCCCAAGCTGATAGCCAGTCTGGCGATGATTCGGGAAAAACCGGGAGCCGTTTACGCCATCTTCGCCAGGGGCCGCTTGCAACCGGGCGACGGCTGGGCTTCATGGCGGCGAGACCAGAAAGAGAGAATTTCATGGACGTTGTTGCGCTCGAGATCCCTGAGGTGAAAATCGTCACCCCGCGCCGGTTTTCCGACGACCGGGGCTTTTTTTCCGAGACCTATAACGCCCGCGCCTTCAAGGCCGCCGGGATTGAGGTCGATTTCGTTCAGGACAATCATTCCTTTTCGGCCCGAAAAGGAACCGTGCGGGGCCTTCACTATCAGGCCCCGCCGCACGCCCAGTCGAAACTGGTGCGCGTGCTGCGCGGATCGATCATCGACGTCGCCGTCGACGCCCGCAAATCCTCTCCGACATTTGGCAAATGGGTCAAAGCCGAACTTTCCGCTGAAAACGGAAAGCAGATCTTCGTGCCCAAGGGATTTCTCCACGGCTTTTTGACGCTCGAGCCCGATACGGAAGTCGCTTACAAGGTGGACGCCTTTTATGACGGCGCCAGTGACGGCTCGGTCAAATGGAACGATCCAGCCCTCGCCATCGACTGGGGCGTCAGCGACAGCGACGCGTCCCTGTCTGAAAAGGACGCTAAGGCGCAAAGCTGGGATGAGTTTCAGTCACCTTTTTGAGGTGGCGAAAGAACTATGCGCTAATAGTTCAGCGCTTTTAAAAGATCGCCCCACTCGCGGTTCAACGCCGCGATCGTTTCGTCTTTAAGCTTTTCTTTGTGGTCGCCCGGGGCCGCCTTGCGAATATGGGAAAACTTGTCTTCTTCGCGCACTTTGGCCGCGGGATTATCTTTGCCAAGCCGGACATAAAAACGCTGCGTGGGATCGATATCGCAAGCCCTTAGAAAAGCGCCCAACCAGGCGGGCCGATCAAGAACGAAATCCTCATATTTCAGCACCACCGTCTCGGGAAGGCTCAAATAATCCCGGACATAAAGCGCATATTTCTCTTTCAGCGCGGCGCTCTCGCGCAGGACAAATTCATCAAGGCCCTTTTCGCGCAACCGCGCGCGTAAATCTTCGTCCACCCCCGGATGACTGTAGCTCCAGGAAAAAAACATGCTCACCAAAACATCGCGGGGATCGCGAAGGTGAAGGATAAGCTTGTCGCCGGGCGCTTTTCCGGCCAGCGCAACCGGCATGCGAATCGGACCGACCAGCCCCGTCTTTCCGTCAAGCTGAGCAAAAAAATCAACATCGCCTGGAACCTTGGGTTCAATCAGGCTGGCCTTTTTCAAATTGGCTGAATGAAAAGCCCATCCTTGTTTTTTCGCGGTCCGTCGCATGACGTCGCTCACGCCAAGCGAGGCGGCTTTGTGGACAGTGAAAACCAGAATTCGCTTGTCCATCAGCTTTTACCGCCACTTCGCGCCCAAGAAGCGGGCGACCCCGCCATCCACGCTCAAGTTCAGGTTGACAGTTTCTCCGGCGCCCACAGGCTTTTCAAAAATGAGGCGATGGACGCCGGACGCCAGCGCCTCAGTCGTGGCGCCAGCCGCTGACAGCGTAACAGCGCTTTGGCAATCCAGTGTGACGTTCAGCGCAGTCATGGGCTCTTGCGAATAATGGACTAACGGCAAATACGCCTCGCCGGAAAAACCGCCATTGCGGTCAATCCCATTGACGGCGCGCAAGGTCCGGCCCGGCGCCGACCGCAAAAAATCAGCGATGAAATCCGGCGCCAGATATTCAAGGACGTGGTGCAGGGCGAAGCCGAACCGGCTTTTCAACCGCCGGACAAGACTGGCGTTGGCGCCGATTATACGCTCCAGCTCCTCGCGCCGCCGCCGGTTAAAGCCGCCCGTCTTGGCGTCGCGGCTCCATAAAACGCGCGACAGAATATTTTCCGTATAGGCGAATTTGGCGCCGGCGCGCCAAAACCGCACCCAGATATCCCAGTCCATTGTGTAATGCAGGTCGCGATCAAGCCCGCCAACCTCATCAAGCTTTGAGCGGCGGAAAAAACACGACGGCTGGGAGATGATGTCGCCAGCGAGAATCATTTCACTCGGCGGCTCCACCGCCCAGTGATACCCTTGAATCAAGTCGTCATCATTGATGATGATGCTGTGCCCGTAAAACAAGTCCGTATCGGGAGCATCTGTAAATTGCTTCGCGGCCTCTTCCAGCGCCCCCGGATAGAGCGCATCATCGGCGTTCAGCCAACCAAGAATATCGCCTGAAAGATTATCCCAACCCTCAATAATGGCGTCTGACTGTCCGCTATCGGGACCCGCCCGGTGATAGGCGACAAGATCGGGGAACTCAGCGACGGCCTCTGCGACGCGAGGATCGCCGGATGCATCAAGCACGGCGACTTGCGGTCGCGGCGTCTGGATCGCAAGGCTGCCCAGACAATCGCGCAAGAGCGGATGGTAGGCGCCAATAGGAACGGAAATCGCAAAGGTCGGCTGCGCTGGCACGGGCTTAACTGCTCTGTCGTTCGCTCGCCGCCGAATGAGCGGCGTCATCCAGCGGCCTCAAATCAGCCTCGCGCCGGAGAAACTTCACCGGCGACCAGCACAAGGCGGCAGCGATAGCCGCGCCGCTCTTCTGGCGCAAGGCGGCAATCGTTCGCCGATCTTCACGAAAGGCGCCGAGACCGCCATAGCCATCGCGCATCGCCCGCATATAGGCGCCAGCCTCGCCCGCGGCGGCGGCTTTCACGAACAGCGCCATATCCGCAATCACCCGCAGCGGCGCGGTCAGCCAATAAAGGGCCGCCGGCATGTTCTTGTAAAACATCCAGATGCGGTTGCGGTGACCATGATAGAGGGTGAAGGCGCTGTGGCGCCCGGAAACGCCCGAGCCTTCATGAAGCACGATGGCGCTGTTCACCTGCACAGCCCGCCCCCCGGCATTGCGCAGCCTGAAGCCGAAATCCACATCCTCCCCGTAACAAAAGAAGCGCTCGTCAAACCCTCCAAGATCCACGAAGACAGACCGGCGGACGAGCGCCGCCGCTGCGCATGGAGAAAAGCACTCCCCGTCAGCGCCGCCAGGCTGCGCCGCATGACCGTAACCGCCGCGATAGGCGACGCCGAAGATCGTACAGACATCCCCCTCTCCGTCGAGCCGCGACGGATCTCCAGCGTCCAGTTGGCGGGAGCCGAACGCATCTGTTTGCGGGTGGCGCGCCGCGGCCCTCAGCAGCGCCTCAAGCCAGCCGGGTTCGGGATAGGCGTCGGGATTGAGAAAAGCGAGCCAGTCACCGCTCGCCGCTTTGGCCGCCATATTGTTCGCCGCCGCGAAGCCAGCATTGCAGCCCGCCTCAATCAACAGGACATTCCGCCCGGCAAGGCTCGCCTGAGCCAGAGAATCGTCGCTCGAGGCGTTATCCACAATGATGACCTCAAACCCTGACACGGTCTGGCGGGCGAGGCTGTCGAGGCAACGGCCAAGCCGTGCGCCGGAGTTGAAATTCACGATAATCAAGGTAACCGACTGGGCCGCCGGCGGCGTCGATGCGCTCATGAGGTCCTCTTGGCGGAGCCGCGCCCCCAGCCGGGAGCATCTCCACAAACCGTCGGATTAACCATCACCGCGCGCCCGGGCAATGTGCCCCTCTTTTCACGAGCGTCCTATTTTGGAAGCAGTGCAGCATGCCGGTGTCCTAACCGGCGACGAACCCGAGGATATCTTGCTCAATTTTGAGGGATAAATTCTAACCTCAACACACGTATTGATGGAAAACGGCGATGACTTTATCGTAATCTGACCATATACGGTTGGCAAAACTCTTGCTTTGGTAGTATCAAACAATCGTTGTTGTTAATTGTTTGCTTTCAATTGGAACCAATTGGTGTCGCAAAGCGTTTGGGGTACAGCTGGTGGAGTGTAACGGTATGATTTTGAAGAAATTTTTCGCAATTGCAGCAAGCGCGGCGTTGACAACGCTCGCAGCGGCTCATGCAGCGCCCGTCAGCATCGAGGGCGATGCGACTATCGAACAGAAGGCGGCCGCCACCGCGAGCTTCAAGGGCGGCGATGGCGCAGATCTCCTTCAGTTTGGCATTAGCGCCAACACCGTCGAATTCTATTACATGACCATCAACGGTCAGAGACTGGCGGATTTCTCTCCTGTCGATGATGGAAACCTGGTCCTCGGCGCAAACCGCAAGCTCACGGTTCTGGTGCTCGACTTGAGCAAATATTTCGGCACATCCATCAGCAATACGATCCGGGCGATCCAGGCGTCTGTTGCAGACGGCGCCGCGAATAAAGCGGAATACGCCGTTTTCGCCGCCCTTAATGAGGGCGAAACCCTGACCAACCCGATCCCGGCGTCCTTCATCCTCTTCCTGTTTGGCGGCGCGGGTCTTTTTGGGGCCTCACGGAAGAAGCTTTTGAAAGCGGTCAACGCCTAAGCAAATCCGAAACCGGTTTATCAAACGCGCCCTTTCAAGGGCGCGTTTTTTGTTTGAACGGACAGACCGCTTCAACTCAACTCCAATCCCCTCTATTGAGGGAGGCTTCCGCCGCGCAAAGCCCTGAAACATGAAGCGCCTTTTCATCGCCGATCCATCGCTGAAAGATATTCGCGGCCATCATTATATGATGACCCGCGAAGCGACACGGTCCGCGCAGCGTTTGGGTTTCGATGTAGTCTGGCTCTGCTCCGCAGGGTTTTCCGGCGCCCTCGACAACGAGAATGCGACCGTGGCGCCGGTTTTTCAGGCGTCCATGTACGACGCCTATATGGGCCAGCAACAACAGATAAATAGACCGGGCTTGCTGGACCGCCTGATCCGCAAGCTGTCAGGCAGGCCCGTCACGCCGCCGCCTGCGGCGCCCTCGGGCGGTTTTTTCGAGGATCTCCGCACCGCCATGACCCAATGGCGGATTGGCCCGCAGGACCGCATCCTGCTGCACACGGCGGATGGCGAAAGCCTCCCTGCGGTCGCCCGCATCGTGAAGGAAACCCCGCTGAACGCGCTTCCGATATTCCATATGGCCACCCCCTATGATCCGCTCGGGGTCATGCCGAAACGCCACGGGATGGAGGGGTTCGAAGAAACCCTTGAACATCTAAAAGACACTGGCGCGCTCGGGCGCAACTTGTTCCTCTATGCCGAGAACGCCTATCTCGCCGAGCATCTGTCGCAAATATGGCCTGCGATCGTGCGGCCCCTGCCCATCCCCGCAAGCGCGCCACTCGCGAACGCCGTCGGCGACGCCCGCACCCGTCTTTGCGAAAAGCTCGATCTTCAACCTGACAGTTTTCTCGTTGTCTCGCTTGGATCGGCGCGCCTTGAAAAAGGCTTCCAGCATATTCCGGACATCGTGGAGCAAACATTCCAGCGCGCACCCGTAGCAACGCCGGCAAAAGGCGAAATCAGTTTCATCCTTCACGCCAGTCCGCAAATTGTCGGGCGCGACCCAAAGATCACTGAGGCCATCAACCGGCTGCAAGCGCGGCCTGAAGGACAAGCGCATCTCTTGCTTGAGCCGCTTTCAGACGATGACTATCAGGACTTGCTGTTGGCGAGCGACGTTGTGCTGCTTCCTTATGGCGAGCATGAATATCGTGTCCGCGGCTCCGCTGTCGTCACGGAGGCCCTTGCAGCCGGCAAAACAATCGTCGCGACCGCAAACACCTATCCCGGCAAGGCGGCGCAAGCCCATGGCGGTCTCACCGCTAACGACCCTTCCGGCTTCGCTGACGCAATTTTGGAAGTCTATGGCGCACGCATGGCTTTCAGCGCGCGCGCAAAATCTGAACATGAAAAGTTTGTCGCCGCCAACAGTATGGAATCATATTGGCGGCGCTGCCTTGATGCGGAGCGTGAGACAACCATTTCTGACGATTAGATCGCCAGGCGAGCGCTGCGCCCCCTGGAAGATCAGACTAGTTCTTCTGGCGCTCTAGGCATTCGCAACGTTTTTCAGGAACCACGCATACATGTTCGCGAGCCCGTCGCGCAGGGATGTTTCCGGCGCCCACCCAAGCGCACGCAGGCGGCTGTTGTCCATGATCTTACGCGGCGTGCCGTCCGGCTTTGATGCGTCCCAGGATATCTTGCCGTCAAAGCCCACCGTCTGCGCCACCAGCTCGGTCAGCGTACGGATGGAAACTTCCTGATCCGACCCGGCGTTGATCATTCCGCCTTCATCATAATTATTCATCAGAAAGACACAGGCGTCCGCAAGATCATCCGCATAGATAAGCTCGCGCAAGGGCGAGCCGGTTCCCCAGGCGACAACTTCTTCAAGACCGGCCTCTTTCGCCTCATGAAAGCGGCGCATCAGCCCCGCCGCCACATGGCTCGATTGCGGATCGAAATTATCGCCGACGCCATAGACATTCGACGGCATGACCGTGAAGGCGTTAAAACCGAACTGTTTGCGATAAGCGTCGCACATTTCCTTGCCGGCGATCTTCGCAATGGCGTATGCGGAATTTGTAGGCTCCAACTCGCCAGTCAGAAGACTTGATTCCTTGATCGGTTGCTCGGCGAATTTCGGATAGATGCAGCTCGATCCCAGAAACATGAACTTTTTCACGCCATGGCGATACGCGGCGTCGATTACATTGGTCTGGATATACAAATTATCGCGAATGAAATCACCGCTCTCGGTGTCATTAGCGATAATGCCGCCCACCTTCGCCGCCGCGAGAAAAACGTAATCAATATTCTCGGCTTCAAAAAACGCATTGACCGCATTGCGGTCGAGAAGATCGACCTCCGCGCGCGTGCGAAGCACGAGATTATCATACCCGTTCGACCGCAACGCACGGCAGATGGCGCCGCCAACCATGCCCCGGTGCCCCGCAACAAATATTCCATCATCTTTTTTCACGAGAAATTACGCCTGTCGCCTTTTAATAATGAGCCCAGATCTCATCCATCGACACCATGTTAAATGGGGGCTCACGAAAATAGTCAATATCATGAAAATGGGCCGCATCTGCGCCGGCGCCGAAATTATAAATAAGGCGGCTGTCGGTAAGGCAGTGGCGAAGCCCTCGCATCGCCGTCAGAAGACATAATGTTTCGTCCCACGCGAAAAACTTGGTCAGCGTATCTGACGGCTGCCTTCCTGGCGTAATGTCGATCAAGGCCTGAATTTCCGGCGTCAAATTTGCCCTTACAAAATCCAGATATTCTTCTTCCGTCTTGAGATAGCAGTCCATGAGCTGCTCCCAGACGGGCCGCAATTTTTCAGACGTCGTCGCCCACCCCCACCCTTGAAAACGCGCAACGCCCTGTTCTTCGCTGCGAACGCCGAAAGGGTGACCGTAGACCGAAAAGACATCCGGCTTGTTTTCAATGGCTGACAGCGCGCGGCTAAACTCGTCAATGGCGCCGCTTACGGGGAAGCAATCATCTTCCAGGAATAATATTTTGTCATACCGCTCCATCATATATCTCATGGAAAGCAGCATCATTTTTCGGAAGCCGAAATTACCCCGGTTTCTGTGGATTGCTTTTACAGGGAACATCTGGACGCAATCATGCACAAGATCGACGCGCACGCGCTTTCCTGCATTGCCGTGATCGCCATCTATCCAGACATGGACAAGCCCGCTCGCACCCTGAAGATCCAGCGCTTGCAATACATTCGAAACGAAGTTGGCCCGGTCATGGGCGAAGACTGCAATCCCAATATCATTGGCGCTGGTTTCGGTGGATTTTGCACCGCTATCGCGCGCCCTTTGGCGAACACCTTCAACAACATCAGCCGCTGTCGAATATTCATGTTTACGCGCCTCGATAATTTGCGCGGCTGATTTCTCCCCGGAAGCATTCGCCAGTTTTCTTGTTTCAGATTTGATTCTATTGCGCTCAGCCAGCGCAAAGCGAAGCGGCCTCAACGACAATATAGAGCTTATTCTCGGCTCCATCGCATGGTGTAATTTTGCGATAAGCGCTTTTAAGCGATCATTTTCGGCCATCACTTGCTGGACAAACAGCTTTTCGGCGCCGAGCTCGGCGCGCAACCCGTCCGTGACGCGCTGCAATTTTCTTACGTCTGCGTTTTGCGTTTCTGTATTTTCCAGCGCGCCCGGCGCATCAGTTTTATCAAAATCGCCAGACAATATTCCGCCAATCTGAATATCTCGCGCCTGTCGGCGGCGCAGCTTCAACAAGCAAGGATTTAGACCATAAAATACGAGCGTCAAGCGCCATGGCGGAGCCGGATCCAGGCGAGCAAAGACACCGTTCTTACAGGCGTTTTACAAAACGCCCCTTATGCCAGGCGCGCCATCCGGCGCGCGCTAATCACGCCATATCGATAGCGGCGGTTGCACCGCCTTGATGCACGCCGGTTGCCCGGAATATCGCTTAAAAGATGAAATCGTCCTGATGGAGATCTGCGGTCGCCAGGTTGGTCAGCGTAATGACGCCGCCGCCGAGATCGATGATGACATCGCCGCCAACGTCCGACGCCGCCGCCAGAACATCTGCAAAATTGTCAAACATTCCGTTGAAGGACGAGAGGTCGATGACGTCCTCACTTCCAGCGCCGGCTGAAAACCCGTTGATCTCGTCAACGCCCTCACCGAAGTTAAATACGAAAAGATCATCCCCGCCATTGCCCGCCAACGTGTCGTTGCCGTCTCCGCCAATCAGCGTGTCATTCCCCGTCCCGCCATAGAGCAGGTCGTCGTCATTGCCCCCGTCCATCAGATCGTTGTTAGCGCCGCCTCGCAACGTGTCGTCAAGATTGCCGCCGTCGAGCGTGTCGTTCCCCGCGCCGCCTGTCACGCTGTCCTCACCGGCCCCGCCAAGCACAATGTCGTCGCCGCCGCCGCCAATCACCGTGTCATTGCCGTTCTCGCCATCGACATGGTCGCCGCCACTGCCTCCGGTAACGAGATCATGTCCGATCCCGCCCGCGACCATGTCATCCCCGCCTCCGCCGCGTAAGGAATCGTCGCCGCTGTCCCCATTCAGTGTGTCATCGCCGAAGCCGCCGGCCAACGAATCCTCGTTATTGCCGCCAGACAACTCATCATTATCGCCCTGACCGCGCAACGTATCGTCAAGATTGCCGCCATCCAGCGTGTCATTCCCATCATTGCCGACAAGAGAATCAAATCCGGCGCCGCCAATCACCATGTCGGCGCCGTCGCCGCCGATCACCGTGTCGTCGCCATTGCCGCCGTCAAGCACATCCGTCCCGTCGCCTCCGGTGACGTAATCTGCGCCAGCCCCTCCGAAAACGGTATCATCGCCAAAACCCGCATAGACCGTGTCATGACCGCCACCCGCATCGATCGTGTCGTCGTCAAGCTCCCCGCGGATCTCGTCCGACCCGACGCCCCCGGACAAGCTGTCGTCACCATTGCCGCCTCGCAGGGTGTCATTTCCAGCTTCGCCCAACAGCGTGTCGCTTCCAGCTCCACCATCGACCGCATCGTCGCCGCTAAACCCATCATACCAGTCATTGCCGCCAAGCAACGCAATGCTGTCATCGCCGCCTATATAACCAAAACCGTCATACCGTTTATGAAACCCGTACAGAACATCATTACCACCAGTAGGTTTAAGTATTGGCAGTCCTATATCTTCGAGAATAGCCACATCGAGTTCAGAAAGAAAAACCCGCACTCCATTGAAAAGCGCCGCATTGAGCAAATCAAAGTCCGAGTTATTGACATGGCTCGGCTCACTCTCAAGCGGCACGTCGCCACCATAAACAGCGGTCGCATTAGCGCCTGTAAAAAAGTAATTCGCCCCGACCTGGTCGACCGACAGATCGTACACGGCGACGTTGCCGCCGCCCTCATCCAAAAATGACAGAAATCCCAAACCGTGCGCGATCTCGTGCAACAGCACAGTAAAGAGGTCATACTGCGAAAACGGCACATCGGGATTTGACAGGCCGCCAAAAAAGAAGTCCCCGTCATTTATTGTGTCGGAATTGATATCAATCTCGATATCGGGGTCGGTCCCGTTGGGATCCGTTCCGTCCTGCAATTCGAGAATCGCGCCCGCCTGGAAAACCGTATTGCCGCCATCCATGCCAACCGAAAAAAATGTCCCTCCCGCCTGGGCCAAAGTCGTCTCGCCGAGGGAAACGAAATTGACCGCTATATCGATAACGTCAGCGCCGAAATCGATATAGCGGCCCCAAAAGTCGGCGGCGTCTTCAACGACGCTCATAGCCGCATTAATCTGGGAGGCGTTAACCCCGCTCGTTGTTCCTACCGCAAATGACCACATAAAGGTGCCGTCCTTTTTGCTCCACAGAATTGGCGCACGTTTTCACAAAACGCCGTAGACGCCCGATGCGTCCCACGGCCGCCCAGACAGGGATCAGGCAAACTAGCATGATCTGCGACTGGCGATAGTTGAAATTTTCTTTAAAATATAGGATATCGCGCTGTCGTCAGCAGAATTATCTGTTTTAATTTAGTCGCTTACGTTGGTCATGCCAGTCAGCTCACCGGAATCCGAAATTCAGCCGCCAGGTCCGGATATTGAGCGGGCGCAGATGCTGGAGCGATGGCTGAAACGCCATCGCGGCCATTTAAACCACACCACGCTGGAACATACTAAATTATGCATTGATGGCTTTCCTCGGTCAGCCAATTCGCTTCTGTGCAGAAAGGTAATGGCGACGACGAATTACAATAACCAAACCTTGGCGCATCATATCCACAAGCGCCAAAATGTTGAATGCGCCGCCTTGGCTGGCATCCCCGTTATCGTCCCGGTGCGACAGCCGGAAGAGTGCATACTGTCATACCTGGTTTATACGGACGGAAAATTCGGCGGCGGCATGTTCCAGCAATATATAGAAATGCTGGAATTTGTTATTTTATACTCAAACAGCGTAACCGTTGCGTTGTTTGAAGAAATAACCTCAGACTACAAATCAATCGCCAGTCGGGCAAACCGCATGCATGGCGAAATCCTGACCATTCCGGCCATCGCTGATGAAAATCTGAACGACAAGATTGTGAACAAGGTAGCCACTGAATCTCAGCATGAAGAAAAGAAATTTTTTCGGGAGGGCGTTCCAAATAAATCCCGCGACGCCTTGAAGCAGGAATACCTGTCATTTGTCCGATCGCATAAACAACTCACGAGATGCAAACTCCTGTATGATAAAATTCTTCAGATTGCATCTGATCAATAAATTTCTTAATTAAATCAGACAGATTAACTTTGACAAACCCAATGCGCCCAATCTCCAGATGAAAAAAATTGACGGCACACAGATTTATTACTTCTCCGAATGCGGCGAGGATTGGCTTTTGTGGTCACTATTAGGCCATAAACAACATGGCTTTTTTATC
>JAUHYK010000018.1 GCA_030426465.1 Alphaproteobacteria bacterium
TTGAGATAGCTATCCTTGGGCGCTGGCGGACCGATGCACACGCTTTCATCTGCAAGCCGCACATGCATTGCATCCGCGTCAGCTGTCGAATGGACGGCGACTGTGGACAGGCCGAGCTCCTTGCACGCCCGGTGAATGCGAAGGGCGATTTCACCGCGATTGGCGATCAGGACCTTGTTGAACATGTGTTACCCGTCAATTCCGTTTATTCGATGATGAGCAGGGGCTCGTCGAATTCCACCGGCTGCGCGTCGGACACCATGATCTTCGTCACCGTGCCGGAGCGCGGCGCGGCGATCGGATTCATGGTTTTCATGGCTTCCACAATCATCAGCGTCTGGCCTTCCGTGACCTGCGTTCCTTCGCGCACAAAAGCATCAGCGCCGGGTGAAGGCGAAAGATAAGCGGTCCCCACCATTGGCGATTTGACTGTGCCTGGATGGCTGGCTGCGGGGGCCGCTGGCGCAGGCGCCGCGGCGGTAGCCGCCGCTACAGGCGCAGCGGTGGGCGGAGGCGCTGAGAAAGCGGCGACTCCGCCCTGACGCGACACGCGCAGCCTTGTGTTGTCTTTTTCGATCTCGATTTCCGTAAGGCCGGTTTCTTCGAGGATCCCGGCCAGTTCGCGTATCCACGCGGCTTCCGATCCGTGATCTTTGTGGTCTTTCTTGTCGGACATGCAATTCCCGCTTCTTTACTGCGACACGCCGCTTGGGCCGTCAGGAGGCCGTGCGACTTTCTATAAGGGTTTTAAGGGCTTCGAGCGCCAAGCGATAGCCCGGCGCGCCGAACCCCATAATGGCGCCGTCCACCGCCGCCGCCGTGACCGATTGCCGCCGAAACGCCTCACGGGCGTGGATATTGGACAGATGCAACTCGATCTTGGGCAGCGCCGCCGCCGAAAGGGCGTCAAAAAGGGCGATGGAGGTATGGGTGTAGGCGCCGGGATTGATGATCAGCCCGGCCCCTTTGGCGGCGGCCTCCTGGACCCAGTCCACGAGGGTTCCTTCGGTGTTGGACTGGCGGAATTCCACGGAAAAACCGAGCTCTTTGGCTTTGGCCGTCACCTCGGCCTCAATGTCCGCGAGGGTGGCCTTGCCATAAATCTCAGGCTCTCTCGTCCCCAGAAGGTTGAGATTGGGGCCATTGAGGACATAGATCGTCTTCGAAGCCATGTTTTCCGCCCGTGTTCCTTGCGGGGCCCGCCGCGCCTGAATACATCTTGCGCCCGAAAAGGTGCGCGAACGCCCTAGTAAAACGGGGCCCGCCCCCGTGCAATAGATGGAAGAGATTGAATTTTCATGGATATTACCGTGAATGGCGAGGAACGGCGGTTTGAAGGGCCGATCACCGTGGCGGGGCTGCTCGCGGCGCTGGAGCTTCAGCCCCGGAAAATCGCCGTAGAGCGCAATCTCGAAATCGTCCCGAAGTCGCTCTTTGAGGACACGGCGCTGAGCGATGGCGACAAAATCGAAATCGTCCAGTTTGTAGGCGGTGGTTAGGACTTGGATTTGAAAATGACGGATATTCTGGAAGTCGCAGGCAGGAAGTTGAACTCCCGCCTCATCATCGGCACTGGCAAATACGAGACATACGAACAGAACGCACAAGCGGCTGAGGCTGCGGGTGCGGATATGGTGACGGTCGCGGTGCGCCGGGTGAACCTCACCGACAAAGACAAGCCCATGCTGGTCGATTACCTCGACCCGAAGAAATATGTCTACCTGCCGAACACCGCCGGCTGTTTCACCGCTGAAGACGCAATCCGCACATTGCGTTTAGCCAGAGAGGCGGGCGGCTGGGAGTTGGTGAAGCTCGAAGTCCTCTCCGACCAGAAGACGCTTTATCCGGACATGGAGGAGACCCTGCGCGCCGCGAAGCTCCTGATCAAGGAAGGCTTCGACGTCATGGTTTATTGTTCCGATGATCCGGTTTATGCGCGCAAGCTCGAAGACGCCGGTTGTTGCGCCATCATGCCGTTGGGATCGCTGATTGGCTCAGGCCTCGGGATCATGAACCCGGTGAATATTCGCCTCATTGTCGAGCAATCCTCCGTGCCCGTCATTGTTGACGCTGGCGTCGGCACAGCGTCCGACGCCGCGATTGCAATGGAGCTTGGCTGCGATGGCGTCTTGATGAATACGGCGATCGCCGAAGCCAAAGACCCGATCCTGATGGCGAGCGCCATGAAACACGCAGTTATTGCAGGCCGCGAGGCCTATCTCGCCGGGCGCATGCCGAGAAAACGCTACGCCGACCCGTCGAGCCCGCTTGCGGGCTTAATATAAAGTCGGGTATGGTTCAGCCTAAATCAAGAGTGGGGAAGTTATGGCGCAGCCATCAATAATCTCGGCGCCGCAAACCTATGCGCGATTTGCAGGGTTCAATTATTTCCTCATTTTTGCACTGGCCATATTTGCAAATTTCTTTGTTCTGATGAAACTGATGGTCGATGGCGACGCGGATGCGACCGCCGCTAATATCGCGTCGAATGAAGGTCTTTTTCGCCTCGCCATCGCTGCATTTTTCATCGTGCTTATCTGCGATGTTTTTATTTCATGGGCGCTGTATCTGATCCTTCAGAAAGTCGATCCAAATCTCTCATTACTCGCGGCGCTTTTCCGGCTGACCTACACGGTCGCGCAAGTTGGCGTCCTATTAAATCTTGTGACCGCCCTTGAATTTGTCGGCGTATCGGACCCGGCAAGCGCCCTCGCGGCGATCAATGACAGCGCCTGGCCCTATTATTTTCTTGGCGCGCACAATACAGGCTTCACCCTGACCTTGATCTTTTTCGGCGTGCATCTCTTGCTGCTCGGATATCTCGTGATCCGGTCTTCCTTCCTGCCGTCCCTGATCGGTGTGTTGGTGATGATCGCCGGCGCCGGCTACATCATCGATGGGTTCAACCGCATCCTCGCCCTTGATTATTTCGGGCTTCCCGATGCCGGGCTTTATGTGGTCATTCTACCGGCGCTGGCCGGGGAGGGCGCGCTCATGCTCTGGCTCTTGATTCGGGGGTTAAACCGCGAAAAATGGCTTGCCGCCTGAGGCTAAAAGCCCCTGAAAATTTGTCACAGCGGCTTGATCTTGAGCGTTCATAACCCATTTTGAGGTAGAACAAGGCGTTGCCGCAACTGGGACGCTATTAACCCATTGACGCTCAAACCGAGGTCGAGATGCAATTTGAAAACTACACCGACCGCGCCCGCGGTCTCATTCAGGCCGCCCAGACCATTGCCCTGCGCGACGGCCATCAGCAATTCACACCCGAACATGTCCTGAAGGCCCTGCTGGATGATCAGGAAGGGCTCGCGTCGAATCTTATTCGCGCGGCAGGCGGTCAGCCCGACAAAGCCCTGCAATTGACTGACGAGGCGCTCGGCAAGCTACCGAAAGTCGAGGGCGGCAATGGCCAGATCTATATGGCCGCGCCAACCGCCAAGGTGTTCGCCGCCGCAGAGGAAATCGGCAAGAAAGCCGGCGACAAATTCGTCACCGCAGAACGGCTCCTCACAGCGCTGGCGGTGGAGGCGAGCGCAGGCACAGCAAAAATATTGAAAGACTCCGGCGTCACAGCGACGAAGCTCAACGAGGCGATTAATGACGTTCGAAAAGGGCGCACGGCGGATACAGCGTCAGCGGAACAGGCTTATGACGCGCTGAAGCGCTACGCCCGCGACCTGACTGAGGCGGCCCGTGACGGCAAGCTTGATCCGGTCATTGGCCGCGATGAGGAGATCCGTCGCACCATGCAGGTTCTCTCGCGCCGCACCAAGAATAACCCTGTGCTCATTGGCGAGCCGGGCGTTGGTAAGACCGCCATCGCTGAAGGCCTCGCGCTGCGCATCGTCAATGGCGATGTGCCGGAGAGCTTGAAAGATAAATCACTGCTCGCGCTCGATATGGGCGCGCTGATCGCCGGCGCCAAATATCGCGGCGAGTTCGAAGAGCGCCTCAAGGCGGTGCTGAACGAAGTGACCGCAGCAGCGGGCAAGATCATTCTTTTCATTGACGAAATGCATACGCTTGTGGGGGCAGGAAAATCTGATGGCGCCATGGATGCGTCGAACTTGCTAAAGCCTGCGCTGGCGCGCGGCGAGCTTCACTGCGTCGGCGCAACTACGCTTGATGAATATCGCAAATATGTGGAGAAAGACGCCGCGCTCGCACGGCGCTTTCAGGCCGTGTTCGTGGACGAGCCGACGGTCGAAGACACCATTTCGATCCTGCGCGGCCTGAAAGAAAAATACGAACTCCATCATGGGGTCCGGATTTCCGACAGCGCGATCGTGGCGGCGGCGACGTTGTCAAACCGTTACATCACTGACCGCTTCCTGCCTGACAAGGCTATCGACCTTGTGGACGAGGCGGCGTCGCGCCTCCGCATGGAAGTCGATTCCAAACCGGAAGAACTTGACGAGCTTGATCGCCGCATCATTCAGATGAAGATCGAGCGTGAGGCGTTGAAAAAGGAAAGCGACAACGCGTCGAAGGACCGGCTTGAAAAACTCGACAAGGAACTTTCCGAGCTTGAACAGAAATCGGCGGATATCACTGCGCGCTGGCGGGCGGAAAAAGACAGCCTCGCTTCGTCAACGAAGGTCAAAGAGTCGCTCGATCAGGCGCGCCAGATGTTGGCCGATGCGGAGCGCCGCGGCGATCTTGGCCGCGCCTCCGAGTTGAAATATGGTGAGATTCCAGCGCTTGAAAAACAGCTCGCCGCGACGGAAGCCAAAGCCGATGAGGCGGCGGCGAAATCGCTCGTGCATGAAGTGGTTGATGAAGCAAACATCGCCGCGATCGTCTCGCGCTGGACCGGCGTTCCTGTCGACAAGATGCTCGAAGGCGAGCGCGAAAAACTACTCGCCATGGACAAGGCGCTGGCCAAGCGCGTCGTCGGCCAGCACGAAGCGGTCGAAGCCGTATCCTCCGCTGTACGCCGTGCACGCGCAGGGCTGAAAGATCCGAACCGGCCCATGGGCTCGTTCCTCTTCCTCGGGCCGACCGGCGTCGGTAAAACCGAGCTGACGAAAGCGCTTGCCGAATTCCTGTTCGACGACGAGACCGCGATTGCGCGGATCGACATGTCGGAATTCATGGAGAAACATTCGGTCGCCCGCCTTATCGGCGCGCCTCCGGGCTATGTCGGCTATGAAGAAGGCGGCGTACTGACCGAGCGCGTGCGCCGGCGCCCCTATCAGGTTGTGCTTTTCGACGAAATCGAAAAGGCGCATCCGGATGTCTTCAACGTCCTGTTGCAGGTGCTCGATGACGGCCGCCTGACCGATGGGCAAGGCCATACGGTGGACTTCAAGAATACGCTGATCATCATGACGTCGAATCTGGGCGCTGAATATCTCGCGAACCAGCCGGAAGGTCAGGATAGCGACGCGGTGCGCCCGCAAGTGATGGAAGCCGTGCGGGCGAAATTCCGCCCGGAATTCCTCAACCGTCTCGACGAGATTATCCTGTTCCATCGACTGTCACGGGTGAATATGGACACCATTGTCGATATCCAGGTGGCCCGCCTGCAAAAACTGCTGGCGGACCGTAAGATTACGCTCGACCTCGACGACAAGGCGCGTCACTGGCTTGGCGACAATGGGTATGATCCGGTCTATGGCGCGCGTCCGCTCAAACGTGTCATCCAGAAAAAATTGCAGGACCCGCTCGCAGAGCTAATTCTCTCCGGTGATGTTAGCGACGGCGAAACGCTTGAAATTTCCGCCGATGACGCCAGTCTCACCATCAATGGCAAACCCGTTGGCGGGCGCGATGCGTTTTCGCTCGGCGGGTCAGGGCCGGAGGCCCCAGCCGCCGGCGCATTGCTTAACTGAGGCGAGCGACATGACGGATAAAAAATGGAAGCCCGATGACGAAGAGAGTTTGAAAGACCTCATTCGCGCGACCATAAAAAGCGCGGGAGCTATTGATCCCGCGCAGCTTCCGTCAAAAATCCGCGAACAGGTCAAAGGGCGCGTGTCGGGCGATATCGATATCGACGCCTATGTGAAAAAAGTGCTTGCCGAAGAGCGCCGGAAATAGATCACAGCCCCAGCGCGGCAAGTTTTTGTTCAAGCGGCTTCAACGCCTGATCCCATTGGTGATGAGTCAGTACGAAGTGTCTTGCAGCTCTTCCCATGCGCTCGCATTCCGGCGCATCGTCCAATAGCGCCAGAATTGACGCAGCTATCGCCGCATCAGTCGCCGCAGTGAGCGCGGCGTCGCGCGGCGCGGCGATGCCGGTCATAGCCGCCGAACTTGCGACAACGGGCTTTGCCATCGCCATCGCTTCCAGCACTTTGTTCTGTACGCCGCGTCCGACCCGCAAGGGCGCAACGGAAATTTTCGCCGAGCCCAGCCATGGGCGAATGTCATCGACACGTCCGGTGACCGTGATCCCGTTCTCACCGTTGAGCGCGAGGATATTGGGGGCGGGGTTGGCGCCGACAATGGCGAAGGTCGCATTGGGCCGCGCCTGACGCACGAGGGGCCATACATGTTTTACGAAATGCAGCACGCCATCGATATTGGCGCGGTAATCCATCGCCCCGATAAAGACGCAGTCACAGGCCGGCGCCAGCGATGGATCAATGGCGAGCGGATCGAAGAAGGCGGCGTCGACGCCGTTTGAGAATGAGGCGACAGTGTTCGTCACGTCTGCGCGCTCGTTGAAAATATTAGCTTCCTCGGCGCTGACTGCAAAGCTTGCATCCGCCCAGTTGGCGATGCCGGTTTCTTCTTGCGCCAACAATGTTGCTTCGCGTTGATAAACGAATTTCATCGGGCCTTTGGCGCCGCGCGCATAGTCGCGCCATTTCTCCGCATCTGTGTCGCAGAAATCGACAACGCGTATCCGGCCGTCAATTGGTTTTTTGATGTACGGCGCCATGGATGAAGAGAATGCGATTTCGGCGCTCAGCGGCTTTTTTCGTAGATCGCGTACCGCCGCTGACATTCGCGCGTTGTGAAAATATTGAAAGCTCAACGGTTTCCCGAGCAAAAATCCCATGGCGCTTTTCATGCGCGCCGCGCGCGGATTGAGGGCGATGATGGTTACGCTTTCACAAAGCGTTTGCAGAAAATCCTGATGGACGAGATCGCGCGGATCATCGGCGAAACACGCGAGGTGAACACGGTAATGGTCCACGAGAAATTTCAGAATACGCCAAGACCTGATCTTGTCGCCCTTATCGGGCGGATAGGGAATGCGATGCGTCAGGAATAGAACTTCCGGCTTCATGGGAAATTCGGCGCCAGTAGAGGGCCAATGCGGTTCGCGGCGAAGCCGGGAAGGCGCGGCCAGAGTTTCGAAAACACGGCGAATTTCGGATTGCTTGCATTGATATCGGGCAAAGCCTCATCGCGAATGAGGCGGATGCGATAGGTGAGGGGATGCGGTTCAATACCCCAGAGTTTTTTATAGGCATAGGCGCCGGTATTGATCTTGCTGCGCCCGAAATCAAAACGCCCATATCCCTTTTCCGCCGCGCGGCGCATCACCGACCAATAGATAAAATCAAAGGCTCGCGTCGGCCGGGCCTGTTCAGCGGCGCCGATATAATAAGGCAGAACGGTGTCCTTGAAATAGAAACTCAACAACGCGGCGACAGGTTCGCCGTGATGCTCAACAACGGCAATCTCGGTCTCTTTTGAAAAGGCGTCCATCAAGGCGCTGACAAACCGGCGCGGAAAAACAGGGGTGCCGAGGCGGTGAAGCGACTGCGCATAGAGACGATAGAAAAGGTCTGGTGCGCCATGGTGATGAACAGTTAAATCGCCCTTATGAGCCGCATCGATAGCCTTGCGAATTTCGGCGCGGCGCTTGCGCGGGATCGCTGTCAGCGCGTCGGCTTCATTCTGCAAAAGTTCAGTTGCAAATCCCGCATGCAGCCCGCTTTGCATCCGCCAGTTTTCAGTTTCGAAATCGGACCGGCACTCGATATAATGAACGGCGTTATCTTCACCGAGTTTTTCGGCTGCTTGTAGTAGCGCGCGTAGCGCTTCGTCATCATTGGCGAGCGGGCCGCCGCCCACCGAGAAAGCGGTAGAAATCAGCGAGGCGCCGAGCAGTGGTGTTCTGGCCCATGTCAGCGGCAGGACACCGGCAAGCGCGCCTTCGCGGCGAACGGTGATGTAAAATGTCTCGTAGCCATAAGCGGTCTTCGCTGCTTTCCCCCATCCAGACAGATGAAAGAATGTCCCATCAGGGTGCGCGTGGACGAACCCGTCCCATTCGGCTGAATCGCATTGTGTTTCGCATGTAACCGATAAAGGCGGGCCGGACGCAATGGAAAGGGGCGCGTTCATGACAGTCCCAGCGCCTCGTCAATGCGGCCCCAAGGATAGGCGCTGAGTGTTTTCGAAAGCTTGGCTTCCATGCTGTCGAGATTGAGATAATGGCGCAAGCGCGACTTCAGCGGCGCACGGTTAAGGCGCGGCTGCCCCGGATCGATTTCCCAGGGATGAAAATAAAAGATCACCGGCCCCTCGAGTGTTTTCGATGCTTTCGATAGCAACGCCTGTGATAAAGCGAGGGGCGCCGCGCGGTACCAGCCGCCGCCCGCGGCGCTGAGGCGCTTTCCGAAAATATTCACCGTCGCCACCGGGGCTTCGATTACGCCGGCGGTTTCGTAAGGAGATTGCGCCGCCGCTGCATCGCCATAATGGTCATGCGCGATGGGATGGGTGCTGGATGAATAAACATGCCCTGCTTCTGCGAGCGCCTCGTGCGCCCAGGGCGTCGCCTTGCCGATGGAAAATCCCGCCGCGCGATATCCCCTGACGTCAACGCCGGAAAGATCTTCCAGAAGCGCTTTGGTTTTTGTGACGTCGGCGAGAAATTGATCGCAGGTTTGTTCATTGACCTTGGTGTGGTCGTAACCGTGGCTTGCCAGTTCATGACCGCGCGCGACTATCTCCCTGATCAAGTCCGGGTCGCGCTCGGCGACCCATCCCAGCGTGAAAAAAGTCGCCTTGGCGTTATGTTCGTCAAAGAGATCGAGACAGCGGCGGGTATTGTCGCCCACACGGGATGCAAAACCGTCCCATGAGGCGCGCGAGACAACGCCGGAAAACGCCCAAACCTGAAAGTAGTCTTCGACATCGACGGAAAGGGCGAAGCGGGGCCGAGATATGGCGTCGGCGGCGTTCATTTTTTCCTTTCCGGCGGCCGTTCAGCCTTCAGCGGAACGCATGGCGTCGAGGAGCGCTTCGGCGCGGCCGAGGCTGGCCGCAATCTTTTCGCGCCGCGCCCTGCGTTCCTTCTCGCCCACGCTGACGGAGCGAGTCAGGTCCACCACATTGGAATGCGCGCGTTTCAGCTCATCACGGGTTTCGTCGATGGAGCGGGTGAGGGCGGTTCTCCATTGCGGGTCGCCTACATTTCCGGCTGGCGGCAATGGGTGCCCGGTTTCCGGCTCGCCGTCGCTCTCGAATTCGGACGCGTCGCCTTCGCTGGCCGCTTTGATGGCGCTCGCCACATCGGTTAGTGTGGCTTCCTGGCGGGCGTCATCACCCTTTTTGGCGCGCAAGCGGTCAAGCACACTCATGGACGAGCGCGTGGTGGTCGGTTCTTGATCCACGGGGGGCTCCATGTCGGGTTCGACAGCGGCGGTGATGCGCGCGCGTTCTGTCTCCAGCGAGACGATGTTGGTTTCGGTCTTTTCTTCAGAGATTTCATCAGCCTCTGAAGCCTCCGCCGGCGCCTCTACCGGCTCAACGCTCGTCTCAACAACAGGTTCTTCTTTCTGTTCATCCTGCGCAGGCTCATCTTCGACTTTTGCGACCGGCGGCATGGCGTCGGCGGGTTTACGTGCTTCGAGTTTTTCTTCTTTCAACTCGGCGCAAACCGTTTCGACAACTTCGACCGTCACCTCATGCTTTTCTTCCAGCGAGCAATAAAGCATCAGCCGGTTGCACAGGGTGTTGACGCGCCGGGGAAGGCCGGTGGTGGCTTCGTGGATGGCGCTGAACGCATTGTCGGCGAAGGCCGGGTCCTCGCGCCAGCCCGCAACCGATAGACGGTGCATGATGTAATCGCGGGTTTCTTCTTCGGACAGATTTTCCAGATGATAGGAAGCGATTACGCGCTGGCGCAATTGCTCCATGTTGGGCTGTTCCATGATCGTGCGAAATTCCGGCTGCCCCACCAGGAAAACCTGAAACAGCGGCGTTCCCTCATAATCGATATTGGAGAGCATCCGCAGCTCTTCAAGCGTTTTGAAGGGTAGGTTTTGCGCCTCGTCGATGATCAAAAGAACGCGCCGTCCGCGGTTGAGTTGGTCGAAAAGATAATCCTCGAAGGCTTCGATCTCGCCGGTGCGGCCTTCGCCTTCAGGTTCGATCCGGAAGGCGGAGAGAATCTGGCTCAAGAGATCCTCAGGCTCGATATTCGAGGTGAGGAGGTTCGCGGCGACAATATTGGATGCGTTGAGCTGGTCGAGAAGGTGGCTGATCACCATGGACTTGCCGGCGCCGACGGGCCCGGTAATGACGATGAACCCTTCCGCCTGTTTCAGGCCGTAATGAAGATACGCCATCGCCTTGTTGTGGCTGCGGCTGCCATAAAAGAAACGCGGGTCCGGATTAAGCCGGAACGGGGCGTCGGAAAGGTGGAAATACTCTTCATACATTTTTAGAAATCCACAGTGATTCCCGCCAGGATGTTGTTCTCGTTATATTCGAGAAGGGCGTTCGGCGAAAACCGCTCCGTATGCGTCGCTTCAACGAAAATGGAAGCGTTTTCATAGATGCGGTAAGACGCCCCGATCTGTCCGATGACGGTGTTGGTGACGCCATTTTGCAAGGCAAGAGAGGCGCAATCGGCAACTGCGTCGAACATCGGATCCATCGTGTCGAGGCCGAAAATCAGCGGATTGGCTTCGCAGGTTGCGGGATCGAAGTCAGTGTCTGTGCGGCGATAGGAGACAGAGCCATATCCCGTGACGCGGCGCGCCAGGCGGCGGTTCAGGTTAAGCGCGGCGCCATAGGTTTCGATCTGGCGGTAGCCAAAATTGTCGTCCGAATAAAAACCGTTGAGCGAAACTTCGGTCATGTCGAAATCACCGGTCAACGTCGCATAGGCGCTGTCGGAGACGGAAACGCCATTGGTCTGGGCGCTGCCGAAATTACGGCCGGAGGAATAAAACGTTGCGGCTTCGATAATGTCGCGCGCCGGGAGCTGTTGTCCCTCACGGAGGCGATCAGCGAATTCGAGTGTTTCGCGTTGGGTCGTGCTGAATTGCGATGTGACCGACTGCGCGCGGGTGCGGAAGGACCGGCTGGCGCCGGCGAGGAACGCAAATCGCTGGGAAATCTGGTAGCGCGCGCTGGCGTCGATGAAGTCATCGCCATAGCGCTCGCCATATTCGAGCCTGATGGACGAGCGTGGACCCGGTTGCGCTGTAAAGCCCGCGCGCCAGAAGAAACCGGAAAGGTCAGCGTCGTTGAAGAAAATGGCGGCCGCGCCCTGTGTTTCCAATTCGTCGTAACCGACAGCGCCGGAAAGGGCGAAACGGTCGGTCAGGGAGAATTGCATGTCGGCTGAAAGCGCGCCTTGCTTGTATCCGAAGTCAGGGAAAATGCTGACGCCGTCTTCTGTTGTGTCGCTTCCATAGGCGGTTAGGCGGAAACGCATCCGGTCAAGCTTGCGGCCGCTGTCATACTGGGCGAGCACTTCATGTGTGATGGAGTCGCTGACCGAGTTGCCTGTGAGAAATGAAGAGAGCGATCCGCTCTCGTCAACGAACACCTGCGAAAAGCGATAACGCAGCTCCGTGGTCGATGAATCAGAAAACTCATGGAACACATAGGGGCTTGCCGAATAATTATGGACATTGACGCGCTGATTGCGGCCGGCGTTGATGTTGCCCGAAAAACGCGCCTGATCGCCCAGCAATTGCCGCGACGTCGCGCCGGATAGATCGAAATAAAGCCAGTTATCGACGCCCGTGAAGGTGCTGGTGGCGCCGATATTCTGGTTCACGACGAAATCGCCCTGGTTGATCAGATAGGAAAAGTCTAGATCACCAAGTACGATTGCCGTGACACGCTGGGTCGACACAATCGCGCCGCCGGAAAACATGGTTGAAATCGAAAATTCATCTTCCTTCAATCCCGACCGCGAGAGGTTGATGTTGTCGGAATAGCCGCCCCGCAATGATGCGCTGGCCGCGTAGCCGAAATAATCAGTCTGCATCTTCAAAGGCGCGTTCGGCGCGGCGACTTGGGCGAAGGACGCCGTCGCAAAGACCCCGATGCCGGCGCTCGCAAGGAGCGCTGCTTTCGTGCGTGGAGCGGCGACTGGGTTTTTGGTGTGCTTCCCCATGAGATTATCCTTCACTTGAGGGTTTGCCGGCGGGCGCGGTCGCGGCCTCGCTGCGGTCGTAATATTCGTAGGACCCGTAATGGGCGCCGCCCGCGCCGATCTGGCAGCGGTTCAGCATCAGGCTCACATTCGGATTGATATCGATCAGCTCGTCAACGGCGGCGGCGACGGCGGCTTCCGGCGTCGAATTCGCCTCCACCACGAAGACGATCTCATCGGCGTATTTGGCGAGCATCACCGCGTCAGTGGCGGCGAGCACAGGCGGCGCATCGATAATCACGAGACGTTGCGGATTTGCCGTAGAAAGATCGGTCCACATGTCCTGCGCACTTGATGTCGCAAAAAGATCGGTTGGCCGTTCCGCCCTTGCGCCTTCCGGCAGGATGGTGAGCGGCGCGCCGTTGAGGCGCCAGCCAAGGCTTTCCACATCGATTTTCGGATCAAGGATGCGGTCATGCAGGCCAGCCGCTTCCGGCAAGTCCAGGCGCTCACGGATTTTCGGGCGCGACAGATCAGCATCGATCAGGAGCGTTTCAATCTGATCTTCGAGCGCAAGACTGAGTGCGAGATTGATCGCGGTGAAAGTTTTGCCTTCGCCCGCCCGGGTCGAGGTCACGAGGATCATGTTGCGCTGTTTGCCCGGTGTGCGAAACGCCTGACGCTCACCGCTAGAGCGCAGATAGCCGATGCGGCGCAACAGACGGCGCTTTACCGCGCGCATTTCAAGCGCAAGCTGACTGGAGCGCTCTTGCGGGTTGTAAAACCCGTGATGGGACAGCGCGTCAAAGTCGAGATCGATCTTCTCAGGCTCGCCCGCCGGGCGCGTTTCCGTCATCTCGCCGGCGTCGCGCTTTTTCTTGTCTTTCTTGTTCTTTTTATCCTTCTTGGCGAAGGCGGCTTTCAGGACATTGGCGCCGGCTTTTTCAACTACGCTCATAATGACGCCTCCATCGATTGAGAGAAGGCGGACGCTGTTTTTTCAAGCGCCGGGTCCGTAGAGGGAAGGCGGAAGACCGTCAGATAAGCATAAATCCCCGCAACCGCGACAAAGCTGACGCACGCCATGGCGAGGCGCATACGGTCGCGCTTGCGCGCTTCGAAAATTTCATCCGACGGAGTCTCGCTGATCGCGCCGAGCACCGGCAGGCCGAAAGCGGTCTGCAGTTCGCTTGCCTGCGTATAGCTTTTGTCGAGCAAGGCGAGGCCAAGCGCTGCGGCGGCGCCGGCGCCCAAGGCGGCGACGCACACGCCCAAAATGAATAGAAGGCGCGGCGGGTCGTTCGGCGCCAGCGCTTCGGCGGGCCATTCGAACACCTGATATTCAACGCCCCGGCCGGCTGCGCCGAGGTTGCGCGTCAGCGCCAGGCGGTCGCGCCGCGACAGCAATTCCTCATAGGTCTTTTGCGTCTGTTCATATTCGCGGACGATCTGGCGCAGCTCCGCTTCGACGGCAGGGGCTTGTCCTGCTGCAAAATCGAGGGAGTCGAGTTCTTCCTTGAGTTTGATTTCGCGGGCTTCGAGAGTTGCTACCGAATCCTGCGCGACGCGAAGTTCTGACTGCAGCCGGATGAATTCGGGGTTCGCCGACAGCGTCGCGTTTTCTTTTTCGAGCTCTTCAATGCGCGCGAGAACCCCGCGAATGTCGGGATGGTTTTCTTCATATTGACTGCGCAGCGCGGAGAGTTCGACCTTGAGCCGGTCAAGCTCGCCGCCGGACGCGCGCCGCGGCGTCGCCGAAATGAGGTTCTGCAATGTCAGGACGCGGCCTTTTGTGCGTTCGATCTCGTCGCCGACCCGGACAAGTTCATTTTCTTTCAGTTCGCGCTGGCGCGTTTCACCTTGAAGCGAAGTCAGTTCAGCGGCGTGTTCGGCGCGGAAGGCGGCGACGGCGCGCTCATTGGCGACTAGTTTTTCTTCATACTCTTCGACTTGCAAATCGAGCCGGCGGCGCGCCGCCTCACTCTCGGTCAGGCTGGCGCCGAGATCCTGTTCGATCAGCATGTTGAGGACGGCGTCCACCACAGCGCGGGCGATCTTCGGATCGGAGTTTTTATAGGAGATGATGAAATACATCTCCCGCGGACTTTCGATCTGGATCTGTCCGGCCACCCAGTCGACCATGCCTTGCATCTTGGCGCGGCGCTCAAGCGGCGTGCGGGCTTCGATCGTTTTGTCGAGGCCGGAGCGGAGGATGATTTCCTCCACATTCGGCCGCGTCAAAAGCTGAAGGCGCATGACTTCAACGCGCCTTGAATAGTCAGGGCGCGCCGTAAAGCCGTTCAGCACGGGTTCGAGGATCGTTTCCGTTTGCACAAACACCTGCGCGCGAGACTCATACTTGTCGGGTATGAGCCACACAGCGAACCAGCCTGCGAGCGCCGCCGCCCAAGCGACGGCGAGCACAAGCCAGCGTCTGCGCCAGAGCCCGTTAAGGCTGCGCAGGACAGGTTGCGGCAAATCGGAGAACTTAAACACTACAGTTTTCCCCAAACCCCATGAGCGCGCCGATTAAAGCACGCTTTCCGGGATCAAAATGACGTCGCCAGGCAGGACCGGAACGTTCGCTGAAATATTGCCCTTGCGCAGAAGATCATCGAGGCGCAGGCGATAGGACTGACGGTCTTCGCCTTGGCCGCGGATAAGCACAGCGCGGTTGCCGGCGGCGAATTCGGTGAGACCGCCCACGGCGACCATCACGTCAAGCACGGTCATGCCCGCCTGATAGGCGAGGGCGACCGGCTGTTGCGCTTCCCCGAGGACGCGAACCTGCTGGTCATAAGTCGATGAGAAATCGCTGACGATTACGGTGACTTCCGGCGTGCGCACATATTCGCGCAAGACGCCCTCAAGGTCGTTGGAGAGTTTCGATGGCGTCTTGCCGGCGGCGACCATGTCTTCGACCAGCGGCGTCGAAATCCGGCCGTCAGGGCGAACGGTGACCTTGGTCGAAAGCTCTGGCGCACGCCAGACGAAAATCTCGAGCTGGTCGAGCGGGCCGATCAGATAGTCCGGCGCGGCGGCGGCGGCGTCCGACGCATTCGCCGGAGCGGCTGCAAGCTTTTCCCCGCCAAGGCCGACGGCGCTGCAGGCGGAAAGGATCAAGGCCGCGCCGATCGCGGCCAGGATGCGGAAATTGTCGAGAATTTTCATCATGTTCATCACCTCAAAGGCGCCAATGCGCATCACGCCGGCGCGAAAGCCTCAAAAATCGCACGTCAGTTTAAAGGCAACGCAAAATCTTTGCCATGCCTCCCCCTTCCGCTGCGTCATGCAAAACCATGGAATCCTTGGATCCTGGCGGTTTCGCAGCACGCCTCTCATTCCCTGATTCCGCAAGAATCAGTAACCATAATGGGTCTTATCGGCTGCCGAGCCCAAATAGGGCGACCCGGACCGTCATCAGGACAATCAGAAGGTCCAAAAGCGCGGAGGAATGCCGGATATAATAAAGATCGTAGCGCAGTTTGGTGCGTGCGCCCTGAACTGAGGCGGCGTATTCATACTTAACCTGGGCCCAGCCGGTGATTCCCGGTTTGACCATGTGGCGGCAATGATAGAGCGGGATTTCCCGCTCCAGCTCGCGGACGAATTCGGGCCTTTCCGGGCGCGGACCGACAAAGCTCATTTCACCGCGCAGGACGTTGATCGCCTGTGGGATCTCGTCAATTCGGAACCGGCGGATGATCGATCCCACTGGCGTGATGCGCTTGTCTTTCACGGCCGCGTATTGCGGACCGTTGGTTTCCGCATTCACGATCATGGAGCGAAATTTGAAAACCTCGAATTCCTTGCCGCGAAAGCCGACACGGCGCTGGCGATAAAGAATGGGGCCGTGGCTGTCGAGCTTGATTGCGATGGCGGTCACCGCAAGGAGCGGCGCCAGAAACGCCAGCAAACAAAGGCTTAAAATGATGTCCAATCCGCGCTTGACGGCGGCTGAGAAAGGTTTGCGGCCCCGCTCTGCGGCGTCTGCAATCTCTCCCAATTGCGTGGTTTCAAGATTTACCCCGTCGCCGGACGGGATCGGATTTTCGGAATGCTCCTCGCGATTGTCCGCTGCGGACTCGCGAAATAATGAGGTTCGATAACGTTCGCGGCGATTCGCCGGTCCCAGCGCCTTATTGGTCGCTACGGCGCTGGCCACGGCTGCGGCCAACGCAAATGCGAATTGAACGTACATCCCCCGGCCTCATTTTGCGGAGGCGCGCCTCCGACAGTCCCGATGTCCCGAATTTCGACAGTCGACACACTTTCCGCATAATGCATGCCTAACGAAAAGTTAAGAAATTTATTGTGACAAAATTAGAAAGGAGCGCAGTTTCGTGCAGAAGCTGCGCCTTTCATGGCCCTTAGAGGCTCAGAAAAGAGAAGATGGCGACCCAAATTCCACCGGAACTTGCAAACCAGACCGCCATGCAAGCAAGAACGGGGAGGCGCTCCCGGGGAGCGGAGTCCGTGCGTTCCAAATTGGCGTGTGCTGCGAGAGACATCTGTATCAATCCGGGTCAGGGGGCTGGTCAGGTTAACCGGATAGAGAACAAAGAAATGTTAATGAGGGTTCACTTTAAACTTGCCTCCCGGATCGCCGGGCGGGCGACCGGTCCTTCGCTTCCCAGTCCAGTGCGCTGAACGGCGCGAGGTTCATGCGCATCCTTTTGTTCTCTACGCTTTATCCAAACGCCGCGCGTCCGGCGCATGGCGTTTTTGTGGAGAACCGTCTCGCCGCATACTGTCAAAAGTATGAAGCGGACATAAAAGTCATCGCCCCGGTTCCGTGGTTTCCATTCACCCATCCGGCGTTCGGTGAATATGCAGATTTTGCGCGCGCGCCACAGCGTGAAACGCGCAACGGCTTTGATGTCTTTCATCCGCGTTATTTCATCCCGCCAAAAGTCGCCATGGGAGTGGCGCCGGCTTCATTGACGCGATGCCTGCGCAAGGCGGCGCTGGAGCTGATCGAGACCGGCTGGGATTTTGATTTCATCGACGCCCATTATTTCTATCCTGACGCCGCCGCCGCCGCTCAAATTGCGCGAGAACTCGGAAAGCCTTTTGTCGTAACGGCGCGCGGCACCGATGTCACCTTGCTGCCGTCTTTTGCAAGGCCGCGCCGGATTATTCAGGACACGGCGCAACGCGCCGATGCGATCATTACGGTGGCGGGGTCTTTAAAGCAGGAGCTTGTCCGGCTCGGCGCAACGGAACAAAAGATCACCGTCCTGCGTAATGGCGTCGATCTGAAAAAATTCGCTCCTGCAGATCGCGAGCAAGAAAGGCGTGTGCTCGGGGTGGACGGGCTTGTGCTCGCAAGCGTTGGCCACCTGATTGGGCGTAAAGGGCACGATCTGGTTATTGACGCGCTGAAATTTCTGCCAGGCGCAACCTTGCTGATCGCCGGATCGGGACCGATGCGGGCCTCTCTCGAAAGCCAGGCTGCGGCGGCGGGCGTTACAGACCGGGTGCGGTTTCTGGGCGAGGTCGGGCATCACGAATTGCGCGGCGTTTACTCGGCGGCGGATGTTTTGGTGCTGGCATCGTCGCGTGAAGGCTGGCCCAATGTTCTGCTCGAAGCCATGGCGTGCGGCGCCCCCTGTGTCGCGACGGATGTCGGCGGTGTGCGCGAAGTGATCGCCGCGCCAGAGGCGGGCCGGCTCGTCACGGAGCACACTCCGCAAGGCATTGCATCCGAAGTGAAGGCGCTGCTGGCGTCGCCGCCTGGCCGAAAGAAAACGCGGACCTATGCCGAGCAGCGCTCCTGGGACGAAACTGCGGACGGCATGCATAAGATTTTTGAAGAACTCTCCGGCAAGGCCGCCGCGGGACAGGCACTCAAGACGGCGCCTCTGGAGATCAGCTACGAGCCATACCGGCCCCGGTTGATCGTTACGGTAGACACGGAAGAAGCGTTCGACTGGTCGCGTTTTGACGATGACAGATGGCGTGTGTGCGACCCTTCCGGCATCGAGCGGTTTCAGGCGCTTTGCGAAGAGATGAATATCAGCCCGCTTTATTTCCTCACCTTGCCGATTATCGAAGACAAAAGTGCGGCGAAATTCTTCAGGGCATTGTATGAGCGCGAACTTGCCTCTTTTGGCCTTCACCTGCATCAATGGGCGACGCCGCCCGGCGACTATTGGGGCGAGTTCTATTCCTTTCAGAAAAACCTTCCCCGCGATGTGCAACAGAGAAAACTCAAAACCCTTGCACAAGCCTTTGAAACTCTATTCGGTGAACAGGCTGTTTCCCATCGCGCCGGACGCTATGGCATTTCGAAGGGGTGTTACGAGTTGCTTGCGGAAATAGGGGTGAAACTGGATTTTAGCCCCAGCGCTGGATTTGACTTTTCAAGTCGCGGCGGACCGGATTTTTCATCCATGTCCAATCGTCCCTTCACGGCAAGCGTCCGTGACTGGCGCATCGATGTGACGCCGGTTTGCGGCGCCCGCGCAATTGCCCGCACGCGCAGCTTTTTATCTCAAGAGAATGCAGAGCCCGGTTTTCAAAACTATAAGAAAGAACAATCTCCGGACATGTCCCGCGCGATGCGTCTTTCGCCGGAGGGAACGAGTTTGCTGGAGCTTCAGGCGCTCACACGCCGTCTCGTTCAGGACAGAACGCCTGTTCTCACCTTCACGCTTCATTCAACTTCCTTAACGCCTGGCGCCAATGTTTACGCGCCCGACGCCGAGCATGTTGAGCAGATGCTGCAGACAAGCGCCGCCTATCTTCGCTGGTTCAGGGAAACAGTCGGCGGCGACTTTGTCTCGCTTGAAGAGCTCGGCGATCTTTATGCGGCGGCGCGGTCTTAACACCGCATTAATCATGAAGCCGGTATTTTAACATCCTGCGCAAAGCCGCGAGGGACTGAACATGCCGGCCTCTGAAATTCTCCGCCTTGTTTTCGGCTTCATCGCCGTGATCGGCATGATCGGCGGATCGGCTTTTCTGGCGCGCAAGGCCGGGCTCGCCAATCTTGCCGGCGCCGGAGGAAAGAAACGCAGACTTGCGTTGTCGGAATCCCTGCCGCTCGATGCGCGCCGGCGTCTTGCGATTGTCCGCTGTGATGATCTTGAATATCTGATTGTGCTGGGCCCTTCAGGGGAGACCGTCGTGGCTGGCGGCCTGACGGCGGCGGAACCGGAAGAGACGGTTGGTGATGAGCCGGTCCAGGTCAATCCGTTCGCGGAGCTTGGTGGTTTCGCAAAAAAACTGCGTGAGATGGGTGTGGCGGCCTCAGGCAAAAAAGCCGCCTGAACCGGCGGCTTGCCGGTTCACTGCGATGCAACATCGAATAGTTTGAGAATAAGAGCGCACAGAAAGTTGCGCCTTGCACCCCATCCTTGTGCGCTTGGCTTGGCGCGCCGGAGCCGGTAAGCTCAGCCTCGTGGGCTTGGACGAGGGGATTCCAGATGATCCGAATTTTACTGCCATTGGCGATTATAGCGGCGATTTTCTTTGGACCGATGTTTGCGGTCGAAACAACAGATCCTGTGCGGGGCGAGAGCATGTCCGTTGTCACGGGTGATTATTTCATCGGCAATGCGGTTGATTGCGTTATGGATATGCGGCTGCCCCTGGGCGAGGAATGTGCAACTGAAGGGCGAATGAATGACGGCACGACGGTTGGCAGCGCGCTGACCTGGGCGTCCGTTCTTTGCGCGATCGCCGCCATTCTTGGCATTCCCGGCCTGTTGCCGGTGATTGGCCGTCTTACGAGTGTTGTCACACTCGCGTCGGGGCTCGCTTCGCTGGGCGCCATGGGGCTTTTCATGATGGGCATGATCGGGTCAGAAGCCGGACTGGGCGGCGTTCAATGGGGCGCTTATCTGGCGGCGGGACTTTCGCTCCTGACTACAATCACAGGGCTTTCCGGCATGCGCGGGCGCTAGCCCCCAGAAACTCACTTCAACAAAAAAGGCCGCCTCGAAAGGCGGCCTTTTTTAATTCTGTATGCTTGAACACGCTTACCGCAGCGGTGAGCGTCCGACGCTGAGGAAGGACGGCGTTTCATTCGCCGGGGCCGAAGTCTCCGCTTCATCGCTGGCGTTCGCAACCGGGCGCGGCGCCGGGGCTGGGCTCGACGGGCGGGCGCGGCGGAAATCTTTCGCAGAAGTTTCCGACAATGGATCGTCAGAGTGACGGCAATTGCCTTCAAAGTGAGCGCCGGTTTCTACCGACAGCGAGCTGTGAAGAATGTCGCCCTGAATATGCGCAGTAGAGGCGAGGGAGACCGACTTGGCGCGAATGCCGCCTTCGACGCGGCCGCGCACGGTGACTGTCTCGCAGATCACTTCGCCTTTGACCGAAGCTTTTTCCCCGATGATCAGCGAGCCGGCTTTGATGTCGCCTTCAAGCGAGCCGTCAAACTGGATCTCACCGGCTGAATTGACGTTGCCGCGCATGACGACGTCTGAAGAGATGATGGACGGCACTCCGGCGGATTTCATAACGCCTGATCCCTTTCTTGGCGCAGAATGCGTACTTGCATGTTGAGCTGGCGCTTCCTGGGGCGCATTGCTCGCGGTTTTCAGATCACCCTGCTGCTTCGCTGGTTTAGCTTTCGAAAACATATCTACCTGCCTCTATAAAACGGCGAGGATTGAGCGGTTTGCCCTTGTACAGCACTTCGTAATGAACGTGCGGTCCTGTTGAGCGGCCGCTAGACCCCAGTTCCCCAATCTTATCGTGAAGAGAGACTTTTTGGCCTGTCTTCACCGATCTGCGGTTCAAATGCGCGTAGCGGGTAATGAACCCGTTGCCGTGGTTGATTTCAACTACGCGTCCGAAACCAGAGCGTGTGCCCGAGAAATGGACCACGCCGTCGGCCGTCGCCGTCACTGGCGACGCCCAGGGCGCAGCAAAATCAATGCCGTTATGGCGGGAATACTTGCCGTTGATCGGGTCGCGGCGGATGCCGAAGCCGCTCGTGAAGCGGCGCCCAACAACGAGCGGAGACGAAAGAGGCACATTTTGCAGCGCCTTGTAAATCGCGGCGAGATCGTCCACGGCGGCGGCCGCGCGATTGGCGTGCTCATAGAACACGGCGGCGGCTTCGCCTCCGGCGGCGATATCAATGAAGGGGCCGCCCTGGGCCAGCATGGTGTTGGAGATTTTCGCTGGCGTGACGAGCGATTCAGCAGGCACGCCGACGCTCGACAGCAGCAAGGTCAGGCTTTCGCGTTGCGCGGTCGCTTTTTCTTCAAGCGCGGCGACTAGCATCATCTGTTCCGCATGGAGATCGGCCGCAGCGTGGTTCATTGCCTTGATGGCTTCGGAAGCGGTGCCGTTCGCCTCTGAAGTGTCGGGCTCCGCCGCACCCAGTTTGCGGGCGGCGTCCATGCGCGACTGTCGCGGGGTCGGTTCGCCCGGCGCCACGTCAATCATCACGCGATTGCCATTGGTCGGACGCTGGCCGTTCGGACCGCCAGCCTCTGCAAGGCCGTTTGCGAGAGCGTTCAGACCTTCATCGATCGCCGCCTTGCGCTCGACCATGTTCTGCAGGAGCTGGTGGCGGGCTGAAATGTCGGAAAGCGTCTCATCGAAATTCTGCTTGATGATCTGGTTCAGCTCGCTGACATCGTCATAAGCGCGCTGAGCGTCATGGAGCCGTTTGGAATAGGTTGTCTCCATGATCCGGCTGTCGCGATCCTTGGCGACAATGATCTGTTCTTTGAAGACGACGTTGACTGACGCATAGGCGACCCAGAGAAGAGCGCCGCCGACGATCACGGCAAGCGCGATCTGCGTTTTAGATGACATGGAGATAAAATGGACGACACCATCGCTGCGATGGTAAATCTGCCGTTCCTTGAAGATACGGCTGAGTACGCGCCTCATTTTGCCGGAACGACGGCTCATTAAACGAACGCCCCTTGTACGCGCTTACACACGCAACCTAGCCACCCCTGCCAATAGGGAAGCGCATAATTGCGCATTACGCAATAGTTATGTGATGCTGTAACGCTATTTTTCGCCGTCTTTATCATAAGTTATGATTAAACCCGGGTTTCGTTTCCAATAGGTTCATAAAACTCGCGTGACAGGCCGGCTTTCGCCCGGGCTGTATGGTTAAAGGGCGGTTTCAAACGCCCTGGAAAATATCGGCTTGTGAGGTCCCTGAAGGCGGCTTCGGGCTCAAGTCCTCTTGCCGCAGCAAGGGCGTCGAACCAGCGTTTTCCACAGGCGACATGGCCGACTTCTTCGCTGTAGATGACCTCCAGAACGCTGACGCTGCGCTCATCACCGACCGCCTTCAGCCTTTTGATCATCTCCGGGGTGACGTCAAGTCCTCTCGCTTCCAAAATGAGCGGCGCCACCGCTAGGCGGGCGAGGGGATCATGGCGGGTCGTCTCGGCGGCTTCCCAGAGCCCGTCATGAGCGGGAAAGTCGCCATAGCGGCAATCGAGCTCAACCAGGCGCGCATCCACCATCCGGAAATGGCGGGCTTCCTCGCCGCCAATACGGACCCAGTCGGCCGCGAAAGCCCCTGCATCAAGGCCCTGCTCGGCCATGGCCGCCGAAAAGCGCAGGGCCATATCGAAGGCGAGATCGATGGCGTTGAATTCAATATGGGCGATGGCGTGGAGGAGGATGGCGCGGCCTTCCGGGCTGCCAAAGCGGCGGCGCGGCGTTTCGCCGGGCGGCACCAGGGGCGGGGCCTCCGGCCTGGCGGGGCGATCGGGCGGGGTTCGGGCCGTCCCCAGCGGCGCGCCGGCCCGCCGCAAATCGTCGGCCTTAAGCGCCGCCGCAGTCTTGGCGTCAGGGGCCGCCGCCTCCAGCACCGCCGCTGCAGCGTCAAGCAGGGTTTCGGGCTCGCTCAAAGCGCTTTCACCGCCGCCAGCACCTCTTCGGCGTGGCCCGCCACTTTCACTTTGCGCCAGATTTTCCGGATCACGCCTTTTTCGTCGACGAGAAAGGTCGCCCGCTCGATCCCCATAAATTTACGTCCATACATGCTTTTTTCGACCCAAACGCCGTATTTCTCGGTGACGGCGCCGCTCTCATCAGATCCGAGATCGACCTTAAGGTCATGCTTTTCCTTGAATTTCTGGTGTTTGGCGAGCGTGTCGCGCGAGACGCCGATAATCCGGGTCTTGGCGCGTTTGAATTTCGCAATGTCCTCGGAAAAGGCGATGGCTTCCTTAGTGCAGCCTGACGTGTCGTCCTTGGGGTAGAAATACAAAACCCACTTCTGTCCCGCGAGATCCTTGAGTTTCAGCGTCGTCCCGTCATCAAGGGGCAGGGTGAAGGCCGGAGCTTTGGAGCCCTCGGCGAGCGCTTTCGTCATGACGATGTCCTAAAAGGTTGGTTGATGGTCCGGCACCATATCGGCCTTCGCTGAAATCTCCAGTGCGCACAGAGTTCGTCAGCCTTATGTTTTCCGTCCGTTCCCTTGCCGTCGCGCGCGTTGGCCGGTACCGGTAGTCGTTTGCGGCGCCGGTGATGGACGGGGCGGGGCCGCCATCAGGGTAGAGTGTCGCGAGGGTTGCGGCTTGCATGAAAAAGCGGGCGTTGAAATCGGCTGTCATTGCGCTTGAAGTCATCGCTCTTGCGATCGCCATCGCCGCCGCCGCTCTGATTTTTCTCACCTGGCGCCTTGGGCAGGGGCCGGTGATGCTGGACCTCTTTAAACCAAGCGTCGAATTCGCGGTCGAGCGCCGCTTGCCCAAAGGCTATGACGCCCGGCTCGGTGAAATCGAATTACGCCGCACCGATCTGCGTGGCGAATATCGTCTCGCGGTGAATGATATTTCAATTCTCGACACAGACGGACATGAAGCGGCGCGCGCGCCACAGCTTTTGATGACGTTCGATCTCGGTGATTTTCTCTCTGGGGAGATCGGTCCGAAAACAATCATCGCAGATAATGCGCAGCTCAGCATTATCCGTCGCGAAAATCTCAATGTGGATATCCCGATCGTCAAGGTGAAAGCGCCCCGGAAAAAAGGTCCGGGGCTTGCCGCCATCCTCGAAGGCGGATTGCTGAAAAGCGCGTTTGAGGAAGCGCATTTATCCAATGCGGAAATAACATTCTTTGACGAGGCGTCAGAACGCTCATGGACGGCGCCGGCGACGGAAGTTCGTCTGAAACGAAACAAGGCAGGGCTGACAGCGCTGGTCGATGGCAAGATCGACATGGGCGATGTCAACGCTGGCGTAAACGCGACCGCCGATTATGATTCCGAAGACGGCGTCATCAATGTCATGCTTGACGGTGAAAACTTTCCCGTGGGCGATCTCTTAAGTACATTTTATGGCGATGTGGCCGCGATTATCGACGCCCCGGCGAGCGGTCATGCGAATATTACCTTTACGTCGGAAGGCGCCGTTCTGTCATCGCAGTTCAATGCGCGCCTCGGCGAGGGTGTGTTGCGCGTCGGCGGTGTGCCGCGGAAAGTTTCCTTTATTGAATGGGAGACGGGATTTGATCCCGAGGCGAACCGCTTTTCTATAGATCATTTCAATTTTGATCTTGAAGGCGCGCAAGGAGCGGTCTCCGGGGATGTGTCGATCTCTTTCGGAGACGATATCAGAAAACCCGAAAGCATTTCTTTCACGCTGGCGTCCGATGAAATTATCGTCGATACGCCGGATCAGTTGCCAGCGCCCTTGCCGCTGCAGGCGCTGTTCCTGGACGGGCAGTATTTTGTCTCCGACCGGCGGCTTGCAATCCGGCAAACAAAGGCGTCTTTCGCGGGCCTTGATGTTATAGGGAATGTCACGCTGCTGCGGCCCAGAGGCGTTGATGGCGCAGCGCCGCCGTCACCCGGCGCGATCGCCGATCTCGATATTGACGGCGCGCTCGATCCCGAAAGGCTGCTTTCGATCTGGCCGAAAAGACTGGCGAGCGGCGCGCGCGACTGGGTCGAGGAAAGGTTGGAAACAGCGCATATCGACAATCTCGATTTTACCATGAATTTGTTGCCCGGCGCCATCGGCGAAGATGGCGGTTTTCCCGATGACGCGCTTCAGCTCAGCTTTGATGCGCGTGATGCGAAAGCCCACTATGTGACTGGTATGACGCCGCTGCGCAGCGGCAGGGGAAGCGGGATCGTGCGCGGCAACTCTTTCACCCTCACCGTCGATAGCGCACGCGTCGGCGATGTTGCGATCAGTAAGGGCGAGGTTGCGTTTCCGGTCTTCATCCCGAAATGGGAGCCGACTTACTACCGGTTCTCTGCGGTCGGAAAAGCACAGGACATGCTCGGCGTGCTTGATCAAAAGCCGCTATTGTTGTTGTCGAAAGTCAATCTGTCCCCGGAACAGTTTGCTGGCGATGCGCGCGCCGTCGTTGAGGTGATGCGCCCGAACAAGCGTGACGTCGATCCCGAAGAATACGCCTATACAGGCACGGCAACCTTCGAGAACATGACGCTGGATGGCCTGATCGGCGATATTCAGCTCAGGAATGCGAAAGGCGATGTCGATCTGAAGCCGCGCTCCCTGACGGTCAGGGCGGACGCGACGCTTGCGGAAGAGGCGCCGATCAAAATGGTTTGGCGCCAGAATTTCTTTGAGACGGACGGCCCCTCCGACATCGCCATCTCTGGCGTCTTCAATTCTTCCGCTGGCGATGTCTTTGGCGTTTCATCGCGGCAGTTTCTGCGGGGACCGGTCGCCTTCGACGCCAAGGCGGTGGGCGACCTTGGCGACTTTCAAAGCCTTGATGTCAAAGCCAATTTTGTTGACGCCGTCGTCACCCTCGGTCCGCTAGGCTGGCGCAAACCCGCAGGCATGGCTGCGGTCGGCGATCTGTCCATGGTGTTCGAGACCGATCGCGTCAATGTTGAGCGGATGACGATCACCGGTGATGGCGTCGATGTTGGCGGCACACTCTCCTTCGACCGGCATGGCGCCTTGCAGGAGGCGGATTTGCGCCGTTTCTATTTTTCCGATGCGGCGGATTTCACAATGACCGCCAAGCGCGATGCGATGGGCGGTCTTGATCTTACGGCGGTGGGGCCTTTCCTGAACGCGGGACCGCTTGTCGAACAGATCCTGGAGGGAACCGGCGGCGAGGGCGGAGAGCCGTTGAACTGGGGCGCGGGCATAAGCCTGCAGGCGCGCATCGATGAAATTGCGGTGCGTGACGGCGTCGTCTATCGCGACGGCGCCCTTGATTTCAGCCGCGATGCAGCGCGGTTGCAGGCGCTGGATTTCTCGGCCTTTGGTAAAGACGGAAAACCGTTGCGGGTGAACATGGCGCTGACCGGCGCGGCAGAGGGTCCGCAACGCGCGCTTGATGCGCGCACGAGCGCGATCGGCGAATTGCTGCGCGGGGTTTTTGGCATCCAATCCCTTGAAGGGGGCGAAGGCTCTATGCGCATCGCGCTGCACCAGCCAGGTGTGCCGGGGTTCGCAGGCGAGCTGGAGGCGCGCAATCTGCAAATCGTCAATGCGCCGTTGCTGGCGCGCATTCTCTCTGCGGGATCGCTCGATGGCCTCGCCAATCTGATGAGCGGCGAGGGTATCGAATTCGCCTACGCCTATGGACAGTTTGATTACAAGGACGGCGTGGTCTCCGTTGATGACATGCGCGCCACCGGATCATCTGTTGGGATCACGGCGGATGGCGAAATCGGCCTCGGGCCGGATGGCGTTTCCCATCTCAATGGCGCCGTGGCGCCTGTTTACGCGCTAAATTCTATTCTTGGCGGCGCCCCGATCATCGGCGACATTCTGGTCGGCAAAAAAGGCGAGGGGATCCTCGCCTTTTCCTATAGCGTGACGGGGGAGACCAGCGATCCGCGGGTTTTTGTCAATCCGCTGTCGGCGTTGACGCCCGGCATCTTCCGCCAGTTGATGCAGCCCTCGCGCACGTTGCCGTCTGAAGTTGAGCCCACGGGTGAAGACGCGCCTTCCGAACAAACCGCGCCGGAAGCGCAACCGGAAGAAGAGCCGTCGCCGCAATAATTACTGCACGCGGATGATTGCGTGCTTTTTCTTGCCTATGGAAAGTTTCACCGCATTGTCGTGCACGTCGCTCGCCGCAAGATTGCGTTCTTCACTCACTGCTTCGTCATTCACCTTGAGGGCGCCCGCCTTGATGTGGCGGCGCGCTTCGCCTTTTGACGCGCACAGGCCGGCGGCGATGAACTGATCGATGAGCGCGGCCTCGGAAAGAGCGCCCGCTGCAATGTCGATCGTGGGCAGATCGCCGCCGAGCCCGCCTTGTTCGAAGGTTTTCTGCGCCGTCGCGGCTGCGCTTTCCGCCGCCTCACGCCCATGCAGCAATGCCGTGGCTTCGGTCGCCAGCACTTTTTTCGCGTCATTGATTTCAGCGCCCTGAAGCGCAGCGAGCCGGTTCACCTCGTCCATGGGCAGGGTCGTAAAGCGGGCAAGCAGTGTCGCCACATCGGCGTCTTCGGCGTTGCGCCAATACTGCCAATAGTCATAAGGCGCATACATATCGGGGTTGAGCCAGACGGCGCCGCCTTCTGTCTTGCCCATTTTCTTGCCGGACGCCGTGGTCAAGAGCGGCGTCGTCAGGCCGAACACTTCCGCGCCGTCCTTGCGCCGGCAAAGCTCGACGCCATTGACAATGTTGCCCCACTGGTCCGAACCGCCGAGCTGCAGGATGCAGCCATGACGGTTGTAAAGCTCGTGAAAGTCGTAAGCCTGCATGAGCATGTAATTGAACTCGAGGAAGGTCATCGGGCTTTCACGCTCAAGCCGCAATTTGACCGAGTCAAAGGTCAGCATCCGGTTGATGGTGAAATGCACGCCATAATCGCGCAGGAACTCCACATAGCCGAGCTGTGACAGCCAGTCGTCATTATTGACCATCAGGGCGTCTGTAGGGCCGTCGCCGAAGGTCAGATATTTTTCGAACGCGCCTTTGATCGAGGCGATATTGGCGTTGATTTCCGCATCGGTGAGAAGTTTTCTCTGCTCGTCCTTGCCAGTGGGGTCGCCAACCTTCGTCGTTCCCCCGCCCATCAGCGCAATCGGCCGGTGGCCGGTCTGTTGCAGCCAGTAGAGCATGACGATCTGGATGAGGTGCCCCGCGTGAAGGGACTTCGCGGTGGCGTCATAGCCGATATAGCCGGTGATCGGGCCCGCCGCCGCCTTCTCGTCCAGGCCCTCAAGATTGGTGCCCTGTGCAATGAAGCCGCGCTCGTTGAGCACGTTCAGGAAATCGGATTTGTAAGTCGCTTTGCCGCTCATGGGCTCGCTCTTGGTTTGTTCTGCTGCCGGGACGCGAGCCCCTAGCACCTTACGCCTTGAATTCCAACGTATTGGCGTGGATTGAGAGCGTATGGTTAAGAGACATTTCAGTTTTCGCCGCGAGTCTGGATAGGCTTGGCGCGGCTTTTGACGGGAAATTTCCATGTCCGACATGATGACAGCCATCGGCTTGATGAGCGGCACCTCCCTCGACGGGATCGACGCTGCGGTGCTTGTCACCGATGGCGCCGATCTGGTGGAGACGGGCCCGGCGCTTCATGTGCCCTACAGCCGCGATCTCAAAATCTGGGTGCGCCGCGCTATCAAGGCGGCGCTTGAGGGCCGCGACGCCGCCGAAGAAATCGGTAAGGCGGCCGGCGAGGTCACCTACGCTCATATCGGCGCCGTGGAGCAGCTCCTCGAACAATCAGGGCTCAACCGCAAGAAAATCGATGTGATCGGTTTTCACGGTCAGACGATTTTGCATCGCCCTTCGAAAGAGGCGGGCATCGCGGGCCGCACCTGGCAATTGGGCGACGGCCGTGCGCTTGCGGAGGAAACCCGCATTGATGTGGTGAATGACTTCCGCTCGAATGATGTTGCTGCGGGCGGGGAGGGCGCGCCTTTTGCGCCGATCTATCACCGCGCGCTCGTCGCCGCGATGAAAGAGCGCCCGCAATGTCCTGTGGGCGTCATCAATCTCGGCGGCGTCTCCAATGTCACCTTCGTGCCTGAGGGTTGCCATGCGCTTGATCTCGTTGCGTTCGATTGCGGGCCCGGCAACGGTCTTGTGGATGAGTGGGTGGAGTTGAAAACCGGCGAGCACATGGATCAGGATGGCGCGCTCGCGCTAGCCGGCAAGGTGAATGAAGAAGCATTGCGGATGATGCTGCTCAATCCGTATCTACGTCGTCATCCGCCCAAATCGCTTGACCGTTATGATTTCAAGCTCGACCAGGTGAAGAAATTATCGGTGGAGGATGGCGCTGCGACGCTGACCGCTTTTACGGCGGCGTGTATCGCGCAGTCGGAGAAGTTTTTACCGGACCTGCCTGGCGGCTACATCGTCTGCGGCGGCGGCCGGCATAATCCGGCGATGATGCAGGCGCTGCGCGAACGCCTGCAAGCCAAGGTTATAACCGCCGAAGATGCGGGCTGGCGGGGCGACGATCTTGAGGCGGAATGTTTCGCCTATCTCGCCGTCCGCAATCAGAAAAAGCTTCCTATCAGCTACCCGAAAACCACGCGGGTTCCCTCGCCCATGCGCGGTGGGGTCGCTCACCGCAAGCCAGTCTAAATATTCGTCGGTGACGGCTGTTCCGCTGCGTGTTCGGCATCGACCGCTGCATCTTCGCGCGGGCGCTGAATGCGCTTGAAGGCGAGGAACAACAGCGCGAGCGCAAACAGCTCCAGCACAAATGCAAACACCAAAGGCGCGCCGGGGAAATAGAACGGCGCTCCTTCGGGCAGGATCGTGGCGCCGAAAAGCGTGAAAGGTTCGCCCGGGGACGAAAACGCTGCGAACATCTGGGTCATGATCCACGGGCTGAACACCATGGTCAGGCTGTTGAGCGCCGCGATGGCGCCTTGCAGCTCACCTTGGGCGTTCGGCGGGATGGTGCGCGACATGATTCCCTGCAGCGACGGCTGCGCAAGGCCGCCGAGGGCTGTGAATGTCAGGATGACGAAAATCATCCAGCCTTTTCCGGCAAAGGCGAAACATAAATAGCCAATTGCTGTAATGCTGATGCCGAACAGCGCCGCCCGGCGCTCGCCAAGCTTCGGAATAGCGACACGCGTTAATCCGCCCTGAACTAGACCGGACATCAGTCCCATATACATGAGCGAGGCGCCGATCATGGCTTCGCTCCAGGAGAATTTTTCAATCGCGTAATAGGACCAGATCGACGGATAGGTCCAATGGGCGAGCTGCGCAAAGAAAAGCACCGCTGCAATGGGGAGCATGACCGGATATTTCGAAAATTGCCGGAAACTGCCGAGCGCATTGGCGCGCCGCCAGTCGAAAGGGCGCCGGTTCTCAGGCGTCAGTGTTTCCGGCATGGCGAAGAAGCCAAACAGGAAATTGACCGCGCCCGTCGCCGCGACAAAATAAAACGGTGCGCGCGGGCCGAAATGTTCACCCAGAAATCCACCGACGCCAGGGCCGATGATGAAGCCGACGCCGAAAGCCGCGCCGATGAGGCCGAAATTCGCGGCGCGTTTTTCTGGTGTTGAGATGTCGGCGATATAGGCGTTTGCGGTCGAGAAGGTTGCGGCGAACGCGCCGGCGAGAATGCGGGCGATCAGAATAATCCCGATCGTCGGCGCAATCGCCATGATGAAAAAGTCGAAGGAATAAGCGGCGAGCGATGTCAGCATGACGGGACGGCGGCCAAAACGGTCGGAGAGGCCGCCGATAATCGGCATCATGATGAACTGCATTGTGGCGTAAACGACGGAAAGATAGCCGCCCCATTTCGCCGCATGGGAGACGTCTTCGCCCGTCACCTGCATGATGAGCTGCGGCATCACGGGCATGATGACGCCAAAGCCAATCATGTTGAGAAGGATCGTGATAAAAATGAAAACGAAGGCGCTTTTGCCAGCAGTTTTCGCCATGTCCGGCTTCTTTCTTTAATTTATCAGGTGATGGGCGTGATTTTTAGCGCTGTGATTTGGTTACGCCGGCGGCGCAGGATTTTGAAACGGAAGCCATAGAAAGAAAAGGTCTGGCCAACATCCGGAATACTCTGCGCTTCGTGAATGACAAGACCCGCGACGGTCACGGCTTCTTCATCGGGCAGATTCCAGTCCATGGCGCGGTTGAGATCGCGCAGGGTGACGTCGCCGTCGACGGTGAGCGATCCGTCGCCTTGCGGGCGGACACCCTGAACCGGGCTGTCATATTCGTCTTCGATTTCGCCGACGATTTCCTCCAGAATATCCTCAAGGGTGACGAGGCCCATCAGCGCCCCATATTCATCGACGATCAGTGCGAAATGCTCCTGCTTCACCTTGAAGGCGTCGAGCTGTTCCTGCAGCGTTGTCGTCTCCGGTGCGAAATAGGGTTCGCGCGCGAGCGCCTCGAAATTGATGGCGTCGGCGGTTCCTTCTGCGTCCCAGAGCGCGCGCAACAGGTCCTTGGCGTGAAGAATGCCAATGATGTTGTCGGGATTTTCGCGATATAGCGGAAGGCGGGTGTGAGCGCTTTTGAGCGCCTGGCGAATGAGCGCGTCTTTGGGCATATCGATATCGAGCATCTCGATCGATTTCCGGTGGATCATTATCTCTTCAGTGCGAATTTCGTTGAGATCGAGAGCGCCGCGAATAAGGTCGCGCGATTCCTTGTCGACTCTGCCTTCGTAGTGGTGAAGGTCGATGGCGCCGCGGAGTTCTTCTTCCGCGGAGAAGACGGCGCTGTCTTTTGAGATGTCCAGGCCGAAAATGTGAAACACCCCGCGCACGAACATTTGCACCAGCCAGGTGACGGGCGCGAGAATATAAACGACCCAGCGCATCACCGGCGCCACCAGCATCGCCACCGAGTCAGGCCGGGTGATGGCCGCAGTCTTCGGCGTCACTTCAGCGAATACAAGCACGAGCACCGTCATGGTTGCAGTTGCAAGACCGGTCGCGATTAGAGACGCGCCAAAGAGCTGGTTAAAGACGCTTGCGGCGATCACCGACGCAAGAATATTCACAAGGTTGTTACCCAAAAGAATGGCGCCGATCAGCCGCTCGCGGTTCTTGATCAGAAGATTGACCCGGCGCGCGTTCAGATTGCCGTCGCCTTCCAGCTTGTGCATGCGCGCTTTTGAGGTTGCAGTTAGCGCTGTTTCCGAGCCCGAAAAGAAGGCCGAAAGGAAGAGCAGGAAAACGATGGTTCCAATGGGCAGGAAGATCGCCGGATCTATATTTGGCATGGGGTGATTGTCGCCGGCTATTCGCCGGTTTTCTCCTTGAGGAAGGCGGTAACGGTGGAAAGGTCTGAATCTTTGGCGATAAAAGCGCCGCCGATTGTTTTTGCAAGGATCAGCGTCAGCTTGCCTTGTTCAACCTTTTTGTCCTGCATCATGTATTTCGCAATGATGTCGGCTGTGATTCCCGATTGAAGCTCGCCGATTTCAGACGGCAACCCGATGTTTTTAAGGTGAGCTTTCACACGCTCGGCGTCGGTGCGGGGGCAAAGACCTTCGCTGGCGGAATAGTCGAAGGCGAGCGCCATCCCGAGCGCGACGCCCTCGCCATGGAGGAGCTTGCTCGAATAGCCGAAATAGGCCTCAAAAGCGTGCCCAAAAGTGTGGCCGAGATTGAGAAGCGCGCGGGCGCCTTTTTCCTTTTCGTCGTCGCCGACAATCGCCGCCTTCGCCTCGCAGGATTTTTTAATGGCGTGAATGCGCGCGCCGCCATCCCCGTCAAGAAGGGCGGGGCCGTTGTCTTCAAGCCAGCGGAAAAAGGCGGCGTCCGAGATCAGGCCGTATTTCACCACTTCGGCGTAACCTGCTTTCAACTCGCGCATGGGCAGGCTGTCGAGGGAGGAGATGTCCGCAATAACCGCCACCGGTTGGTGGAAGGCGCCGATGAGGTTTTTCCCCTGTGCGGCGTTGATCGCTGTCTTACCGCCGACGGCGCTGTCCACCTGGGCGAGCAATGTCGTCGGAATTTGCGCAAAGCGGCAGCCGCGCCGGAGGACCGAACAGGCGAAACCGGTCAGGTCGCCGATCACGCCGCCGCCAAGCGCGATTACCACATCATCGCGCTCAACGCCGAGATCGAGCAATCGGCCCGTCAGTTTTTCCAGCTCGGCGAATGACTTTGTCGCTTCGCCCGGGGCAAGCGTGATGAAGTCGGCTTCAATGCCGGATGCGGTCAGTCCTTCACGCAGGCGCTCGCCCTGCGTCACAAAAACATTCTCGTCCGTCACCACAACCGTGCGGGGCCGTTTCAGATGCGGTTCGAGCAGCGCCCCGGCCTGATCAATCAGCCCGGCGCCGATCGTAATGTCATATGACCGGCCGCCCAGCGGGACACGCACGGTTTCGGTGGTCATGACATAGGCTCCTTTTTCGCCGTCAGAAGATCCGGACGGTCATGCAACGCATCGACAATCAGGTCGACCGTATTTGCATGCGGTCCCGTCTGGCTGTCGACATGAATATCGGCGCTTGCGTAAAAAGGTTCGCGCTCCTTTATCAGCCTGATCAGCGTTTCGCGCGGATTGTCATTCTGGAGCAGGGGGCGTGTATTCCGTTTGGTCGCCCGTTTGACGATGGTGTCGACTTTCGCCCGGATCCAGATTGAGACGGCGCGCTCGGCGATGAGGGCGCGGGTTTCCGGTGTGATAATGGCGCCTCCGCCAGTGGCGAGGACATGGGGCGGCCCTTCGAGCAGGCGCTTGATGACCCGGGCCTCGCCCTCGCGGAAGCTTTGCTCTCCATGGGCGGCGAACAGATCGGAAACGGTCATGCCGGCGGCTTTTTCAATTTCATGATCCGCGTCGAAAAAGGGGAGGTCGAGGCGCGCGGCAAGGCGTCTTCCGACGGTGGTTTTGCCGACGCCCATCATACCGACCAGAACCACCGGCCGGGCGCAGATAAGGTCAGGGTGTTTACGAGCTTGCCCCATGGAGGCTAGATGTAGGGGAGCGCGCTTCTGGATGCTAGTTCGTATCTGGTCGAGGCGTCATTGTCAGGGAAGGCGGGCGGCGCGCTGGGCGAATAGCGTGCTATGCTGGCTGGCGCCAGTGAGTTGGGCCTCGAAGGGAGCGGTTTCGTGCGGTTTGTAGGAATTCTGTTGCTGGTGGCCCTGGCCGGGCTGATCGGGCTTTTCGTCTATGGCCAGATGATGGAGCCGGAGACCCGCGAAATTCAGACGGAAGCCAATTATGAACCGCAATAAGCTCCTCGCCGCAGCGTCGGCCGCTTTTGTCGCCGGGGCCAGTGTTCCTTTCGCGGTCGCCCAGATTGCGCCGCCGGAAACGGTCGAAACCGCGCAGCTTCCGACGGATGCTTTCGCCATTGGCGGGCTTGAGGAGGGTGAGCGCGGGCTTCCTGCGACGCTGTGGACCAATTCCGATCCGCAGATTCTCGATTTTCTGTTGTCCCATGCGCCGGCGCGTCCGGCCTCGCCCAGCCTTGGCCGCGCAATGCGCCGCACACTTCTGTCGCCGGGCGCCAAGCCCGCCAGCGCAGATGTATCGCTTGGCGGCAAGAAAATGCTCGCGCTCGCGCGGGCCGGGTTCGTCGATGAAGCGCGCAACATCTCCAGTCTCGCCAGCGCTGGCCGCAACGACCTTTCCGTCGCCGAAGCTGACGCGACGGTCAGCCTGCTGAGCGGCGACGCTGAAGGCGCCTGCCGTCGCGGCGCCGGGCTTTCCGGCGGGCGCGAGGCGATTTTCTGGGTGCGCCTCAGAGCGTTCTGTTACGCCCGCGCCGGTGAGCTCGATGCGCTCGATCTCACCATGAATCTCCTGCGCGAGCGCGGTGCGATTTCCCAGGCGGACGAAGCCTTGTTCTTCGCCGCCGCTGCGGGCGCGCCGCCAAAGGACGTTCCGCCGATCAAGACCCCGCTTCAATATGCGGCGCTCAAGGCTGCTGGCGTCGAAATGAGTCTCAATGATCTCGCAGGGGCTGAGGGCGGCGTTGTCGCCGCTGTTGCGCATGACGCCAGTGTTTCCAATGCGCTGCGGATCGAAGCGACCATGCGCGCAGTGGCGCTGGGCATTATGGAGCCGTCGCGTCTGAATAGTCTGTTCAGCGGCATCCAGTTTGAAGTCGCCGATCTTGCATCAGCGATCGACACTGCGGCGGCGCGGCCCGGCGATCCGGTTACGGATGCGCTTCTCTATCAATCAATCGCTGCGATGACGGCGCCGGAATTCATTCGCGACAAGGCCCAGCGCATTTCCATAGCGCTGGCGCGCGCGGACAGTTTTCACCGCGCCTATGCGCTGTCGCATCTTTATGCAGAACAAATCGCTGCGCTCGAAGGCGTCATTGTCTCCCCGGAGGAGGCGTCAAGCTTCGCCCTTGCCGCCATGACGACCGGTGACAGCGTTGGCGCAGGCCGCTGGCTGTCCTCGATGATCGGCGCCAATGAAAGCGTCGCCGCGCTGCCGGAAGCGCTCGGGATTGAATTTATTGACCGGGTCAATCTGCTTTCGGTTCTCGATCCGCAAACGGCTGCGCGGATTGCGCGCGGCGCCGGAGTGTCTCTTCTTTCGAACGAACCGGGCGTGACGGGCGCGGGAACGCGGGCCCATGAAGACCCGGCGGTGACGGCCCGCATCCTGGAGGCGGCCTTTGATGCTGTTGCGGGCGAAAAGGTCGGTCAGGCGGGGCTTGCCGCGCTGGCCGCGTCTTCAGGCTCTGCGGCTTTCGGCGGCGAGGTTGAGGCGGTGATCATTGAAGAAGGTCTGGACGCGGCGGGGATGCCGGAGCTTGGCCGGCGTCATCAATTTGAGCGCGCGCTGGCGTCCGCTTTCGCCGCCGCGCCTGCGGCGGGGCAATCGGCCGAGACGACGGAAGAGGGCGGGTTTGCGCCGCGCATAAAGCCCCCAAAAAGCCGGTGACGGGTTTGATGGGCAAGCATGAGCGCTGAGCGCGCAGAAGCGTCGCAAGCAAACGCCCGGCTTATAGAGGCGTTTCTGGAAATGATGGCGGTGGAACGCGCCGCTGCGGCCAACACCCTTAAAAACTATGGCCGCGACCTGGAGCGGTTCTCCGCGTTTATTGCGCGCCGTCGCGAGACGCTTGAAACCGCTGGCGCCAATGACATCGCCGCCTGGCTGGAGGCGCTGGACCAGCAAGGGCTGTCGGCGGCGACGGCGGCGCTGAAAACATCCGCGCTGCGTCAGTTTTATCAGTTTCTGTATACGGAAGGGCTTCGCGCCGATAATCCGACGGCCGCGATTGAACGCCCGAAAACCCAAAGAGCGCTTCCCAAAATTCTTAGCCGCGAAGAGGTCGAGGCTCTGTTCGAGGCGGCGGAGGCAGTTGAAGGCGCCAAGGGCAAGCGTCTCATCGCCATGCTGGAAATTCTTTATGCGGGCGGGTTGCGCGTGTCGGAGCTTGTGGGGCTCCCGCTCGCCGCCATGCGCAAAGGGGAGCGGCTTTTGATCATCCGCGGGAAGGGCGACAAGGAGCGTCTTGCGCCGCTGACCGCGCGAGCGGTCGAGGCCGTCGAGGCGTATCTCGAACTGCGCGGCGCGTTTCTGGAAGAGGGAGCCGCCTCGCCCTGGCTGTTTCCGTCGCGCGGCAAGACCGGGCATTTGACGGCGGCGCGATTCGCCCAGATGCTCAAAGACCTCGCCGCCGCCGCGGGCGTGCTCCCGTCAAAAGTGTCTCCTCACGTTCTGCGCCATGCTTTTGCGACTCACCTTCTGGATGGCGGGGCGGATCTCAGAACCGTTCAGCAGATGCTGGGTCATGCGGACATTACGACGACTGAGATCTACACCCATGTGGCTCAGGACCGGTTGCGCGATCTTGTGATGTCAAAACACCCGCTGGCCCGGAAAAAGGGCGGAAAATAAGCGATTTTCCCGGCGCCACCTTAGAAGGGTTGCCGCCTATTTGCCAAAATACTAGGTATTGCAGCGATCCTCCTATCTCATCCCTAACCAAAGTTTTGTTATGTCGACGCCCATGCGCACCTATCTCGATTTCGAAAAACCGATCGCCGAGCTCGAAGGCAAGATTGCCGATCTGCGCCAGATGGATGGCGAGGCCGGCGTCAATGTGGACGACGAAATAGAAAAGCTTCAGGGCAAGGCGGACACGCTTTTGTCCGACGCTTATTCAAAGCTGTCGCGGTGGCAAAAGACCCAGGTCGCCCGTCACGGATCGCGGCCGCATTTCGCTGACTATGTGGCGCAGCTTGTCGATGATTTTACACCGCTCGCGGGGGACCGCGCCTTTGGTGAGGATGCGGCGATCCTTGGCGGACCGGCGCGCCTGCGTGGACGCTCGATCATGCTCATCGGTCATGAAAAAGGCGCGGACACGGCGGGCCGCGTGAAACACAATTTCGGCATGGCGCGGCCCGAAGGCTATCGCAAGGCGATGCGCCTTATGGATATGGCCGAGCGTTTCAATATGCCTGTGGTGACGCTCGTCGATACGCCTGGCGCTTATCCGGGCCGTGGCGCGGAAGAGCGCGGGCAGGCGGAAGCCATTGCATCGTGTACGGAGAAATGCCTCGGACTCGGCACGCCGCTGATCTCGGTCATTGTCGGCGAGGGCGGTTCGGGCGGCGCGGTTGCGCTCGCGGCGGCCAACAAGGTCCTGATGCTTGAACATTCGGTGTATTCGGTCATCTCGCCGGAAGGCTGCGCCTCCATTTTGTGGAAAGACGCCGCCGGCAAAGGCGAAAACAAGGCGCCGGATGCGGCGGAGGCGATGCGTATTTCTGCGCAGGATCTCCTTGAGCTTGGCGTCGTGGATGGTGTGATCGCAGAGCCCGTGGGCGGCGCTCATCGCGATGCGGGGCTGACCATTGAACGTCTTGGCGACGCCGTTGAGTCAGCGATCCGCGAGCTGGAGCATCTTTCGCCAGATGAGCTGAAGCAGCAGCGCCGGAATAAATTCCTGTCGATCGGCCGCGCCGGTCTCGCTTAAGTCTTTTCGAAATCGCCGATATTAATTGGTCAACGCCAACAGCACGACGAGGGCGGCGACGCCGGCCGCAAGCAATATTGTCGTCATGGGAAGCGTGTGGTCGCTGCGCGGGGGCGGCGTTGGGAAACCGTCATCAAAGTCATGTTGATCTTCTGACGCCACCGGTGCGGTTCCTCTTTGCTTGCTCCAAAACGATAGCATGCATGAATGAAATTGCACGAGGCGCTTTGCGGTAAAGCGCGTCAGTTGCGAGATAAAACGCCGCTTAAAATGACATCGCCATTCTGACGGATGTCGATGCGCGCGCCGTCATCAAGTTTCGGCAGGATCGCGCCACGTTTTGAGGTGAATGTTGCGTTCGCGCGGCCTTTTACAATCTTCAATTTAACCACAACATGGTCATTCGCCACGACCTGCGCTTCGCGCCCCGCAACGCCTTGCAGATCGACCGACAGTTTTGTCGCGCCGTCACCGCCAATCAGATAGGAAACTGAGCCGCGCCCGGTGAATCCGCTCACGCCGATGAGCTTGGCGGAAAACGGCCGCCATGCGAGCGGCAATGCTTTCGTCAGCAAGTCGAGCATAAGGTCCCCCCGGACAGTTGCGCCAGTCTATCATTCTGGCTTGCAAAAGTTAATCCGGGGGAAAGCCGATAAGGCTTAAGCCTTTGGCAGGCCCTTATTTTTCGCCGTGATACTCGCCTTCGGGGAGCTCGTGGGCGAGGCGATTGTCGAGATAGGTCTCGGCGGTCTTGATGAACGCCTCAATATGGGACTCGAAGAAATGGTCGGCGCCGGGCACGACTTCGAACTCGATTTTGCGGCCCTTCTGGGTCCGTGTCCGCTCGACCATGCCGCGGGTTTCTTCGGGCACGCAGATCTTGTCATGCTCGGCGTGGATTACGACGCCGGATGACGGGCAGGGCGCCAGGAACGAGAAGTCATAAAGATTGGCGGGCGTTGAACCCGCGATGAAGCCGACAATTTCCGGGCGGCGCATCAGGAGCTGCATCGCGATCCAGGAGCCGAACGAAAAGCCTGCGACCCAGCTGAACGGCGCATTCGGGTTCATCTGCTGCATGTAATCGAGCGCGGTCGCCGCGTCCGCCAATTCACCCTGGCCCTGATCATATTCGCCCTGGCTGCGGCCGACGCCGCGGAAATTGAAGCGCATGGTGGAGAACCCACGGCGCACGAACATCTGGTAGAGCTCATAGGTGGCGCGATTGTTCATGGTCCCGCCGAACATCGGATGCGGGTGCAGGATCAGCGCGACCGGCGGATTATCGCCTTTCCCTTTCTGATAGCGGCCTTCAAGGCGTCCTTCCGGACCGGCGAAAATCACTTCTGGCATCGTCTACCTTTTCAAATCCTGACGGGGCTTGAGGTGAAACCCCAGCCGGTCACTTACTGTTCATCCCCGGGAGGCGCAGAAATCGTCATTTTCACCGGTTTTTCAAGCGGCGCTAATGTTGACTGTTTTGGTCGGATTTCTTATCTCGGCTGCGCAAGGGGTCGAAGAGCGGGCGCGTATAGCACGTTTTCCCTTTGGCGCCAGCCGAACGGGCCAAACCGCGCGGATCAGGCGCACAGGCCAATCAGAGGATTCGTCAAGTGAAACTCACCACCAAAGGCAGATATGCGGTCTCGGCGCTTGCCGATATTGCGGCCACAGGAGCGGCGACGGGCAGCCAAGGGCCGGTGGCCCTTTCCGATGTCGCCTTGCGTCAGGGGATTTCGCTTTCTTACCTCGAACAGCTTTTTGCAAAACTCCGCCGCGCCGGTCTGGTGGAAAGCGTCCGCGGCGTTGCGGGCGGTTATGCGCTGACGGCGCCGGCTTGCGAGACTCGCGTCGCTGACATCATTGCGGCGGTGGATGAGGAGATCCGCACAACCGCCTGCGCCACGGGTTCCGCCATTGGTTGTCAGGGGACGAGCGCGCGATGCCTCACCCACGATTTGTGGGACGAGCTTGGCCGTCAGATTGAAGTATTCCTCAACGCCGTCACGCTCGAAGACATTATCGAGCGCCGCGTCGCCGGCATGGCGGCGGTGAATGCGCCCATCCGTGAAAATAGTTTTGCGGGGGCGGCGGAATGAAACGGCATTATTTGGATCACAACGCAACCGCGCCCATTCGCCCTGAAGTGATCGACCTTGTGGCCGAAACCATGCGTCATGACGGCAATTCGCTTTCCGTCCATGAAGAGGGGCGCCGCGCACATAAGATTCTGGAAGATTCGCGCGAGCAGGTGCGGTCTCTGGTCAATGCGCCGGTTAATGGCGTCATCTTCACAAGCGGCGGCACAGAGTCGATTCACTACGCGCTGCATGGCGTAATGGCGCCGCACAAGATCAAACGGTTTTTTATCAGCGCGCTTGAGCATTCGGCGGTCGCCGCAAATGCGGAAACCACCGGCGCCGACATCGAAATCATTCCGGCCTTGCGCTCAGGGCTTGTTGATCTCGCCTGGTTGAAAGACCGGCTCGCTAATTACGATGTGGAGCGCGATGGCGGCTTCATGGTCTGTCTTATGTTCGCCAATAACGAGACCGGCGTCATTCAACCTGTCGCCGAAGCCGCAGAGATTACGCATGATGCGGGCGGGCTCCTCTTCTGCGATGCCGCGCAGGCAGTGGGTAAAGTTCCCGTCAACTTCGTCATGTCCGGCGCCGATATCATGTCGTTCACCGGCCACAAATTTGGCGGCCCCATCGGCGTTGGCGCGCTCGTCGCGGGCCCGAACCTGCCGCTGGAGCCGCAGATGCGCGGCGGCGGTCATGAAAGCAATCGCCGCGCCGGCACGCATAATGTGGCGGGGATCGCTGGGCTGGGGCTTGCTTGCGGACTTGCGAAAGACAGCCTCGCACGCGCCGATGAAATCACCGTCTTGCGCAATCGCATGGAAGACGCGGCGATTGCGGCGGGCGCGAAAATCTGGGGCGCAAGTGAAGAGCGCTTGCCCGGCACGCTTTGTCTGTCTGCGGACGGCTTTCCCGGCGCCACGCAATTGATGACCATGGACCTCGCGGGTCTCGCGATTTCGGCGGGCAGCGCGTGCACCTCCGGCAAGACGAAACCGAGCCATGTGCTCACCGCCATGGGCGCAAGCGAGGAAGAGGCGACGTCTGCAATCCGCGTGTCCCTCGGCTGGAATTCCACGCCCGAAGACGCCGACGCGTTCATCGAGACGTGGCCGAAAGCTTATGACCGGATCAAACTTCGCGCTGAACAAAAAGGCGCGGCGTGATGAAGAAACCGTCGCTGCTCCTGATCCTTTCCGCCGGTCACTCGCTGATCTGGTCGGCGGGCGCCTTCGCCGTGCTTCAATTCATGAGCATGACGTCGGGCGGCGCACACGGCGCAAGCTTCGTATGGGGCGTCACCGTCGGGATATTCGCCTTCATTTTCGCCGCTCATCTCCTCATCGGCAGGCTTTTGCGCAAACGCATGGGCGCTGATGCACAGCGCGTCAGCGGAACGGAATAATAAACATGTCCGAAATCAAAGATACCATTTCCAAAGACACCGTCGCCACAGCGAAATCGCTGGAGACCTATAAATACGGCTTCTCGACCGATATTGAATCGGTGAAGGCGCCGAAGGGCCTCAATGAAGACACGGTGCGCTTCATCTCCCTGAAAAAGGAAGAGCCGGAATGGCTGCTCGAATGGCGGCTGGAGGCGTTCCGGCGCTGGCTGACCATGACTGAGCCGACCTGGGCGATGGTCGATTATCCGGCCATCGATTATCAGGACGCCTATTATTATTCCGAGCCCACCACCGGCGCGAAATACGAATCCATTGACGATGTGCCGCCGGAAATTCTCGCCGACTTTGAAAAGCTCGGCATTCCTTTGCGTGAGGCTGAAGTGCTGCTCGGCGTTGAGGGGGCGGGGACCAGTCCCGGCGAGGCGCGCACCGGCGCAGATAAGCCGAAAGTCGCCGTCGATGCGGTATTCGATTCCGTCTCGGTCGCCACGACGTTCAAGAAAGAACTCGAAAAAGCCGGCGTCATCTTCATGTCGATTTCCGAGGCTGTGCGTGAGCATCCGGACCTCGTCAGGAAATATCTCGGCACGGTCGTGCCGACCTCCGACAATTTTTTTGCGACGCTGAATTCCGCGGTCTTCTCCGACGGCACCTTTGTTTATGTGCCCGAGGGTGTTCGCTGCCCTATGGAGCTGTCGACCTATTTCCGCATCAACGAGGCGAACACCGGCCAGTTCGAGCGCACGCTCATCGTGGCGGCGCCGGGATCTTATGTGAGTTATCTCGAAGGCTGCACCGCGCCCATGCGCGACGAGAACCAGCTTCACGCCGCCGTGGTTGAGCTCGTCGTGGAACACGACGCCGAGATCAAATATTCGACGGTGCAGAACTGGTACCCCGGCGACAAGGACGGCAAGGGCGGCATCTATAATTTTGTGACCAAGCGCGCCGACTGCCGCGGCGTCAATGCGAAAGTCTCCTGGACGCAGGTTGAGACCGGCTCCGCCGTGACGTGGAAATATCCGTCCTGCGTCCTGAAAGGCGACAACAGCCAGGGCGAGTTTTATTCCATCGCCATCACCAACAATCATCAACAAGCCGACACCGGCACCAAGATGATCCATTTGGGCAAGAACACGAAGTCGCGGATTATTTCGAAGGGCATTTCCGCCGGCAAATCGAACTCCACCTATCGCGGTCTCGTCAGCATTCACCGCAAGGCCGAAGGCGCGCGGAATTTCACGCAATGCGACTCGCTGTTGATCGGGAATAATTGCGGCGCGCATACGGTGCCTTATGTGGAATCGAAAAATCCCCGCGCGATCCTTGAGCACGAAGCGACGACCTCGCGCCTTTCCGAAGATCAGCTTTTCTACTGTCAGCAGCGCGGGTTGTCGGAAGAAGAATCCGTGGCGCTTCTCGTCAATGGTTTCTGCAAGGAAGTGCTGCAGGAACTGCCCATGGAATTCGCCGTCGAAGCGCAAAAGCTCGTGAGCGTGAGCCTTGAGGGGAGCGTGGGGTGATGGCGAAATATTGGTTTGCTCGTCCAGATCATGCTCATGCTTCGAAATGGGCGTTTACGCCCATTTCATGGAAAGGTTATGCCGCGCTTTACTGGCCTATAATTTTAGGAAGTATTACTGCCAAGGTAATTCTCAATCGGTTGCCGCAAGGTGAGTTAGGAAACTTGGGTCCGATTATGCAAATTGCGGGAATTGCATTGGGGTCATATTTGTTTTGGATGAGCGCCTCGTGGCTGCTGTTTAAAGCTCGAATTGATTGGAACAATCATGCGCGAGACTATCGGAAGGGTGAATTAGTCAACGACGCTTCAGGTTCAAAAGGAGCTACGTTGCTATGACCAAACCCATCCTCAATATCGATGACGCGGAGTTCATGGACTTCGCCAGCCCGAACGGAAAGTTCAAAGCCAAGCTCGGACGTATGGGCCCGGCGCTGGGGCTGGATAAGCTCGGCGTCAATATGACGGTTGTGGAGCCGGGCAAGCGCGCCTTTCCGTTTCACGTTCATCATGCGACGGAAGAGATGTTCTTCATCATCGACGGCGAGGGCGAATATCGCTTCGGCGAAGAGACATTTCCGGTCGGTAAAGGCGACCTTCTGTCTGCGCCATGCGGCGGGCCGGAGCGGGCGCACCAGATCGTCAACACAGGCAAAGAGCCGCTGAAATATCTGTCGGTTTCCGCCGGCGGCAAAATGGATGTGGTCGAATATCCGGACTCCGGAAAATTCGCCGCGTTCTCCAGCGAAGATGGATCATCGGAAAAAGCGCGTCTTCGTTATGTCGGGCGCACATCGTCAGCGGTGGATTATTTTGACGGCGAGGATGATTGAGCCAATGTCCGCAACCGAGTTTGAGAGGATGAGCTGATGTTCTGGCGACGCGAAGGCGGCCCGCTCGATATCAAGGACAACAGTCTGATGGCGTGGCTGTTGCGCCTTGTCGCAGTGCTTCTTGTGGCGGCGGTCGTGGTGATGATGTTTCGCCTCGGCGCGCCAAAGGCGTCAGCAGAAGAGGGGGCTCACAAAGATGAATCTCTTCCCTATGCGCTCGATGCGGGCTGGAAAGGTGAGAAAGTTTGCGAACTCCTGTTTGAGAATGATGAAACCCGCGTTGGGCGGTGCACCTTTGCGCCGGGCGTCGGCCATGAGCGCCATTATCATCCGCCCCATTACGGTTACATTCTCAAAGGCGGGACCATGCGCATCACCGACGCCAATGGAACGCGAGAGCAGGAAACGCCGGACGGCGCCTCCTGGTGGAGCCCCGGTGTCGAATGGCACGAGGCCGTCAATATTGGCGATACGACGACTGTTTATCTGATTTTCGAACCCAAAAGCGCTGTCGCTGTTGTGACAGAGGCGCAGTAAGATCGAAAGGAGACGCGGCCATGGACAAACAGGACTGGAACGAGTGGGAAACGCTCTACAACGATTACGAGGAAAAGCGTAAGGCCTATGAATTGGCGCTCGCCCATCTCGGCGGCGCTTTTTCGGAACTCGCGCGTCACTATGACCGCGACAAATTCGATCAGAATGGATTTGTCCACGAAGAACAGGCTCATGAGGAATTCCGCAAAGCGCGTGAAGCGCTGCACCAATTTCTGCATGAGAAAGTGAAAAAGGATTAGGCGCACTTGCGCCCTTTCAGGAAAGGCATCGCTGAATGAAGCGGCTCTTTATTATCGCCCTGGCCATGACTGCGGCCGCCTGTGGCAAGGCTGAGGAGACAACGCGCGAAGTCTATCGCGATCCGTCGTTGTCGGCGGATCTGCCATTTTCTTCAGCGGTTGTTGTCGGCGACACAATTTATCTGTCGGGCGAGATCGGTCGCGCGCCGGGAACCACGCAAGTTGTGGAGGGCGGCGCGGGAGCGCAAACGCATCAGATCTTTGCAAACTATAAGGCGACGCTTGAACGTCTCGGCAGCGGCCTCGACGACATCGTGAAATGCACGGTCTTTCTGGAAGACATGAACGAATATGCCGCCATGAATGAAGCCTATGCGGCGGCGTTCCCCGGCGACAAACCGGCGCGCTCCACCATGGGCGTTGACGGCCTGGCGCTCGGCGCCGCGGTTGAAATTGAATGCCTGGCGGTGAGGTCATGAAATATCTGGTCGTTCTTTTCGGCGCGCTGTGGCTTGCTGCATGCAGTGAAGCGACAACCGCGCGGCCGGATTTCCGCGCGGCCCTCGACACGCATCTCGCCGCCATTGCGGCGAAGGATCTTGATGCTTTCAGACCGACCATCACCGGCGGCGACGATCTCTATGTGATTTTCCCGAATGGCGCGGCGCTCGAAACAACGGAACAGGTGCTTGCGTTTCACGAAGACTGGTTTGGCGATCCAGACTGGCGCATGGACCCCGAAATTGTGAAGGTCATTGAGGGCGCGGACATGGCGACCGCGCTCCTGAAATATGATTATCGCGATACGCCGGACGGGGCGGCGCGCACATCATGGCTGGTTCTGGTCTTTAAGCTGGAAGACGGCGCCTGGCGTCTCGTTCATGACCAGAACACCCGCATCACACAAGAAACGAGTAGTGAACCAGAATAATGTTGAAGATTGACGATCTACACGTCGCCGTCGGCGGCAATGAAATCCTGAAGGGCCTGTCGCTGGACGTTCCCAAGGGCGAAGTGCACGCGATCATGGGGCCGAACGGTTCGGGCAAGTCGACGCTGTCTTACACCGTCGCCGGGCGCGCCGGCTATGACGCGACGGCAGGGGGCGTAACGCTTGACGGCGAGAGCATGCTCGACCTCGATCCTGATGAGCGGGCGGCGAAGGGATTGTTCCTGTCGTTTCAGCACCCGATGGAAATTCCCGGCGTTCAGACCATGAATTTCATCCGCACGGCGATGAACGCCCAGCGCAAGGCGCGCGGAGAAGATGAAGTCTCTGCGGCGGATTTCATTCGCCTTATTCGCGACAAGGCGAAGCTTGTAGGCCTTGATGACGCCAAGTTGAAGCGCCAGTTCAATGTCGGCTTTTCCGGCGGCGAGAAAAAGCGCATGGAAATGCTGCAAATGGCGATGTTCGAACCGCGTTTCGCGATCATGGACGAAACCGATTCCGGTCTCGATATCGACGCGTTGAAAATGGTCGGCGATGTGGTGAACGCTCTGCGCGGACCGGACCGCGGTTTCCTCGTGATCACCCACTATCAGCGCTTGCTCGATTACATCAAACCGGACGCCGTACATGTGCTCGCCGGTGGGCGCATCGTCAAATCCGGCGGACCGGAGCTTGGCGCCGAGCTTGAAAAATCCGGCTACGAACAATTTATCGAGGCGGCGTGAGCGACATGACGGCGCTATCCAATCCTTCTCCGTTTGAAGCCGCGCTCGAAGACGCGTTCGCCGCCCGTTCGAAAACGAACGAGGCGCAGGCGGCGGCGTTTGACCGTTTCGCCTCGCTGCGCTTGCCGAACCGCCGCGTCGAGGGGTGGAAATGGACTGATGTCAATGCGGCGTTGCGCAGTGTGACCCCTGGCGAGGCGAGCAAGCCGGAGCTGATCGCGCCGTCGCCTTTCGCGGCCCTCGGCGCGCTCGAATTCCGTATCATCAACGGCAAGGTGAGCCTGCCTGACGAACCAATGCCCGAAGGGTTGCGTTACGGAATCATGGACCCGGTCGCGACCATTCCCGAACTGGAGCGGCACCCCATCGCGACGCTGAATGTCGCTATGACGCGCAAGGCGCTGGGGCTGGAAGTGCTGGAGGGAAGCGACATTGAGCGTCCGATCCTCATTCGCCATATCGTTTCCGGCGCAGGATTTTCCTTCGCCCAGACCATGATGCGCATTTCGCCCGGCGCGAAGGTGCAAGTGATCGAAACCTATGAAGGCGAGGGCGCGGGGTTTTATTCCCATCTTTGCCATATGGTCGTGCGCGATGGCGGTGAATGCCGCCGGGTCATGCTGCAGGATTGTTCCGGCGACAGCGTCGTCAACGGGATTTGCGCTGTGAAGACCGACAAGGAGGCGCGTTATGAACAGACCTCCCTGTCAACGGGCGCGCGGCTTTGCCGGCATGAGACACACGCCCATTTCTGGGCGCCGAGCTCTTCAGCGGCGATCAACAGCGCCGCCTTGCTCTCGGGGGAGCGTCATACCGACTTTACCAGCGAAGTGAAACATATGGCGCCCGATTGCACGGTGCGCCAGTTGCATAAGGGCGTCGCCCGGGATCGCAGCCGCAACGTCTTTCAGGGCAAGTTTCATGTCTTGCGCGAGGCGCAGAAGACCGACGCGAAAATGACCGCCAATGCGCTGCTTCTTTCCGACGGCGCGGAAGCGAACCACAAGCCCGAGCTTGAAATCTACGCCGATGATGTGGAATGCGCCCATGGCTCCACGGTCGGCGCGCTTGACGACGATGCGCTCTTCTATCTGCGCCAGCGCGGTTTGAGCGAGGCCCAGGCGCGCGCGCTGCTGGTTGAGGCGTTTGTCGGTGAAGTGACGGAAAGCATTGAAAACGAGGCGCTGCGCGCAATCTTTGAAGCGCGCGTTAGTGAGTGGCTGGAGCAGGCATGAGCAACGGCGCCCAAATCATGATGCTCGATGTGGAAAGCCTGCGCGCGGAATTTCCGATCCTGTCGCGCGACGCCTATGGCAAGCGGCTGGTCTATCTAGACAGCGCGGCCTCGGCGCAAAAGCCTAAGGCCGTCATTGACGCGATGACGAACTCGATGGCGCATTCCTATGCGAATGTGCATCGCGGGCTTCACTTGCTTTCCAATGAAACGACGGCGGCCTATGAAGAGGCGCGCAAGACGGTTGCAACTTTCCTCAACGCAAAGTCGCCGGACGAAATCATTTTCACCTCCGGCGGCACGGATGCGTTCAACCTTGTCTCCTACGCAATGGGGGTCAATGAGATCGGAGAGGGAGATGAAATCATCCTCTCCGTTGCGGAACATCACTCCAATATCGTGCCTTGGCATTTCCTGCGCGAACGCAAGGGCGCGGTGCTGAAATGGCTCGATGTCAGCGATGACGGCGAGATCGATCTTGACGCCTACGCTGCGCTGTTTACGCCGAAAACGAAACTTGTCGCGCTGTCGCATATGTCGAACGTCCTTGGCGCGCCGGCGCCGGCGAAAGCGCTTGCGAAGATCGCGCACGACCATGGCGCGAAAATCCTGTTCGATGGCTGTCAGGCGGGCGTTCATGGCGCCGTCGATGTGCAGGATCTCGATTGCGACTTCTATGTGCTGACCGGCCACAAGCTTTATGGCCCGTCGGGCGTCGGCGTTCTCTATGGCAAGATGGACGCCTTGAAAGACCTGCCGCCCTTCAAAGGCGGCGGCGAAATGATCGATATGGTGACGCAAGAGGCCGTCACCTATAATGATCCGCCGCACCGTTTTGAGGCAGGCACGCCGCCGATCCTCGAAGCCATCGGTCTCGGAGCGTCCCTCAACTGGATGGCGGGCAAAGGCGTTGACGCCATCGCCGCCCATGAGGCGCGGCTGAACGCCCATGTTCTTGAAGAACTGGCGAAGCTGAACTTCGTGCGCGTCTTCGGGCGCGCGGAAGGAAAAGCGCCGATCATCGCTTTCACCGTAGAGGGCGCCCATCCGCATGATATTTCTGCGATCCTCGACCGCACCGGCGTCGCCGTGCGCGCGGGTCATCATTGCGCGCAACCATTGATGAAGCGCCTCGGCGTTCCGGCGACCGCGCGGGCGAGCTTCGCCGCCTACAACACCCATGAAGACGTAGAGGCCTTGATTGCCGGTCTCCACAAAACGCACCAGATGCTGGGCTGAGAGTTAGTTATGGACGAGCAACGCGACATTATCGATGTAAACCCGCCCGCCGAACCGGCGCCGCAGGCCGAAACTTCCGGCGCATCCTCAATCCCGGAGGAGGAGCTAGGGCGGATCACAGGCGACGTCATCAAGTCGCTCAAAACCGTTTACGACCCGGAAATCCCGGTTGATATTTATGAGCTGGGACTCATCTATAAGGTGGACCTTAACGACGACCGGCTATTGACGATCGATATGACGCTGACGGCGCCGGGCTGTCCGGTGGCGGGCGAAATGCCCGGCTGGGTCGAAGGCGCGGTCCGCGGCGTCGAAGGCGTTGAGGATGTGACGGTGAACATGGTGTTCGAGCCGCCGTGGACGCCGGAGCGCATGTCCGACGAAGCAAAGCTCGAACTGGGATGGTTGTAAAATGGCGAGACGTCCAAGACCGAAAGTCGTAATCCTGACCGACGCCGCCGCGGCGCGCATGGGCGAAATCATGTCAGACGCTGAGGAGAATTTCATCGGCGTTAAGATCGGTGTGAAAAACGGCGGCTGCGCCGGCATGGAATACACCATGGATTACGCGACCGAGGCGGGGCCGCTTGATGAAGTCGTGGAGGAGAACGGCATCAAGATCCTGATCGATCCAAAGGCGATCCTGTTTCTCATCGGAACCCAGATCGACTTTGTCACGGAAAAGCTGTCGCAGCGTTTTGTGTTCAACAATCCGAACCAGACCGACGCCTGCGGCTGCGGCGAGAGCGTGACGATTGTGCCTGCGAAGGCTGAGGCTTGAGCGGAGAACCCAATAAAGGGTGGCTCAGTCGCTTTCGAGCGAAAAATTATAGATTTGCATTGCGGGTATGTGAATTCCGTTGGTTTCGCGTGTATTTTTTTGTCATTGCGGCGTTGGTCTTTCTTCGAATTGCCGCTGTAGAGAATAATCCCCATTTATTCGGATGGATGCTTCGTATCCCGGAACTTGTTATTCAGATTTTGATATGGTCTGCAATTTATCCTTGGGTTGTTTTGATTTTCACTCCAAGGGAGTCGCGTTCCTTGGACGGAACCACCCGAGAGTAAAGATGGCTCCGTCCGCTTCCTTCCTTGACTACGTCAAAGACCTCTTCTCTCCATTCGGCGAAATTTCCGTTCGCAAGATGTTCGGCGGCGCGGGGATTTATTGCGACGGCGCGATTTTCGCGATCATCGGCGATGATGATATCTGGTTCAAAGTCGATGATGTAACGCGCGCCGAGTTTGAGGCGGCGGGGCTTCATCCCTTCGAAGTCGAGATGAACGGCAAGATCGGGACCATGTCCTATTACAACGCGCCGGAAGAAATCTTCGACGACAATGATGCGCTTCGCCATTGGACCGGACTGGCGCTCGCCGCTTCTGCGCGCGGCAAGAAGCCCGCGAAGAAAAAGACGGCGAAAAAGAAAGCTGCAAAAAAGGCCGCTCCGAAAACAGCAAAGTCAAAATCCGTAAAACGCGTGCGGCGATAATGGGTTGCGTAATGGCCGAAACGCTTCGCGGGCGCGTCGCCACGATTTGATCGTGGCGTCCAGAAAGGTTGGGTTGAGTGGCTTGTAGACCCCACGGTCAAGCCATGGGGAATCGGCATTTTATTTGCGGACAAGCCGCCACTCCAAAAACGCGAAAAACACCCCGGACAGGCGAAAAAGGCCTGTTTTTTGAGCTTTGGTGCATAGTTATCCACCACCCCTGAACCTGCCTTATGATCGTAACCAGTCCGGATGCGGAGAGGCGGTGAGGCCTGCCGTTCCCATCGATCCGGATTGCGGCGCGCAGGATAAGAAACCAGCGTAACGGATGGTTTCTCATGCTGGCCGGTTGCAGAGCCCGGGCTTTCTCATGGCTCAACGTCAGGGGCGTAAAACCCTCCGGCGGTCATGATTACGGCCGGGCCCGCCGACGCTGAACAACGCCGCAAATGCGGGGCGTGATGCGCCCTTATGCTTCTAATGCGATGGACGTTTCACGCCCCGCGCCTCTCCACTTTATGCGTTCGGATCTTTCGGGATCGCGGCGGGACAAAACTATTGCGATGGGTGCAGGCAAGGATATGTCAGGCGAACAGCTCGCTCAAAAAGTTTTTCATCGCCTGCCACGACCGCCGGTCGGCGTCAGCGTCATAGACCGTGCCGAAATCGGGGTCGTTTGCGACAGGGTTGGTGAAAGCGTGCATGGTTGCGCCATAGGCGTGAAGCTGCCAGTCGGCCTTGGCCTTGGTCATTTCTTCGCCGAAGGCTTTGACATTGTCGGGCGTCGCCATGGGATCGTCCCAGCCATGAAGCGCCAGCACTTTCGGATTGATGTTCGCGGCGGTGTTGCCCGGCGCATGAAGAAGGCCATGGAAACTGACGACGCCTGCGGCGTCCGCGTTCGAGCGCGCGATATCGAGAACGCAAAGCCCGCCGAAGCAAAATCCGATGGCGGCGATTTTCGAGCTATCGACTTCCGGCTGATCCTTGACCATGTCGATGGTCGCTTTCAGCCGTTCCTGCAGCATCGGACGGTTTTCCGTGAAAGGTTTGATGAGCGCCTGGCATTCTTCTTTCGTTTCGCCAAGAACGCCTTTGCCGAACAGGTCGATGGCGACGCCGGTAAACCCAAGCTTGGCGAGCGCTTCTGCTTTTTCATTTTCAAAGGGGGAGCGGCCAGCCCAGGCGTGACAGATCAGAACGCCCGGTTTCGGCGCGCCCTCAGGCGCCGCCAGAAAGGCTTCAAAGGTCTTACCGTCAATTGTGTAATCAAAGGAACGCGTCTGGGCCGCCATGTCGATCTCCTCCATCTGCAATCTGATGAAGGTTTTGCCAGCCTGATCCGCGTTTGTCAGCCTCGAAAGCTACGAAGGTGAAACACTCTATTGCGCTAATTGCGGAATGCGCCGCGTTGCAGATTGCCAGCGAAGCTCGCGCAGGCTGACATGAACGCATCGGCGATGGTTTCACGGGTCGGACGCGGCGCGGTGTCGTGTAAGGGGTTGGCGCGGGCCGGTTGCTGGCCGACGAAGCTGCAGACATTATTGTCTGTCGTGATGATATACAGCTCTTGGTCGCTGCCTGAAACAATACGCATAACCCACCTTCATACCTGGCTCGTGCCGTTCATCACGGCGAGAACAGTGCAGTTATGCACAAAGTTCCCTAAGGTCTGGTGAATGGGCCGGTTACTCGATCGCGCCGAGGCGGCTGATCTTGAGGGTGTTGGTTTTTCCGGGCCGGCCAAAGGGATAACCGGCGAGGATGATGATGCGGTCGCCATCGACGCCGCCATTGGCTTTGGCGATGGTGTCGGCCTTTTCCAGCATCTCATGGAAATGCGAAATATCTTCGGTTACGACCGAGCGAACGCCCCAGTAAAGCGCGAGCTTTCGGGCGACGGCGTCATCTGGCGTTGCAGCAATGACGGGGCATTTGGGCCGGTCGCGGGAAAGGCGCTGCACCGTGGAGCCGGTTTTGGTGTAGGCGACCGCGAACCGGCAATCGAGCACCTCCGCGATGCGCCGCGCCGAGAGCGTGATGGCGTCGGCGGTCGTATATTCTTCCTCCTCGCGCACCACGGTCTTGTAGCTGCCGGATTCTTCGTCTTCTTCTGTAGCCGCAATGATCCGGTCCATGATCGCCACGGCGGTGGGCGGATGGCGCCCGACTGCAGTTTCGGCGGAGAGCATGACCGCGTCGGCGCCTTGAAAGACGGCGGTCGAAACGTCCGAGGCTTCGGCGCGGGTCGGCGAAATCGATTCCACCATCGATTCAAGCATATGGGTCGCGACGATCACCGGCTTGCCGACGCGGCGGCAGGTGCGCACGATTTTACGCTGGAGGAGAGGGACGTCTTCAGGGGCGCATTCGACGCCAAGATCGCCCCGCGCGACCATGATCGCATCGGAAAGGTCGATGATCTCGTTGATATGCTCTACCGCGGAGGGCTTTTCGATTTTGGAAATGATCCCTGCGCGGCCCGCAATGAGCTCTCGCGCCTCGCGCACATCGTCTGGCTGCTGCACAAAGGAAAGGGCGATGTAATCGACGCCAATGCTGAGCGCGAAATCGAGGTCTGTGCGGTCCTTTTCGGTCAGCGCCGAAATAGGCAAGCGCCGCCCGGGAACGTTAATGCCTTTTTTATTTTTAAGCTCGCCTGGCGTATCGGCCTTGGCGATGATGGAGCGGTCGTTGCGCTCGGAGATGGTGAGCTGCAAACGGCCGTCATCGAGTTTCAAGATGTCGCCCGGCTGAAGAACGTCAAGCAGCTCCTTGTGGGGGATGGGGATGACATGGTCGTCATTGGATTCAGGCGACAGCGAAAGTTTGTATTCTGCGCCATAGCGCAATTTGATGGAGCCGCCCTCAAAGGACCCGGTGCGGATTTTGGGGCCTTGCAGATCGGCGAACATGGCGACAGGGACGCCGGTGTCGCTCTCTATTTCACGGATCGATTTCGCCACGCCGGCGAGTTTGTCATGATCGCCGTGACTCATATTCAGGCGAAAGACATCGACGCCGGCATTGAACAACAGGCGCAACATGGAAGGTGAGGCGCTGGCGGGGCCGATCGTGGCGACAATTTTGCAAAGACGTTTACGCATGCACGGAAGCTAGGCGGTTTCGCGCGGGCTGAGAATACTTAAATTAGGCCTTAACCCGCTTAATTAGCCGCTGTTTGCTGCACATCCTGTCCGTATAGTGAAATCGTCGAAATCGCCATTTTCGCCGAACCTTCCACCGGCCGACGACTATAGGCTACGTAAATCAATGTTTGATTCTCCGAGTCATAGATCCGGCGCACCGCCATCGACTTGAACACCAGGCTGATGCGCTGGGAAAAGACTTCCTCGCCGTCTTTAGCGTTATCGATGTCGCCGATCCGGATTGGGCCGGTCTGGCGGCAGGCGATCGAAGCATTGGAGGGATCCTCGAACCAGTTGCCTTTTGAGACCCGGTCCCAGAAGCCACGATCGAAATGCGATAAATGGCAGGTGACGCCTTCGACTTTCGGGTCAGACAGGGCCTCGACCTTAATTTCGTTGCCGACCCAGTCATTTTTGAACTCACCGACTTCTGTGTCGCTGCGACCGCAGGCGGTGAGCGCCGCTGCTGCGACGCAAGCAAATAAAAGTTTGATTCTCATGGCGCCACCTTGCGCTCGCCTAAGTAAAAAAGCCACTTCGAAAAGCGGCTTTTTCTTTGTTTGGTCTATGGCCGGCTCAGCTTTCGGGAAGGTCTTTCCGTTTGGTTTTGGCCGCGGCGCTCATGATCCCGAAACCGATTACAACCAAAGCGCCGATACCGATCCAGATTGGCGGCACGCCGACCTGAAAAGCGCCGAAAGCGAGCCCGGCGGCGAGCACGATGGCTCCGAGAAGATAGGCGGTGAAAGCGGACATAGCGGTTCTCCAGAATTTGTCTCTGGAGAAAACAGCCCCAATTCGGGTTAGTTCCCTCTGACTAGCGGCCGCAAAGCGCCGCTTTCGCTGCATCATAGTCGCGCGCCATTTGGTCGACAAAGGCGGCCGTGGAGGCGACTTCCTTTACTGCGCCGACGCCCTGACCGCAGCCCCAGATATCTTTCCAGACTTTTTTGGCGTTATCGCCGCCGGATTTGAAATCCATCTTTGAAGGATCGCTCTCGGGAAGATTGTCGGGATCCATGCCGGAATTACGGATAGAAGGTTTCAGATAGTTTCCGTGTACGCCGGAAAAATAATTTGTGTAGACGATGTCGTCAGCATAGGCGTCAACGATGCCTTGTTTGTAGGCGTCATCAGCGTTTGCTTCCTCGGTGGCGATGAAAGCCGACCCGATATATCCGAAGTCGGCGCCCATCGCCTCTGCCGCCAGTACGGATTGACCGCGTGCAATGGAGCCGGACAGGGCGAGGGGACCGTCAAACCATTCACGAATTTCCTGAACGAGCGCAAATGGCGACTGGACGCCAGCATGTCCGCCAGCGCCGGCGGCGACGCAAATAAGGCCGTCCGCGCCTTTCTCGATCGCTTTTTTCGCAAAGGTGTTATTGATCACATCATGAAGGACGATGCCGCCATAGGAATGAATGGCGTCGTAAACCTCCTCACGCGCGCCGAGGGAGGTGATGACGATCGGGACCTCGTGTTTAACGCAGGCTTCAACGTCATGCATCAGACGTTCATTGGTGCGGTGGACGATTTGGTTCACAGCAAAGGGCGCCGTCGGCAGATTGGGCTGCTCTTCCTCATGACGCGCGAGCGCCTCTTTGATCTCTACAATCCATTTGTCGAGCATTTCCGCAGGCCGGGCGTTCAGCGCCGGAAAAGAGCCAATAACCCCCGCCTGACATTGGGCGATCACCAGCTTCGGCGTTGAAACGATAAACATCGGCGCGCCGATAACGGGCAAACGCATTTTCGCTTTGAGCTCGGAAACGGACGGCATGGTTTTCTCCTATTTTTCTATAGCTAAGGCGAAGCTGCGCGGTCTCGCAACCGGTAAAGACAGCCTTGTTTTGCGCGCGGGCGGGGAAAAGGGCATAATGCCGGCAAAAAAACAGGGAGCCATATGGGTCAGCGCGAAATCATAAATCCGCCCGTAATCGCCGATCTTATTGAAGTCCAGGCGCGTGAAAGGCCTGAACGAGTTGGACTTTTGTTCGAAGGCCGGTCTTTCACTTATGCAGAAATGAATGCACGCGCGAATCAGGCGGCGCAGGCGCTTGTTTCTTTGGGTGTCGGGCGCGGCGACCGTATCGGCTGGCTTGCTCGCAATGTTGCGACATTCTGGGACGCGCTTTTTGGCGCCGCAAAGATTGGGGCTGTCATGACCCCGATCAACTGGCGTCTCGCACCTGCAGAAGTGGCGAAAATTCTGGATGACGCCCGCCCGAAGCTGTTGGTTGGGGAGACGGCTTTTCTTGAGGCGTTAAGGGCGGCTGGTGGCGGTGAAGACGTCAATATCATGACGCTCGAAACGGGCGGTGCGGACTGTTTCGATGCATTGGTGGATAAACAAAGCGATGTGGCGGTGGAATACGCGCCCATGCCTGAAGACGTCGCGGTGCAGCTTTACACGAGCGGCACGACAGGCCTGCCGAAAGGCGTCGTTCTCACCAATAGCTGTTATTTTGAGGTCGGCGCCGCCGGGGGAGCCGCCGGCATCGTTATTCCGAAAACGGATGATGAAGCTATATTGCATGCGCTGCCTCATTTTCATGTCGCTGGCGTCAATTTCGGTATAATGGCTGTCGCGCGCGCAATGCCAATTATCCAGCACCGTCAGTTCGATCCTGCTGCTATCGTCAAGGAGGCGCAGGGTGACGCTCCATTGAATGCGTTCTTTGTCCCCGCCATGATTATGATGATCCTTGAAGCAGCCAAGAGCGCCGGTGCTTCGTTGGAAAAGTTTGCAGCAGTTAGCTATGGCGCGGCGCCGATGCCGGAGCCTTTACTCGATTCGGCTATTGCGGCGATGCCGAACGCCGCCTTTACGCAATTTTACGGCATGACCGAGACTACTGGCGGTGTGACCGTCCTTGCTCATGACGATCACGCCAAAGGGAAGAAGCAGCGCGTATCCGCTGGCCGGCCGCTTCCCGGTTGTGAGGTGAAAGTGTGCGATCCTGTCACCGGCGCGGAAACGCATCAGGGCGAAACTGGAGAGATCGTCGTGCGTTCGGGCTTTGTCATGGATGGTTACTGGATGAACCCTGATGCAACGCAAGAGGTCTTGCGCGATGGCTGGTACTGGTCGGGGGATGCAGGCTACGCCGATGAAAACGGATTCATTTATGTCGTTGATCGTATCAAGGATATGATCATCTCGGGCGGCGAGAATATTTATCCTGCAGAAATAGAAAGCGTGTTGGCGACGTGCCCGGCGCTGTTGGAAGTTGCGGTGATCGGCGTACCCGATGAAAGATGGGGCGAGGCGGTCAAGGTCGTCGCGGTTAAGCGACCGGCGGCAGAGATCGACGCGGGGGATATTGTTGAATTTCTCAAAGGAAAAGTCGCTGATTTCAAGCTGCCCCAACATGTCGCTTTTTTGGACGCGTTGCCCCGAAATCCCTCCGGCAAGATTCTCAAAACGACCCTTAGAAGCGCCGAATCACGAGGCTGATTTCCCGCCCATGAAGGCGAAAGGGAGGGCGTTCCAGGGGCGAACTGCGCGAAAATGACTGCATCCGGCTATCTGAATCAGCCGAATTCGCCTCCCGGTTGCGACAAATGCCTTCAAAATGCCCAGTTTGTGCAGAATTGTCCCATTTTGAGGCAATAGCGCTTCCGGTTCGGCGCCGAAATTGATAGAATCGGACTTGGAGAGAAAACATGGGGGAAAACATGAAATCAATTCTCGCTACAGCGTTGGGGCTGGCATTTGCCTTTGCCGCCAGCGCGCATGCAGCGCCGATGAATTTGGGCGGTGTTGCTTTTGATACGGACGACGCCGCAACCACAGTTCTGTGGGCGCAAGGTGGCGTCTTCGCAGGCAATCTAGATGACCGTCGCGAAGCATGCCTTGATCCAACTGACCCAACATCGACAGTTGGCGCCAATGGTGTTGAGTGCCGCGCAGTCGAAGTTGTCGGTTTTGATCTCGACACCGACGTAGAACTCGATGAAAACAACACTGTTCTGCAAGATCCTGATGTGCTTGCCGCCTTTTTTGACAATGGCAAAACCATGATCAACGGCGCTGGCAATGACGTCATCGTTTTCGAAACACTTGACCAGGATGATCCGCCGGCGGTGACGCTGATCCTGAATGGCGATCAGATCATTGGCGACAAGCTTTCCGTAGTTGAAGTCGATGGCAAAAAATATACGATCTGGGGTTTTGATTTCTCGGATCTTGGTTTCGCCATGGGCGCTACGATCGCCGCGCCGCTCTATGTTCAGACCAGCCGAGACGATGAAAATACGCCTGTCGGGTCTTCTGATATCGCCGCAATTGTCGGGCTGAATTTTGAAGAACCTATGCCGGAAGTGCCGCTGCCGGCCGCCGCGTGGTTGTTTATGGCTGGTGTTGCGGGCTTTGGCTTTGCTGGAAAACGCAAGAATATCGCTTAACTTCAGCGCGCAAACGTTATTTGAAAACCCCGCTTTGTGGTGTCACACGGCGGGGTTTTTTTTATGTTTGTCTGTAGAGTGGAAAGTCTGCTTTGGTCGGGTTTCAAGTCACAACATGAAAAGAAGACGTTAAAGTTCCTGCTGCGTTGACAGGCTCCGCGGCCCCTTCGGTTTGAGCTGGCTTCTGTCTGAGGCTACACAAGACTGACGCAAAAAGGATGACACCATGAAGCTCTATCACTGTCAGGGCGCGCGGTCTCTGCGCTGTGTCTGGGCGCTGGAAGAACTGGGTCTCTATTATGATCTTGTGACGCTTAAGTTCCCGCCGCGCGTCTTTGACAAGTCGTATAAGGAGGTTAATCCGCTCGTCACCGTGCCATGCCTCATTGACGGCGACGTCATCATGACGGAAAGCGCCGCAATCTGCGAATATCTGGGCGTCACATACGGCCCAACGCCGCTCGCCGTAACACCCGAAGAGAAGGACTACGGCCAATATCTTAATTGGTTGCACCGGTCGGATGCGACGCTGACCTTTCCACAGACGCTTGTTTTCCGATACTCGGCGCTCGAACCTGAAGAACGCCGCCAGCCCCAAGTGGTGGAGGATTACCGCGCCTGGTTCCTCGGCCGCTGGCGGTCGGTGGAGGCAGCGCTTGAAGGGCGTGACTATCTTTGCGCCGGCCGATTCACCATGGCGGATATCTGCGTCGCCTATGCGCTTTATTTCGCGACCACACTTGGCATTGAAAAAGCGATGACGCCGAATGTGGAAAAATGGTGGGAGCGGCTGAGTGAGCGAGAAGCGTTCAAACGGGCCCGTTCGCGTTAGAGCTGGCGCCGAATGCGTGCGCGGCGTCCCGATAACCAGCGGCCTTCAAAGCCTCCAGTGCAGCAGCGCGATATGTGCAGCTTGGGCGTTGATCAAGCCGATGATGGATTGTCATCAATGCGGACCGATAATCCGCATCAAGCTGGTGTTCGTCAGCGCCGGCGACGATGAGCGCCAGATACCAGTCATAAGGGCGTAATCCAGCTTCAGGTTCGTTGGCTATATAAGTAGCGCAGACAGCGCTTTCGTCGTTTGCGTTAGAAACGGAAAAGTCATCGATCCGGTCATAGCCTGTGCCTTCCGCTGCATCGAGAAAGACTTGTTCCGCCTTTGCGATTTCAAACAATACGCCCCAGGCAGCATGGGCCGAAGAGGGAGCAAGGCTCGCCTTGCCAGACCCGTCACTACTGCGTTTGGTGAAATCGACACACCAGCCATGGGCCGCGTAAACGCCTAACGGTTTCGCGCTTGGGCAACGCGCGACTAAGCGAGGCGTCAACATGTTCGATCCGTAAGCGAAATAGAGGAACGACAAACTCTTACCCTTTTGGCCACAGCACCATCTGTGTGCAGCGAAACATGGCGATGACTTTCCCGGTTTCTCGGTGCTTCACGGTCGCATCCCATAACTGCGTCGTCCGGCCGAGATGTTGCGCTTCGGCGCGGCAGTCAACGATGCCGTCGCGCGCAGTGCCAAGGAAGTTAGATTTAAGTTCGATGGTCGTAAATCCCGCTGCGCCTTCGGGTAGCGCCCGCACGCAGCCATAGCCGCAGGCCGAATCGGCGAGGCCGATTACCGAGGCGGCGTGGAGGAAGCCGTTCGGCGCCATCAGCGCCTGGCGGACTTTCACTTCCGCTTCGACCCAGCCTTCGCCAAAGCCGGTGAATTCAAGGCCGAGAAGGCCTGGCAGGTAGTCAGCGCCTGCGTTGTTAAACATGGTGTTGGCGTCAGTCATGGCGGCCTCGGTTTGGTTTCAGGGGGCAGGCGAAGACTTGTGCGCCTTGGCCCGGCTTGCAATCGCCATGCGCAGCGTTAACTGCAAAAAGTCAGGGGAGGCTCGCCGAAAGGTTTGACCTGATCCCCCGCGGCGGGCGACAATCCCGGCAAAACAAAACCTTCAGGGACGCAATGCCGGTTTTTGAAAGCGATATTGATCCGCGCAGTGAGAGCTTTGCGAAGAACCGCGCCGATCATTTGAAATTGATTGAGGGGTTTCGCGCTCTCGAAGACAAGATCATCGCGACCTCGGCGCGGGCCAAGCCGAAATTTGAAAAGCGCGGGCAATTGCTGCCGCGCGAGCGCCTTGCGCTCATTCTCGATCGCGGCGCGCCGTTCGTGGAATTGTCGACGCTCTGCGGCTACAAGATGCATGACGACGACGGAGACCGGAACATTTCAGGCGGCGGGGGCATCTCCGGCGTCGGGTTTATATCCGGTGTGCGCTGCGTTGTCTCTGCTTCGGACAGCGGCATCAAGGGCGGCGCGGCGACACCCATGGGCGTCCACAAGGCTTTGCGCGCGCAAGCCTTGGCGCTCGAAAACAAACTGCCTTTCATTCAGCTCATCGAAAGCGCTGGCGCCAACCTTATGCGTCAGGCGGAAATGTTTGTACCCGGCGGCCGGACCTTCGCTAATCTCGCGCGGTTTTCCGCCGCCGGATGTCCGGTGATCTCGGTGGTTCATGGTTCGTCGACAGCGGGGGGCGCCTATCAGACAGGGCTTTCCGATTATGTTGTCGTTGTACGGGGGAAGTCGAAAATATTTCTCGCAGGACCGCCCTTGTTGAAGGCTGCAACCGGCGAAGTTGCTACTGATGAAGATCTTGGCGGCGCCGAAATGCACTACCATACTTCTGGCCTTGCGGAATACATGGCCGAGGACGATGGAGACGGTCTGCGGCTCGCGCGGGAGATCGTGTCGAAACTCGGCTGGGACAAAGCGGACGAAACGCGCGGCTATGAAGAGCCGCTTTACGGCGCCGAAGACCTTCTCGGCATCGTGCCGGTGGATTATCGCCAGCCTTACGACAGCCGAGAGGTGATTGCGCGGCTCGTCGATGGTTCTGACATGCTTGGTTTCAAGGACGGCTATGGGCCCGCGACAGTCTGCACGCAAGCCGCCATTACTGGCCATCAGGTCGGGATTATTTCCAATAATGGCCCCATCGACGCTGACGGCGCGGCGAAGGTCGCGCAGTTCATCCAGTTGATGGAGCAGGCGGGCAATCCGGTCGTCTTCCTGCAGAACACCACCGGCTATCTCGTTGGCACGGATGCCGAACAGCGCGGCATCGTAAAGCACGGCTCGAAAATGATTCAGGCCGTCACCAATATGCGTGTGCCGAAACTGACGCTGCATATCGGCGCATCATTCGGTGCCGGAAACTACGGCATGTGCGGACGCGCTTTCGATCCGCGCTTTATTTTCGCCTGGCCCAATAATCGTATCGCGGTCATGGGCGGCGAACAGGCGGCGAAGACAATGCGCATCGTCGCCGAAGAAGGCGCGCGCAAAAAAGGCGAGGAGCCGAACGCCGAGTTTCTCGACGGCATGGCGAAGCACATCACCGAACAATATGATGCGGAGTCGACGGCGCTATTCGCGACGGCGCGGCTCTGGGACGATGGGCTGATCGATCCGCGCGACAGCCGCAAGGTGTTGGCCTTCTGCCTTGATACGGTCGCAGAAGCCGAGCGGCGTGAATTAAGACCGAATGTTTTCGGCGTCGCGAGGATGTGATGAAGAAGTGGAAACTTTGGCTGATTGGATATGTGACCATGTTTCTAGCGGTGGCGGTCTCGGTCGGGATCGCACTTTTGTTTGGTGACACGTTCTGGATGGGTGCTCCATTGATTATTTGGTTTGTGTTGAACCAAATTTTTATCGTTCCAAAAATTCTTAGAAACGAGAATAAGAAATGAAACTCACCACAGAACATGAACAGATCCGCAAGACGCTGAAGAGCTTCATCGAGGCGGAAATCAATCCGTTCGTTGAAGAATGGGAAGAGGCGGGTATTTTCCCAGCCCATCAGGTGTTCAAGGGGCTGGGCGATCTCGGGCTTCTGGGCGTGACGAAGCCGGAAGCCTATGGCGGCATGGGGCTCGACTGGTCCTATGGCGCGGTTGTCGCGGAAACGCTGGGCCACATCAAATGCGGCGGCGTGCCCATGGCTATCGGCGTGCAGACCGACATGGCGACGCCGGCGCTGGCGCGCTTCGGCACAGACGCCGCAAAGGAAGATTTCCTGCGTCCATCCATTTCCGGTGATTATGTCTCCTGCCTAGGCGTATCGGAAGTAGGCTCTGGCTCGGACGTCGCCTCGATCAAAACGACAGCGAAAAAAGACGGCGACGATTACGTTATCAATGGCGGCAAAATGTGGACGACAAGCGGCACGCAAGCCGACTGGATGTGTCTGCTCGCTAATACCGGTGACGGGCCGGTGCATCAGAACAAGACGCTCCTCTGCTTGCCTCTAAAAGACGATAACGGCGCGCACCGGAAAGGCGTATCGGTTGCGCGTAAGCTCAAAAAACTTGGCATGCGCTCCTCCGATACGGCGGAGTTTTTCTTTGAGGATGTGCGCGTGCCCCAGCGTTATCGCATTGGCGAGGAGGGCGCGGGTTTTATGTATCAGATGTTGCAGTTCCAGGAGGAGCGGCTCTGGTGCGCGCTGTCGAGCCTCGACAGTCTCGACAATACGATCGACGAAACGATTGACTATACGCGCCAGCGCAAGGCGTTTGGCAAGTCCATTCTCGACAATCAGGTTGTGCATTTCCGTCTGGCGGAGCTGAAAACGGAAGTGCAGGCGCTGCGCTCCCTCTCATGGGATGCGGTCGACAAGATGATGCAGGGCGAAGACGCCGTCATGCTCGCTTCCATGGCGAAGCTGAAAACCGGACGTCTGGCGCGGGAAGTAAACGATGCGTGCCTGCAATATTGGGGCGGCATGGGCTACATGGAGGAAACGCCGGTTTCCCGCGCCTATCGCGATGGGCGGCTCGGGTCGATCGGCGGCGGCGCCGACGAGGTGATGTTATCGATCATCTGCAAATATATGGGCACGCTGCCCGGGAAATCGAACAAGGTTTGAGAGATGACTGCACTGCCCGACCTTGATGATCTTAAGCTGTTGCGGCGCCAATCGGCGCTTGTCGTGACGTTGAACCGTCCACAGGCGAAGAACGCGATTAACTTCGCAATCATGAATGGCCTGATGGCGCTGTGCGATTGGCTTGAAGGCAATCGCGAGATTCGCATGCTAGTCTTGCGTGGCGCCGGCGGATCGTTTTGTGCGGGCGGCGACATCAAGGAGTTCGGAGAGATGGTGATGGCGGCGGAGCCGCCTGCTAGCGCTGCGGATCCCATTGCGCGAAGCAATCGGGTTTTCGGGGATGTTTTGTTAAAACTCGACGCAATCCCGCAGGCGCTCGTGACGGTGGTGGAAGGATCGGCGTTCGGCGGCGCCAACGGATTCATCAGCGTGTCTGACGTTGCTATCGCGGAGGCGCATACACGGTTTTCATTATCGGAAACAACGCTTGGTGTGCCTCCGGCGCAGATCGGACCTTTTATGGTCCGGCGCATGGGGCTTTACAATGCGCGCCGTCTGGCCCTGACCGGCGCTCATTTCGGCGCGCAGGAGGCCTGCAGGATCGGTTTGGTGGATAAAGTGGTGAATGGCGATGCTGGCTTGGAAGGTGCGCTTGCTGAAACGCTTTCCTATATTGGCCGCTGCGAGCCGGAAGCGAATGCCGCGACCAAAGCGATTTTTAATCGCGCGGAGACGCCTATTGATCCTGCTCAACTGGATCAAGCGGCGGAAGATTTTGCACGATGCTTGCGCGGTAGGGGGCGCGAAGGCGCCATTGCCTTCGCCCAGAAAACGACACCGCCCTGGCTCGAACCTTTCACAGCGATGAAACAAGCATGACGGCCATCCGCAAATTGCTGATCGCCAACCGCGGCGAAATCGCCTGCCGTATCATGCGCACCGCGAAAACCAGAGGGATATCACCAGTCGCGGTGTTCTCAGACGCCGATGCTAAAGCACTTCATGTTCGCATGGCGGATGAAGCGGTTTACATCGGCGGCTCGGAGCCTGCGCAAAGTTATCTCAGTATTGGCGCAGTCATCGGCGCCGCGAAAAAAACGGGCGCTGACGCAATACATCCGGGCTACGGGTTTTTGTCGGAGCGTGCAGATTTCGCCAAAGCGTGTGGTGAAGCCGGATTGATTTTCGTTGGCCCGCCGGCTGACGCCATTGCCGCCATGGGCGATAAGGCGCGAGCCAAGCGCCGTATGCTTGAAGCCGGCGTGCCATGCGTGCCCGGCTATCATGGTGAAGATCAGTCCGATGAGGTTCTGACAAAAGAAGCCGAGAAAATAAGCTTTCCGGTGATGGTGAAAGCCTCGGCGGGCGGTGGCGGGCGCGGTATGCGCTTCGTTTATGACAAAACTGAACTTGGCGACGCGATTGTTTCCGCGCGCAAGGAAGCGGAGAGCGCCTTCGGCGATGACCGTTTATTGCTGGAACGAGCTGTCATAGGCGCACGTCACGTTGAGATTCAGGTATTTGCAGATACATATGGGAACTGCATTCATCTCGGCGAGCGGGATTGTTCGCTGCAACGACGCAACCAGAAGGTCATTGAAGAGGCGCCGTCGCCAGTCATCAACTCTGATATGCGCACAAAAATGGGCGCCGCAGCTGTAAAGGCCGCGCAAGCTGTCAATTATCTCGGCGCGGGAACTGTTGAGTTTCTCTACGATCCTGCGCGCAATGAATTTTACTTCCTTGAAATGAATACCCGGCTTCAGGTCGAGCACCCAGTGACGGAGATGATCACCGGCTTTGATCTTGTTGGCTGGCAACTTGATGTCGCCGAAGGAGAGCCGCTGCCGGTTTCGCAGGAACAAGTGCATTTTGATGGTTGGGCCATGGAAGCGCGCCTTTATGCGGAGGACCCGGCGCAGGGCTTTATACCTCAATCAGGAAAGGTACGCTTGCTGGAATTTGCTGCCGGCGAGGGTGTGCGCATTGATAGCGGCATCGAGGAAGGCGACGTTATCACGACTTTTTACGATCCGATGATAGCTAAAGTGACCGCTCATGGCGCAACTCGCGATGAAGCGCGATTGCGGCTCGCCGCCGCTTTGAAAAAGGCCGCGCTTCTTGGCTTTGCTCACAACCGCGATTTTCTTGTTTCGCTGCTCGAAGATGATGTTGTTGCCAGGGGCGAAGCGGATACGGGGTATATTGAGTCTAGTCTTGACCGGTTAGCGAAGCGTGAAAGCCCTGCTGGTGAGGCGGCGATTGCGCTTGTAGGAGCCGTGCTGGCTGACGCGCCTTTCAACGACATTCTGACTGGCTGGCATTCGCGGCGCGCGTCTGGTTTTCCGCTGCATCTGGTCAACTCCGGCCAGCAGATCATCAAGGCGCAGATCAATCTCGATGGTGCCAGGGTGACCGCCGTGCATGACGGCGAAGAGACGACGATTGAGGTGTTGTCAAAAACCGATCGCCATATTCGCTTCCTCCACGAAAAGCGTACTTACGAGGCGTTATTCGTTCGCAACATCTATCAGATCGAAATAGAGGCGTGTGGCGTGTGGGAGCGTTATATGGATTTTACGCGCGTTCCCTCGAGTGACAACGCAGGCGGCGATGACGTCGTGAAAGCGCCAATGGCAGGCCTTGTCACATCTATCCGCGTTCGACCGGGCGATTCCGTTTCGAAAGGAGCCATCGTCGCCACGATTGAGGCGATGAAGATGGAGCATCAGCTCAAGGCTGCGCGCGACGGCGTTGTCGTCGACGTGTTGGCGAGTGAAGGCGAGCAGGTCGCCATAAGAGCGAAACTCATTGCGTTAAGCGTGGAGGTATGAATGTCTGATACAGCGATTATCACCTGCGCGCTGACCGGCGTGTTGACGAATCCGGAACAGCATCCGGTGCCGGTTAGACCCGAGCAAATGGCGGCGGAGGCTAAGCGCGCCTTCGATGCGGGTGCCACGATCATGCATGTTCACTACCGCCAACAAGAGCTAGGCAAAGGCCATCTACCCACCTGGGACCCGGTCATCTGTAATGAAATCAACGAGGCGATCCGCGCTGTGTGCCCCGGTGTCGTCATTAATATGACCACAGGCGTTATCGGTTCGGACTATCAATATGTGCTGGATTATCTGCGCGCCTGCAAACCGGAAATGGCGGCCTGCAACGCGGGCACACTCAATTATTTAAAAACGCGAAAGGATGGCTCTTGGGCATGGCCGCCAATGGTTTTCGATAATCCGGCGTCAAAGGTTAAAGACTTCATCGACGTCATGAATGAGGTGGGGATCATCCCGGAGTTTGAATGTTTTGATGTCGGTATTGTGCGCTCGGTCGGCCTTTATATTGAAAACGGTATGATAGACCATGCTGATTATAATTTCGTCATGGGTGTCGCTAGCGGAATGCCTGCGGACGGAGATTTATTACCGTTTCTCGTCAAATATAAAAAGGAAACCATGCCGTGGCAGGCGACCGTTATCGGCCGCGAGGATGTCTGGCATGTACATCGGTGCGCGGCTGAGCTTGGCGGTAATCTGCGTACAGGACTTGAAGATTGCTTCTATCTTCCAGACGGCGAGAAGGCGTCATCGAATGGTCCGATGATTGACGCACTTGCTTCTTATGCGCGTGAAGCCGGAAGGCAAGTCGCCACACCCGAACAAACCCGAGCTATGCTGTACCTATCTTGAGCTTTGAATGAGAAACGGCGGTATGAGTTTTACAGTTTATCTCACCTTTAACGGCGATTGCGAAAAAGCGTTTGACTTTTACAGATCTGTTTT
>JAUHYK010000111.1 GCA_030426465.1 Alphaproteobacteria bacterium
GGCGGCGCCGTGTGGCTTACAGGATCCTTCTGGCCCGACTTGATTGTCGCCGCGCTGCTCGCCAGCCTGTTTGCAAAGTCATCGTACTCGATTATAGCGCAGGCGATGAAAGAACGCCGCGCTTCGTTGAACTTCGCAGACGGGCGTATTTAAACATGGTTCGAGCGTTACTCATATTGGCGGCGGTCAATGCAGTGCTTTCCATTCCGATGGCGATGCTGGTCAAACGGGATTTTGCAGAACGCGGCCGTGTCAGCTTATCAATGGCGGTCTGGACTGGCGCCGCCATGCACGGCAATGCTTTGTTGCTGTTTGCAATCGCCTGGTTCGATCGGGGGTCGCTTGGCGACCTAGGCGAATTCACAGTTGCGGCCGGCGGATTATTCGCCTTTGCCGGAGCGATGCTGATTTATCTTGGCCGAAGCGCCTATGCGGATTTTTCGAGAGTCTATGGACTCAAGGAAGACGAACTCATTGAACGGGGCGTTTATCGCTGGTCGCGCAACCGGCAATATGTCGGATACGCCTTGTTTCTGGGCGGCGTGTCGCTCATCGCGATGTCGATATGGGCGTTTTCGCTGGCCCTGTTATTCGCGCTCTTCATTCACTGTTATATTGTAGCGGTCGAAGAGCCGCATCTTCGGGCGGCTTTTGGAAAAGCCTATGAGGCGTATGTCGTTAGGACAGCGCGATATTTCGGGCTGCCCTCCGGGCGGCGACACATCGACATAAACGAAAAATTATAATGATTTGTCAGGAGTTTTGCAGTAGGACGCATTTGAGATGATGTCAGCCATTCGACATATGCACCGCGTCATCGCGGTATTGATGGTTGCGCTATGGGGCGCGGTCGGCATTGTCGCGCCCGCTCATGCCGCGGAAGAAGACATTCATCATGCCGCCCAACACGATGTTGGTGAAGAACGCGCAGCTGCGCAGGGCGAGCCTGCCGACGAAGGTTCTGTTCACCCGGAACACGCTGCGCATTGTCATTCCGGTGCGTGCCATTTTCATGCGCTATCGCGCGCCTCTGTCGATCCGGCGTCCGTACTACTCTTTGCAAGCAAGATCATCGCGTCGCAAAACGGCGTGGTTCCCCAAACCTCTCTTTCTTCATTATTCCGTCCTCCGCGAATCTGACTGATCGCGCGCGGTTGCGCGCCCATCAGTAATTTTGATTCCAAGAGGACAATGACCAATGATCATCAGAATATGCGGGCTCGCGCTCGCCGCTTTTGCGGCGTGGGGGCTCGGCGCTGCGTCCGCGCAGGAGAATACCGCTGACCCGGGCTTGACGTTAGGGCAGTTTCTTGAAGACGCGGCGCGCAATCACCCGCGGCTTGAAGAAGCGCGCGCAGAACTTGATGCAGCCGAAGCGCGCGGACGGGCGAATTCGCGGCCGCTCTATAACCCTGAATTCGAAGGCGAATTCTCCGACAGTGAGGACGACGCGGATGACAGCCGTTCCATCGGCCTGTCGAAAGCGTTCGACATCACCAACAAACGCGCCACGCGGGCCAAAGGCGCACGCAGCGCCGTGGACGCCGCAAGGTTTACGTATGAAGCGGAGAAGCGCTCGCTGTTCGCCGATCTCCTGACGGCGCTGGCGGATTACCAGGCGCGCAAGCGCCTGTCGGAACTGGCGGCGCAACGGGCTGAAGTCGCACGTGAATTCTCTTCAATCGCCGGCAGGCGCGCTGAGGCCGGCGATCTTTCAAAGTCGGAACGTCTTGCTGCGCAATTAAGTCTTTCCCAGGCTATCGCGGAACAAACGACCGCCCGGAGCGATTTCTCCGAAGCGAGGCAGGCCTTAACTGCACTCGTCGGCGAAGTGATGCCCGCATGGCCCGTTCTCCCGGATCCGCCGGCGGCGGCGGCGCCGCTCGACATGACGCTGGTTCGCCGATTGCCGGAACTTCGCGCGGCGGAAGCGCTCGCCGACGCGCTCGCAGCTGAAATCCGGTTCGCTAAAAAATCGCGCATTCCCGATCCGACGATCGGCGCGGCCTATGGGCGCGATGGAGACGCCGATTTCGCCGGCGTTCGATTGTCCGTACCAATCCCCGTTTTTGCGTCTGGCCAGGCCGAAGTGGATGAAGCTCGCGCCGAACGCATTGCTGCCCAGCAATCTATCCGCAATCAGTTGCGCAACGCCGAAGCGCGGCTCATCGAAGCCAGCGGACGCTACGCCGTCGCGGCCGGGACATGGCGCGTCTGGATGCGGGACGGATCAGACGTGCTCGGAGAACAACGCGGGGTGCTCGATCAATTATGGCGATCGGGCGACATCACCGCCGTCGAGTATCTGGTGCAACTTGATCAAACTTATAGCGCCGAGCGTGCGGGAATTGAACTTCAAGGGTCGCTATGGCGCGCCTGGATCGATTGGCTCGATGCGTCCGGCACTCTCAATGAATGGATGGAGACACTGTAATGCGTAATTATCGAAAACTGAATTCAGGCATCGGATTGGCGATCATTGCATTTGGTACGCTGACAATCGCCGCTTGCGGCGCGTCGGACGCTGAGGAAAAAACTGTCCCGGCCGCCCAAGCCGAAGATGAGCACGGCGAAGAGGAAGGCGGCGGTCATATCGAGATGACGGCGGCCGAACGCGGCGAAAAAGGGATAAAATCTGTAACGCTCGGCATGAGAAAACTGTCGGGCGAGTTTATCGCGCCGGGCGAGGTGACGGCGAACCGCTACAAGACTGCGCAAGTTGCGCCGCGCATCAGCGCGCAAATTATCGAACGTCATGTCGTGCGCGGTGAGGAAGTCGGCGAAGGCGCGCCGCTGGTCACTTTGTCCAGCGTCGATATGGCCGAAGCGCAAGGCGCGCTCATCATCGGCGATAAGGAATGGCGCCGGGTCCGCAACCTCGGCCGGGACGTCGTTTCCGAAAAGCGTTACGTGGAAGCGGAAGTGGCGCGCCAGCAGGCCCACGCAAAGCTTTTGTCCTTCGGCATGGCGGAACAGGAAGTCGCCGCGTTGTTGAAAACCGGCGACGCAAGCAAGGCCACAGGTCGTTTTATTTTGTTTGCGCCGCAAGCGGGAACCGTTGTCCGCGATGAGTTTACACTGGGCGAATTTGTCGATCCGGGAAGGGTGCTGGTCGAAATCAGTGATGAATCGACGGTTTGGGTCGAGGCGCGATTGACGGCCGAGCAGGCTGGGCGGATTTCTATCGGCGCGCCCGCGCGCGTGAAGTCAAACGCGGATCACTGGGAGGAAGGAGAGGTTATTCAACTCCAGCACGCACTCGATGAAACGACGCGTACATTAATGGCGCGCATCGAGATCAGCAATGACGATGACGACTTCCATGCTGGCCAATTCGTTGATGCAGTGATTGCCGTCGGCGCCAGCGACGAAGCGCTGGCGCTGCCGGAAAGCGCTGTCGTCCTGATGGACGGCGCGCCCACAGTCTTCCGCATCGAAGGCGATGAAATCGAACCGGTGAGTATAGAGACCGGTGCCGCGAGCGGCGGCTGGATTGTAGTCAATTCCGGCGTCGCGGAAGGCGATGAAATCGTCACCGAAAAAACCTTTCTCCTCAAATCGCTCATTCAGAAAACAAAAATGGGCGAAGGCCACGGGCATTAGGAATTGATGATATGTTGAATAAACTCGTTGAACTCTCGCTCCAGTATAAAGTTCTGGTGCTCATCATCTTCGCCGTCGTCGGCTTTCTCGGCTGGCGCGCCGTGACGACGGTTCCGATCGACGCTTTCCCGGACGTGACGCCCGTTCAGGTCAATATCTATACGGAATCGCCGGGCCTTGCCGCGGAAGACGTCGAGCAATTGCTGACGTTCCCGGTAGAGTCGGCGATGGCGGGGCTTCCCGACGTGTCGGAAATCCGTTCGGTGAGCCTCTTCGGTCTTTCCTATGTCGCTGTTTATTTCAAGGACAGCGTCGATATCTATTTCGCGCGGCGCCTTGTTATGGAGCGGCTTGCGGAAGTCCGCGACCGCATTCCCGAAGGATATGGATCGCCAGAAATGGGCCCAAATGCGTCGGGTCTCGGCCAGGTCTTCTGGTACACGCTCGAACGCGCTGATGAATCCCTCAAGGGCGACATCAGCGACATGGATCTACGGACCCTTCAGGACTGGAACGTGCGGCTCATTCTGCGCACAGCCGCCGGCGTCGATGACGTCATGTCCTGGGGCGGGCAGGAACGCCAGTTCCAGGTCCAGATCGATCCCTTGCAACTTATCAAATACGAATTGGGGTTTTCCGATGTCGTCGAAGCGCTTGAGGCGAATAACCGCCAGGTCGGCGGGCAATATATCGATCAGGGACCGGAGCAATATCTCGTGCGCGGCCTCGGCCTTGTGCGGGACGAAACCGATATTGGCAACATCGTCGTCAAGGTAAAGGACGGAGCCCCGGTTTATGTGCGCGATGTCGCGAACGTCGAACAGGCGCCCGCCTTGCGGTTCGGCGCCGTCACCCGCGACGGCGAGGAAGTGGTTCTCGGCATGGCGCTTGCGCGTATTAACGAGAACGCCAAGAACGTCGTCGACGCGGTTAAAGAGAAAGTTAAGACTGTCGAAAGCGCGTTACCGGATGGCGTCATTGTCAAGCCCATCTATGACCGCACCGAGCTGGTCGAAAAAGCGGTCGGCACGGCGGAGAAAGCCCTCATAGAAGGGTCGATCCTGGTCGCCATCGTGCTGTTTCTGTTTCTCGGCGAAATCCGATCGGCGCTGGTGGTCATTACTGCATTGCCGCTCGCCATGCTCATCGCCTTCATTTTTATGGGCCAGATGGGTCTTTCCGCCAATCTGATGTCGCTCGCGGGTCTCGCCATCGGCATCGGCATGATGGTCGACGGCGCCGTCGTCATGGTCGAAAACTCGTTCCGCATCATGGCCGAGCGCAAGGAGGAAGGCGGCGAGGTCAATCGGACAGCCGCCGTTCTGCAGGCTGCGAGGGAAGTCGCCAATCCCATCGCATTTGCGATTATGATCATCATCGTCGTCTTTCTGCCGCTCTTCAGTCTTGAGGGCTTAGAAGGCAAACTCTTCAAGCCCATGGCCTTCAATATCAGCTTCGCCATGGCGGGCTCGCTGATTCTGACGCTGACGATCATTCCCGTCCTGGCGGCGATGATCCTGAAGCCGAAGGAAGAGCGCGACACGATGCTGATGCGGATCGTCAAGCGCGGCTATCTGCCTCTGATCGCCTGGAGTCTCGATAACAAGCGCAAGGTGGGCCTCGCGGCCGGCGGTCTTCTGGTCGCCAGCCTCGCGCTCTTTCCCTTCCTCGGCAAGGAGTTCATGCCTCAATTACAGGAAGGGTCGATCATGTGGCGGGTCACGTCGATCCCTTCGACTTCGCTGGATCAGTCGATTGAGATTTCCAAGGAAATTGAAAACACGCTGTCTGAGTTTCCCGAAGTGGAAACGACAATCGCCATGATCGGGCGCGCCGAAAAAGGCGAGACCGCAGATGTCAACTACATGGAAATCTACACGGCGCTAAAACCGCAAAGCGAGTGGCCCCGTAAGCGTTCGGTCGCTTCGCTTGCCGACGACATGCGCGAAAAGCTTGAAGAAACCGTGCCGACCTCGGTCATCGCCTTCACGCAACCAATCCAGATGCGCGTTGAAGAGCTGATCTCGGGCGTTCGCGCAACGCTTGCCGCGAAAATCTATGGTCAGGATCTTGGCGAACTGGACAGGCTCAGCCAGGAAATCAAGGAAGCGATTTCCGGCGTGCCGGGCGCCGCTGATCTTTCGCTCGAAGCCAATATCGGCAAGCCGCAAATCCGCATTCAGGTCGACCGCGCCGAACTCGCGCGATACGGCATGAACGCCGACGATGTTCTGAACGTCGTGCGGACCGGCATCGGCGCGGAGCCCGTGGGCACGCTTATCGATGGCGTCAGGCGGTTCGATATCACCGCCCGTCTGCAGGACGCGTCGAAAGCGTCCATGGAATCGATCCGCAATATTCCGCTGCAGACCGCGGACGGCGCGATTATTCCCCTCGGCCGCGTGGCGAATGTTACGTCCGCGGAGGGCTATTCCTTTGTCCGCCGCGAACAATTGCAGCGTTACGCCGTGATCCAGATGGATGTGCGCGGCCGAGACGTCGATGGGTTCGTGAAAGACGCCAATGACGTCATTGCGGCGAATGTGGAATTGCCGCCCGGCTACTGGATCGAATGGGGCGGCGCCTTTGAGAACCAGCAACGCGCGCTGGCGAAGTTATCGCTCATCGTTCCGGCGACGATCTTCTTTATTTTCGTGTTGCTCTACACGGCGTTCAACTCGGTTAAATACGCCGCGTTAATTATCGCCAACGTGCCTTTTGCAGCGAGCGGAGGATTGTTCGCACTCTTCATCACTGGACAATATCTATCGGTGCCGTCAGCGATCGGGTTTATCGCGGTCTTCGGAGTCGCCATGCTCAATGGCATCGTCCTCGTCAGTTTCATCAATGAACAGCGGGACGCCGGATACAATGTCCGCGATGCCGTCAGGCGCGGCGTTGAATTGAGACTTCGCCCAGTGCTGATGACCGCAAGCGTAGCGATACTGGGCCTTGTCCCCATGCTGCTTTCGACAGGCGTCGGCGCCGAGACACAGCGGCCTCTGGCTTCGGTTGTTGTCGGTGGATTGCTGACCTCGACCGCACTCACATTGATCCTGTTGCCGGTGATTTATGAGTGGATGGAAACACGCGGGCGAAAATCGCAGGCGCCGCCGTCTCGCGGCGATCTCGAACTCGCCGAGGCGCACGCGAAAGCAGCCGAATGAAAGGAGTACGAAAATGATTGAGATTAAAGCATTTGTTCACCGCAGCCGGGCCGCGAGCGTCGTTCGCGCCTTGCGCAAAGGCGGCTTCGCCAACATGACGGCAGTCGACGTCAAGGGCATGGTCAAGGCGCTCGACGAAAAAGAACAGCAATATTCAACGGAGCTCGGCGACCGAGTGATCACGGAGGTGAAGCTGGAGCTGGTTTGCGAAGACGACCGCCTTTCCGAGGCGACCGAACTCATTCGCGCAAATGGGAAAACCGATATGGAGGAATCGGGATTCATTTATGTGAGCAATATCACGGCGGCAATTCCGTTCTAAGTCACTTGCTTCTGGTCTCGCAATTCGTTGACTTGTTTTGATTTGCGAGCGGGCGAAAGCGCTTACTTCCTGCGCGTGCGATCGCCCTACGTAGCCAGAAGGAGCCGCCGGGTTCGTCCCCCTAACCCGGCGGCTCCGCCTGAACTTTTTGACAACTGTAATCAGTACGCAAATGTCAGCATCGTTACTCTTATTGCACCAACTCAATAGCCTCTTCGAGGAATTCCTACCGTGAACGAAGAAAATCAGCCAACCGACAACACCGCAAAAGACGAGCATCAGCACGGTGACTGGCTAAACAGGTTGTTGCATGGCCGGGCGGAACTCGCCTTTTCATTGCTGTGCGGCGCTGCGCTTCTTGCTGGCTGGCTTGGGCCGAAGATATCGGCGATGCCAGAATCCGCGGCATTTGGGCTGTTCCTAGCTGCATACTTTTTCGGCGGGTATTTCACGCTGAAGGAGGCGCTGGGCAAAATCTCGCAGGGCAAATTCGAGATAGATTTCCTGATGCTCGTCGCCGCCGGCGGAGCCGCGATCCTGGGAGAATGGGCGGAAGGCGCGTTTCTCCTGTTCCTGTTCAGCATCGGACACGCCCTCGAAAATTACGCAATGGCGCGGGCGCGCAATGCGATCGCTGCGCTAGCGGACCTCGCGCCGGAGGAAGCGCTGGTCCGGCGCGCTGGCGAGGAAGTTACAATCCCAGTCGAAGAGTTGAAGGATGGCGATATCGTCGTCATAAGGTCCAATGAGCGCGTTCCTGCAGACGGGTTTGTTATCAAAGGCGAGAGTAGCATCGATCAGGCGCCCATCACCGGCGAGAGCGTCCCGGTTGATAAATCGCCAGTGAAAGATGCCGCCGCCGCCGCGGAAAAACCCGAAGGCGTCAAGCCGGCGCATAAGGTCTTCGCCGGTTCCATCAACGGCGCCGGGAGTCTCGAAATACAGGTGACCCGGCGCGCCTCGGAATCGACCCTCGCACGCGTAATCGACATGGTCAGCGCCGCCGAGACCCGGCAGTCGCCGACGCAAAGTTTCACAAAAAAGTTTGAGAAAATATTTGTTCCATGTGTCGTCATGCTCGCCTTCATAACGGCTTTGTCGTGGCTCGTTCTCGACGAGGACCCGGCGCAGAGTTTCTACCGGTCGATGGCGGTGCTGGTCGCGGCCAGCCCCTGCGCCCTCGCGATTGCAACGCCCAGCGCGATTCTGAGCGGTGTTGCCCGCGCCGCGCGCGGCGGCGTGTTAATCAAGGGAGGCGCGCCGCTGGAAGCTCTGGGGCGTCTCGATTCAATTGCATTTGACAAGACTGGCACGCTGACATCGGGAGAGCCGAAGCTCGTTGAAATCACGCCCTCTGCCGGCGTCACAGAAACGGAGCTTCTTCGCGTCGCCGCGGCTGTTGAAGCGTTAAGCGACCATCCGCTCGCCGAGGCCATCGTTCGCGACGTTAAAGAGCGAATGGGAACCGTTGAACGCAATGCGACTGAATTCAAAAGCATCACGGGTCGGGGCGTGTCAGCAAGACTGGACGGGGAGCTTGTCCATATCGGAAAAACCGCTCTGTTCACTGAGTCAGATGGAACGCCGTTGCCTGATGATCTGCGGGCGATCGTCAAGAGCATGTCGGCGCGGGGGCGGACGACGATGATTGTCCGGCGTGGCAATTCGTATCTCGGCGCTCTGGGGTTGATGGACACGCCGCGATCCGCTGCCAGACGGGTTATCCAACACCTGCGCGATGTCGGCGTCTCGAAAATGATGATGATTTCGGGCGACAATCAAAATGTGGCGGACGCAATTGCACGCCAGGTCGGCCTCGATCAGGCGTTCGGCGACCTCATGCCGCAAGACAAGGTCGAAAAAATCAAAGAACTGAAGGAAGCGGGAGGAGTTGCGATGGTGGGCGACGGCGTCAACGATGCGCCGGCGATGGCGAATGCAACCGTTGGCATCGCTATGGGCGCGGCAGGCTCCGACGTTGCATTGGAGACCGCAGACATTGCGCTTATGGCGGATGATCTCGAAACGCTGCCATTCGTGGTCGGGCTCAGTCGCGCGACCAGCCGCATCATCCGTCAGAACCTTTGGGTCAGTCTGGGCATTGTTGCGGTTCTTATTCCTGCGACGCTTTTCGGACTTGGCATCGGGCCAGCTGTTCTGGTGCATGAGGGATCGACCCTCATTGTCGTCGCAAATGCATTGAGATTGTTGGCCTATAGAGACTCGTTGCCGACGGCGTATCCGCTTGGCGATCTCGGGGCAGTGGACCAGTCGGTGAGCTGATTATTCGTCTAGGCGAGATCGCTGCGTACTGACCCTGAGTTGAAATCAATCAATTTTAAAGCGAGAAGCCATTCGGCGGCCTCTTGAACCTCCAGTTGCTGTAGCATTTATAATGCATCGCCGTGAGATGATATGGATCAAGATGTTAGTAATAGAAGTGAATTTTAGCATGAATCTGTTGTTGGTGCGAAATAGTCACCCTGAATTTCCAACCATTGTTATCTGAGATGTCTGATATGAATGACGAAGATTGCTGCGTCGTTGATAAAGAATTGATTCGATCCCCTGGTTATCGGCGCGCGTTGTGGATTGTCGTCGGGCTGAACGTTGCATACGGGCTCGTGGAAATTGTCGGCGGCTTTTTGGCGAATTCCCAAGCCTTGAAAGCTGACGCGCTCGATTTTCTCGGCGACGGTTCGATTACGTTTCTGGGATTGTTGGCGATCGGCTGGTCGATCGCATGGCGCGCGCGTTCTGCGCTCATGCAGGGGCTTTTTCTCGGGCTGCTCGGCGCATGGGTGCTTGGCAGCACTTTGATTAGACTCTTTAACGACTCGCCTGTCGAAGCCGGCTTGATGGGCGTCTTCGCGTTCGTCGCATTGATCGTCAATGTCGCGGCGGTCATACCGCTGCTGCCTTATCGGGATGGTGACGCGAATATGCGTGCTGTGTGGCTGTTCTCGCGGAATGACGCTATCGGAAATGTTGCTGTCCTTATCGCAGCGGGGCTGGTTGCGCTATCCGGTTCGTCTTTACCCGACCTGATAGTTGCATTGCTGATTGCGGGTCTATTTCTTCATTCGGCGTGGAACATTGTTGATCGCGCCCGAAAAGATTTGCGCGCTGCGAATGCAGCCGAACAGGCGCCATAGGGCGCAAGGAACCGGTCTGAATGAACATCGCATCGAGCAGTCGTTCCGACTCGACACTCACAAGTTCGTCCCGGCCTTTAGCTGTAGTGTTCGGACTGGCGTCGACGATTGTCGTCGTCGTGTTTGACATCATCATCAAGCAATACATAACGACACTATTGCTTAACACCCGCGGCCCGATCGAAGTCACGCAATTTTTTAATCTGGTGCTTGGTTTTAACCGCGGCGTGAGCTTTGGTCTGTTGAGCTCGGAAAGCGCATGGGCGCCATGGGCGTTATCCGCCGTTGCCGTTTTAATCGCAGCGTGGCTCGCATTCCGCCTGCTTAAAACAGTTCGGATCGTTGAGGCGACAGGCCTTGGCTTGATTATAGGCGGCGCGATTGCGAACGCTGTTGACCGCCTCGCCGATGGAGCGGTTACAGACTATCTCGATTTTCATGTGGGCGATCTTCACTGGCCTGCATTCAATCTTGCGGATGCTGCGATCGTTTGCGGCATTGCTATTTTTGCGTTTTTCATGATGATAGCAAGGAATAAACCATCTCTGCCTTGATGGCGACCGTCGCTTGCTGCGGTCAAGATCAGGTATGGCTCGCGCCAGTTGGCGACAATTTCATGTCTGCAGAATTGATTTCAATTCGTCGCTTTGCGCGCGATGCTTATCCGGATTTTCCGCGATCAGTTTTTTCAAATTCAGAATTTTCCACTTTATCGCCGGCAGATCTGCGGCCTGCGG
>JAUHYK010000112.1 GCA_030426465.1 Alphaproteobacteria bacterium
CCCCTATGGAAAGCACGGGCAATCCAATCAGGTGTTCTGGCCGGCCTCGGGCGTCAACCCGGAATGGCTTTCCCCTTTAACGCCATTTGAAGGGCCGGATCCCGCTTTTTGGTGCGCTTATGGTTATGCGGTGGCGGTGGTTGATCCCCGCGGCGCATGGCGTTCAGGGGGCGACTTCCACCATAACGGGGAGATCGAGGGGAAGGATTGTTTCGATACGATCGAATTCCTTGCCGATCAGCCATGGTCGAATGGGGCGGTCGGAATGACCGGCGTTTCCTATCTCGCCTGCATTCAATATCTTGTCGCGCCGTTAAACCCTCCCTCCTTGAAAGCGCTAAATCCATGGGAAGGGTTTTCGGACTGGTATCGCGAATTTGCGATGCATGGCGGCATACCGGAAACAGGCTTTGTGCCGAGAGCATCCGATACGATTCAATACAGCCTTAACCGAACTGAAGACACCTGGGCGAATGTTCAGGCCCACCCTCTTTATGATGACTATTGGGCGTCCAAGGAGCTGTCGTTGGAAGAGATCACACAGCCGGCGTTTTTTGTCGCGAGCTGGTCCGATCAGGGGCTTCATACGCGGGGAACGCTTGAGGCCTATCGGCGGTCTGCAAGCACCCAGAAATGGCTGGAAGTCCACGGTCAGAAAAAATGGGCGCATTACTACCTGCCTGAGTCTCGCGCCCGGCGGCGGGCCTTCTTTGACCATTTCTTGAAAACGCCCGGTCAAATCGCGCCCGCCTGGCCGAAGGTGCAATATGAGCTCCGCAACAAGGCCGGCGACGCCGCTGTCAAAACGGCGACCAATTGGCCGTTGCCTAATGCTGACTATCGCCGCCTTTTTCTTTCAGCCGAAGAAACGATGAGCTTGGCGCCGGCTGATGAGCCGGGCGAAATTTCTTACGATTCTACTTCTGGTCGCGCATCCTTTGACTTCGAATTTGACCGCGATGTTGAGCTTACCGGCTCCATGAGTTTGAAGTTGTGGGTCGAGGCGCCCGAAGCCGACGACATGGATCTGTTTGTTGCGCTGGAGAAAATTACAGCGGACGGCGAAAAGACCGGGTTCACGTTTTACGCATTTTTCGAAGACGGGCCGGTTGCTCTTGGCTGGCTGCGCGCCAGTCATCGCGCGCTCGATCCGGTTCGTTCCATGCCAGGCCGTCCATTTCACCCTCATACGCATGAGGAGAAACTGACAGCGGGAGAGCCGGTTTCCGTTGACATCGAAATATGGCCATCTTCCACCCATTTCGAAAAAGGGGAACGCCTGCGCGTGATTGTCCAGGGCCGGGATATTTATGATGAAGGTCTGCCGAGGCTTCCGTTTGCACGGCATGAAAACACGGTGAACAACGGGCTCCACGTCATTCGTTTTGGCGGTGACTACGATTCGCACCTGCTTGCGCCTTTTATAGGGTGAAGAGTTTTACATGAGCCAGTTCGCAGATGTTTCGCTTGAACATGTTTTCGACATCACCGTTTTTTTCGGCGCAGATCGTGAAATTTTCGGGCCGATGCCAGGTGGCGGGTCGCAAGGGTATACACCTGCCATCGGTGGATTGATCTCCGGGCCTCGTCTTTCAGGAAAAGTCGTGCCGCATTCGGGCGCTGATTATGCCGTGGTGCGCGATGACGGCGTTATTGAGCTCAAGGCGCATTATCTTCTTGAGGCGGATGACGGAACTAAAATTTACATTCAAAATCTCGGCTACCTTATTCCGTCAACCGATGACAATTCAGAACTGAATGATCAGGGCCTGAAGCAACCTTCTTATTTCAGAATGACGCCTTATTTTCGGGTTCCCAAGGGCAAGCATGACTGGTTGACAAGAACCTGTATTGTCGGGGGCGCCGAGCGCCGCACGGATCCCGATCACTCTTTTTTCCGTTATTATGCAGTGCGATAACGGGTGAGCGACAATTCAACAAGAAAGCCGACGCTATGAACAAAGAAGATTTTGAAGCTTATATAGCGGCGTTCAATGCTAGTGATTTTGAGGGCTTTTCGAAATATTATGCGGAAGACGTCGAGTTCAGCCTTGGCGGACGCAAACAGCTAAAGGGCCCTCAGGAGATCATTGATTTTTATCGGGGCGTAAAAGAGCACATAAAAGAACGCCTTGAAATAATCGACCTTCTGGTGGCGCCTGAGGGCTTCGCCATGCATAACCGGACAACGTTCGAAACAATTAAGGACTGGCCGGATTTTGAACTATGGCCGACTAAAGTCGGAGACATCCGCAAAATTGAGAGCATCATTCTTTATCGTGTCGAGAACGATCTCTTTAAGAGCATAAAATCAGCGCGCTTTGTACAACTCAGCTAGCAGCTTCCGCGGCGCCATTATCCGCTTCAGCATTATAGAGATCTTCACGAAGGGATCGTGAGGCGAGATAATAAAACAGACCTGCTACAAAGAAGATACAGACAGCAACCATTAACGCGCGCTGAATGCCGACGCTGGTCGCCGCGTTGCAAGCCGTTGCAAGCAATGCGTCATGGCGAATAGCCGCGACGCCGCCGGGACAATCCGTCGCAAAGTCTCCATTATAGGCAGCAGCGGCCATAACGTCGCTGACAAATCCGATGAAGGGCGGTCCAAGGCCTGAACCAATCAATGTGTACAGCATGGCGAAAATGGCGATGCCGGTGGCGCGCATGCGCGGTTCCAGCAAATTCTGGATCATGCCGGAAGTGGGCGCATAGAAGATCATGAGGAAAGAGCCGGCGAGGATGAGCAGCGCTGTTGCGGCCACGATGTTTTGCGTATTGAACGCCACGAAATATATAAAGGGAGCCGTTGAAAGACCGATAGCGCCGCCCCATGCCGGCCATCTTGCATCACGCTTGGCCAGCCAGTCTGTGCCAAAGGAACCAACCATCAACCCGATCGAGATGAAAGTGGCCGAAATGATGCCGTAATAAGCGCCGGCTTCCCGGACCTCCATTTCATGAACGCGCGCCAGAAAAACTGCGAGGAATTGTGAAATGGACGTATTGCCAAAACCTGCGGTTGCGCCACCTGCAATGATGAACAGCAGAGCGCGTTTTCGGCGTAATGCTGTTAAGAATGCAGCAAAATCAGGTGGCGGCGTATTTTTCACAGCGCCTCCGTCCATCTGGCCGCGGGCGGGTTCCCTTAAAAATATAACGACCAGTAGAGCCGCGAGCATGCCCGGTATTCCTAAAGCGAAGAAGGCATGCCGCCAGCTGGCGACTTCTGCAATATGACCGCCGAGGAGGGCGCCGGTGAGTATTCCCGCCGGCGTGCCAAGCATGATCAGCCCCATGATGGATGCGCGGCGATTTCTTGGGAACTGATCGCCTACGAGCGAATTCGCCGCTGGCAGGAAGCCAGCCTCACCAACGCCCACGCCGATACGCCCGAGCGCAAGTTGAATAAACCCTTGCGCAAAGCCGCACCAAACCGTCGCTGCGGACCAGAAGGCGGTGCAGATCGCAATAATTTTTAATCTGGAGGTGCGTTCCGCCAGGCGCGCAATGGGAACGCCGAGCAGCGCATACAGGAAAGCGAAAGCAAGACCCTGTAACAAGCCGAGCTGAAAATCGGAAAGCCGAAGCTCGACCTTTATCGTCTGCGCTAGCACCGCAAAAACAGCGCGATCAGCGAAGTCGAACAAACACACAAGGAACATCAGTACGACGAATCGTATCTGATAAGATGGCGACAGACGCCCGGCAGGAGCAGTTTCTTGTTTCAGCGGATTCCTCCACTATATTGAGGAATCAACAACTAACCGATGGGCGACTTAATGGGAAGAAATATCTCCCCTTATTTGCCCCCGTAAAGGAAGCCAAATATGTCCGCCATTCGGGTCAGAGTCTGGCAAGGTGAACAGGGATGAAGGTCACAATAGTCGGCGCTGGCGCGATGGGTTGTGTCTTTGGAGCGCGGCTTGCGTCCGCAGACGCTACGGTGCGGTTCGTTGATGTCAATGAGTCGCATATTGAAGCTATCAATCATAACGGACTTGAATGCGCCCTGGATGAAGGACGGTTCACCTTACCGCTTTCAGCAAGCACGGCCAGCAACGCGCATGGGCAGTCCGATCTCATCATCGTCTTCACAAAATCCGCTCACACCGAAGCCGCTATAGCCAGCGTTAAACACCTTATCGGCGATGAGACTTACGTCTTAACCTTGCAAAATGGGCTCGGTGCGGTCGAAAAAATCGCACGCTTTGCGCCGCGGGGGCGAATCCTGCACGGCGTCACCACTGTTCCAGCGGAATTGCTGGGACCGGGAAAGGTGGAATCGAAGGGTAAAGGAAAAACGCAGTTTTACGCCGTGACTGGGGCGCCAGCGGTGCTGTCTGCGATTGAACAGCTGTTTAATAAAGCCGGTCTTGAAACGGTCGCTGACGAAGATATTGAAAAAGCGATTTGGACAAAAGTGATCTTCAATGCAGCTATGAACGCTACATGCGCCTTGCTCGACACAACACCCGGGCCTCTCGGCGACACGCAGGCGGGTCGTGATCTTGCCGAAAGCTTAGTGGAGGAAGGGGTTGCCGTAGCGCGCGCCATAGGGGTGGATGTTGATGCGGCGAGCGTCCATGCAATGACGACTATGTCGATGACGAAACACAGAAACCATCAACCCTCGATGCTGCAAGATCTCATGGCCGGGCGTCAGACGGAGATCGATGACATTAATGGCGCCGTCATGCGTGCAGGAAGGGAAGCGGGCGTGAACACACCGGTGAACGAAACCATTTATCGCTTAATCAAAATTCGTGAAGCGCTGTAATTACTGCGGCGCCTCGCCGGCGATTGTCGTTCTGTACATCTCACGGCGGCGCCCGTCATAATCATTGAACGCCTGATGAATGCACAGGCGGTTGTCCCATAAGGCGAGTGTTTTCGGTCGCCAGCGCAATCTGCACGTAAAAGACTGCTGGGTTATATGTGCGGTCAGAAATTTCAGCAAAGGGGCGGCTTCTTCTTCTTCGAATCCTTCAAATCCAATCGCGTAAGAGCCATCCACATAAAGACATTGCTCTCCGGTGACGGGATGGGTTCTCACAAGCGGGTGAAAGACGCCTTCAATGTTGCGGAGAATGTCAGGTGGAAGATTGGCGGCGCCGCGAAGCGCGACGAGCTTTCCGACCGGCCCCGAGCCTGGTTTGCCTTTCATTTGAGCGCTTGCAAACACGTCACGTATGGACATGTGAACTTTTAAGCCGCTGAGAAGGTTCCTCATGGCGGGACTTAAAAATTGATAAGCCAGAGCAGAGTTCGCCCATACGGTGTCGCCGCCAACAGGCGGAATATCCACGCCATAAAGGATGCTGATCGCCGGCGGCCGCGCCAGAAAGGGCGAGTCCGTATGCCAGCCGGAACCGAACACCCAGCCGGTTTTCTCATCGGCTTCCTTGATAATCGGCTGGACATTGCGATATCCGTCAACGCCGTCTGTATAAGCGTCTTCGGCGAAGTCGCCGAACCGGGCGCTAAAAGCTTCGAGTTTAGCGCCGTCGAGAGTCTGGTCGCGCAGATAGATCATTTTGTGACGAAAGAGGGCGTCTTCAACTTCACTGAAAGCCGCATCTGTGATGTTTGACGCATCAACATTTCTGATCTCGGCGCCCATGGCGGCGGTCAGTGGAATGACGGTGATGTGCTGATAATTTCTGGGCGTGTTGCCGAACTGAGCATGGATTGCCGAAACAGTCATTGTCTGTCGCCTTAAGGGAGTTGCTGCGCCTTCTTTAGTCCTCGATCGCCCGCGCCATGTCGCGCTCATAGCTGAGCGAGGCCAGCCAGAAACAAAGTCCCGCGCAGACAGGAGTGACCGCGATGATCAGTAATGAATACCGAATGGCCGTCTGACCCAGTTGCGGTTCAAGTACGTCGTTTAGCACGCCGACAACTAGCGGACCGACAGCCTGACCCAGCAAGCTGGCGCAGAAAACAAGCACAGCGACGGACAGCGCCCTCATGCGGATGCGGGCGACGTTCATCGTCGCGGCGAAAATCGGCCCTTGGTGAATGAGCGTGACAAAACTCGTAGCCGCAAAGCCGAGGAGCCAGACCGTTTGCGTTTCGCCAAGTAGAAACAGCGCTTCTGAAGGGCCGGCCAGCGCACAAGCGATGGCGGGAATTTTAATGCGCCAGCTTGTGTGACGCGGTCCGAGCCGGTCAATCATCACCCCGCCGAGAAGAACGCCCAAAGCGCCAAGCAATCCCCTGATTGGCCCGATGGAAGCAGCGACTTCCGCCATGCTCATGTCATGCACGCGCGCCAGAAATGTCGGCGTCCATGCGCCAGCGGCGAATACATTCGCGCCCATGAACGTCGCGCCTGCGAGGAGGAAAATATAGGTTCTGGTTTTGAGGAGGTATCCCAGGCTGGCGCCGATATTTTCCGGCATCTTGCGAACCGGCGCGTTCTCGGCGGCGCCGCGCTCAGGCTCCTTTACGGTAAGGTAGAACACCAAGGCGAAGAAAACGCCCGGGGCGCCGGCGCACATAAACATGGTGCGCCAGCCGTAATGCTCTGCGATCCATCCGGCGATAGGAAATAAAATGACGAAAGCGATGGAGCTTGCAAGGCCAAATATCGCCAGCGCCAAAGGGCGGCGTTCCGCCCGGAATGTGTCGGAAAGAATTGAATTTGATGGCGCAAGGCCTGTGGCCTCGCCGGCGCCCATCAAAAACCGTGTCATCGCCAATTGCCAGATATTGCCCACGAAGCCGGTGAGTACCGTCATTGCGCTCCAGAAAGCGAAACCTATGGCGATGATGTTCCGGCGGTTCCAGCGATCCGCCGCCCAAGCGATGGGCACGCCGAGAATGGCGTAAAAGAAGACGAAAGCGAGTCCGGAAACCAGTCCGAGAGCCGCGTCGGAAACCTGCATCTCTGCTTTAATGAGAGGTAGCGCGAGACCGAGAATCGAGCGGTCAAGATAATTGAAAACCGAAATCAGACACAGAAAGCCGAGCGTATAAGCTGCGTTCGGCGTCCAGTCTTTATGAGCGCCGACATGGGTGGGGGCTTTCTCGATGTCGCTCATAGTCTTGAAGCCCGGGTTTCTTTGCAGGTCATGAATTCGAGAAGCGCTGGCTGGCCAGCCTCAATGGCGGCGAGTGCGCGTGCAATAGCCGGTTTTATTTCGTCTGGCTTGCTTACCCTTTCGCCATAGCCGCCAAGGGCGCGGGCGAACGCGGCATAGTCGCCGGAAATATCCGTCGAGCGAAATTTTTCCGTCGCAATGGGCATTTGATTGAGTTCAATCGCCATGGCGTTGTTGTTTAGTAGAATGGAGAGGATGGGCAGTTTTTCACGTACGGCCGTTTCAAAATCCATGCCCGTAAAGCCGATAGCCGCGTCCCCCCACACATTGATGCAAAGCTTGTCCGGGCAGGCGAGCTTTGCGCCCATAGCGAGCCCTAACCCATATCCCAACTGGGTCGACTTGCCCCAGCCAATATAGGTCAACGGTTCGGTTGTTTTCCAATAAGGGGAGAGCTGATCGCGCGGGCTGCCCGCATCATGCGTGATGATCGTGTTTGCAACATCGACGGCCTGTTGCAGATCCCAAAGCACCCGATATGGCGATAAGGGCGTTTCATTTGATGTCAGAAGGGGAAGCCAGCCTTCCATCCATTCTTTTTCGGCGTCTGCAATTTCGCGCGCCGGCGCCGTCATGTCGCGTTCGCCTTCAATCAATTCGGCGCAGGCGTCATGCAGCATGGCCAGCGTGAGTTTTGCGTCGCCAATCAACGCCATTTCACAAGGCAGGGACTTGTTTATGTCGGCCGGATCCAGTGTTGCGTGAACAATGCGCTTTCCATTGGGCATGCGAACGCCAAAGGCCGTTTCCGAAAAGCTGCACCCGATTCCCAGGATAAGATCGGCGTCATCGAGAAAATGACGAAGCTGTCCCGGAACCGCCGCGCCGCCTGAGCCAAGCGCAAGAGGATGTTTTTCGTTGAACGCGCTTTTGCCTTCAAGGCTTGTGCCGACTGGCGCCGCCAGTAATTCCGCGAGCGCCTTCAATTCTTGATAGGCATCCGCCCAGTGAACACCTTGACCTGCGTATATGACCGGGCGTTTAGCGTTAACAATCAACTTCGCCGCAGCGCAGATATCTAAAGGGTCTGGAGCAGAACGCGTTGTTGGAACAGGCCGATACTCGGCGGGGGCCGGTGCCTCTTCTTCAAGAACGTCCCATGGCATCTCCACGAGCACGGGTCGCAAGCGGCCATTGCGCAGTTGAGTGAAGGCGCGGCGCATAATGTTCGTCACTTCCGCCGCATCGGTTATCGGCTCCGCGTGTTTTGTCACATCACGCATGGAAAGGGACGCGTTGTAATTGTCTGGAACATAGGCGAGGCGACGCGCGTACCCTTGCGGCAAGACAAGAACCGGCACGGATTCGGAATAAGCCTGCGCAACGCCGCCATAGGCGTTTTCTGTTCCGGGGCCATGCTGCATGACGAAAACCCCCATGCGCTTGCCGCGAGTCAGTCTCGATAAGGCATCCGCCATATGAACGCCGGTTCGTTCCTGGCGAACGATGACAGGCCGGACGCCTATCTTCGCGGCTTGCTCAAGAACAGCGTTGCGCGGATAGCCGAAAATGACATCGACGCCCTCGCGCTTGAGGATGTGCGCAATAGCGGCGCTAACTTTCATGTCAGGCTACTTTATTGAGGAGAGATCAGAGGGACCGAGAGGGCGCTCGCCTTTAAGGGTCGTACGAATAAGGTGGCGACGCTCATATTTGAAGTCGTGAACGCCGCGGTGCAGGAGGAAGCGGTTGTCCCATACAATCAACGTATCTTTTTTCCACTTCACCCGGCAGTGATAATGCAGCCGTTGAGCAAGGCTTTGCAGATAGTTGAGCAATGCGCGGCTCTCGTCTTCGGTCCATCCGACAAAGCGCTGAAAATAGGCGGTGTTGGCGAACAGGGCCTTGCGTCCTGTGCGCGGGTGCACGCGCACGGCAGGGTGAATATTTTCCAGCTCTTCTTCACGGAAGTCATGAGATTCACGCAGGCGTAATCTCTTCTCAGGCGGCAGTTTTTCGTTGTTAGACCAGATATGCTTGCCGGAATAGACAATCTGAAGCCCGTCAACGAGCGCCTTCATGCTGTCTGAAAGATCTTCATAGACGAGATAGGCGTTTGAAAAAGCCGTGTCTCCGCCGAATTTCGGAACGTGGAGGGCGCGCATGGCGATCCCGAGCGGCGGATGCAGCAGGAAAGGGCTGTCCGTGTGAAAACTCTCAAAAGAAGGCACAACATTTACAGGCTCATGCGCTTCGCGGCGGACTTCCTGCATGTCGCGGTGGCCGTCATAGATCGGCGCCTGCGGTATTTCGGTAATCTCGCCGAAATGGCTGGAAAAAGCCTTGTGCTGCTCCGGAGTCAGATCCTGATCGCGAAAAACGATGACAAGAAAATGCTCAAACGCCAGCATGATTTCTTCAAGCACGTCAGATGACAATGGCGCGCGCAGGTCAACGCCGGATATCTCGGCGCCGCAGGCGCCGCTGATCGGCTCTACGCCAATATGTTTGAAATCGGGCATTGGCAGCCCTGCCACGATCGTACGTTCGTCGCCGGGTGCAATAGAATCATGCGTCGTTGCAGTAGCGGACACCTATTGTCTCCTTGATGTAAGTGACCAGGGGCGGCAGCCGGGAAGGTTCCTGCCGCCCCCAGTGTTCAGGCGCGACTAGAAATTACGACGCACAGTCACGGCGAATGTACGCGGCATGCCAGGGCGCCCCTGAATGGAGTTTGTTGAACCGCGATTGTCGAAGAAATCCGTATAATAGAGTTCATCGGTCAGGTTCTTGGCTTCAAGTGAAATACGCCAGCTTTCACTTGGGTCGAGATAGGTCAAACGTGCATTGACGAGTGTGCGCGAACCGATATGGCCGAAGATATCCTCGCCGCCGGTTGTTGCATCGATATTGTTGGCGTTGCGATGATAATCATCTTCAAAGTTAATATCGACACGCGGCGTGATCGTTCCGACCCCGTTCACGTAGAAATCATATTGCGCGCCGAAGCTCCATTGAACGTCCTGAATATACTGGCCGTCGTCTTCAAGACCGATGCCGGAATTTGCGGCTTCAGCTGAAATGGACTCATATTCAAAGTCCAGGGTCGCCAGTGAGGCGTCTATCATCAATCCATCGACGGGGCGCAAGGCGAGTTCAGCCTCAAAGCCCTTCACTTTGGCTTCACCAGCATTCAACGGAAGCGCGCAAGGAGACGGCGGACCGCCCGGCAGCGGGCAACTGGAGACAGTGACAAGGATGTCATCATACTTGTTCAGGAATGCAGCGGCGTTGAACGTCACTCTGTTGTCGAGGAAGCTGCTCTTGAAGCCAATCTCATAGGCGTCGAGCGTTTCCGGATTGTGTGGCAATGCTTGTGACGGGAAGAAGGGGCGTGGGTTGATGCCGCCGCCTTTAAAGCCTGTTGAGAATTGGGCGTAGGTCATGAAATCGTCTGTCCATTGATACTGAACAACGCCGCGATAATCGATGCGGTCGCCCTTGAACTCGCCCTCAAGGCCGTTGAGTGCGGCCAATTGCCAAGGCACGGCGCCGTCGGCGCCCGGAGTCATTGTAATTGGATTGAACGACCCGTTCAGCGCTGCGTCAGAACCGAGAACGCCCAGGCGGCCATATTCAAATGTTTTCTCCTGATCCGTATAGCGGATGCCAAAGATAACGTTCAGCCGGTCGGTGACTGCGAAGTCGGCGTTGCCGAAAACTGCGAGTGTTTCAGCTGGGACGACGTTGTTTTCTGTGAAGTTGAACGGAACCAGCGTAACGCGGCTTGCGTTCCGGCTTTCCTTAT
>JAUHYK010000113.1 GCA_030426465.1 Alphaproteobacteria bacterium
ATGTGGCTTACCTGCCGACGGACAAGGTGGTCGGCATCTCGAAGCTCGCCCGTGTTGTCAAAGCCTACGCCCGGCGTTTGCAGGTGCAGGAGCGGCTGACCGCCGAAATCGCCGATTGCATCCAGAAGGTTCTGGAGCCCCAGGGCGTCGCCGTTGTCATTGAGGCGAGCCACGCCTGCATGACGGCGCGCGGCGTCAATACGCCTGGCGTTTCCATGACTACGAGCCGTATGATGGGCGTTTTCCGTGACGATCAAAAAGCGCGTGAAGAACTCGTCAAGCTGATTGGCCTCGGCGCTTAGACACTTCCAACCCAGGATAAAATTATGCCGTATGAATGTATATTGACTGAAACCGACGGCGCCGTAGGGGTCATCACCCTCAACCGGCCGGACGCGCTGAACGCTTTTAACCGTCAGCTCATGGATGAACTGACGGAGGCTGTGAAGGCGTTCGAGGCGGATGACGCCATCGGCTGTATGGTGCTGACCGGTTCGGAAAAAGCCTTCGCCGCCGGCGCCGACATCAAGGAGATGGCGTCCAAGGATTATATTGACGTCTTCAAGGAAGAATTCATCACCGGTAATTGGGAAGAAGTCAGTCGCGCCCGCAAGCCGGTGATCGCGGCGGTTAACGGTTATGCGCTGGGCGGCGGGTGTGAGCTGGCGCTGATGTGCGACTTCATCATCGCCGGCGACACCGCCAAATTCGGCCAACCGGAAATCTCCATCGGCGCCATGCCGGGCGCCGGCGGCACCCAGCGGCTGGCGCGCTTCATCGGCAAGTCAAAGGCGATGGAGATGTGTCTGACCGGCCGAATGATGGACGCCGAAGAGGCCGAGCGTTGCGGGCTTGTCAGCCGGATCGTTCCGAAGTCCGAATTGCGCGAGGAGGCGATCCGCGTAGCCAAACAGATCGCCGGTTTCTCCCGGCCCATCGCCATGCTCACCAAAGAGTCCGTGAACCGCGCTTATGAAACCACGCTGACGGAAGGCGTGCGTTTTGAGCGCCGCGTCTTCCATTCGGTGTTTGCCTTTGAGGATCAGAAGGAAGGGATGGCGGCCTTTGCGGAAAAACGCAAACCGGTGTTCAAGAACCGCTAGCGTCAGCTAGACGGGAGACGGCATGGAAAATCTTGTTCTCGCCTTCGCGATTATTGGTGCGCTTGGCATTGGCGCGCAGTGGCTCGCCTGGCGGTTCAACCTGCCGGCGATTGTGCTTATGGCGCTGGCCGGCATCATTGCCGGTCCTGTGCTCAATATCTTCGCCGCGCCGGATGCTGTTCCGGGAACACCGCCCATGGAGGCGCTGTTTGGCGAGTTTTACCGGCCGATCATCGCCGTCGCCGTCGCCGTTATTCTTTTCGAAGGTGGTCTGCAGCTTAATTTCTCTGAGTTGCGCGGGCTGACCCGCGGTGTTCGCCGTCTTGTCTTTCCGGGCGTGCCGATCGCGTGGTTTCTCGCCGCCGCCGCCGGCTATCTTATTGCCGGACTGACATGGCAGTCGGCGCTGCTGTTTGGCGGCATCATGGTCGTCACGGGCCCGACCGTAATCATTCCGCTTCTGCGCCAGTCAAAACTCAATCCGCGTCCGGCGACACTGCTCAAGTGGGAAGGGATCATTAACGATCCTCTCGGCGCGCTTCTCGCCGTGCTGGTCTATGAATTTCTGATGCTTGGCGATCATGGCGGCACATCGATCGACATCGTCAGCTCGCTCATTTTGGGGTCCGCACTGGCGGTAGGCTTTGGATACGCTTTTGGCCGGTTTACAGCCACAACCTTTCGCCGGGGCTGGGCGCCGGAATATCTTAAACCGCCGATCCTGCTGGCGCTGGTCCTGATCTGTTTTGAGCTCGCCAACCTCATACAGGAGGAAGGCGGACTTCTTTCGGTTACCGCTATGGGCGTGACGCTTGCGAATTCGCGCATCGCCAGCATTAACGATCTGCGTCTGTTCAAAGAAAACATCACGATCGTTCTGGTGTCGGGCGTCTTCATTATCCTGACGGCCAATCTGACCATGGAATCCGTTCTCTCTCTGGACTGGTCCGCTTTCTGGTTCCTGGTGGCGATGCTGTTGGTAGTGCGCCCCCTGACTGTTTTCGTTTCAACTATCGGCGCCGGTCTACCCTGGAAGGAGCGTTTGCTTGTCGGCTGGATCGCGCCGCGCGGCATTGTCGCTGTCGCGGTCTCAAGCTTTTTCGGCGCCTCGCTCACTGCTGCAGGTTATGCCGATGGTGACAAGTTGATCGCCCTTGCCTTCGCCATGGTGTTCGCGACGGTTGTGCTGCATGGGTTCACGATCTCACCGCTTGCGAAGGCGCTGGATCTTGCCTCGCGCGAACGGCCCGGCGTGTTGATTGTCGGCGCGTCGCCTTTCTCTGCGGCTTTGGCTGCGAAGCTGAAAGAAATGGAAATGCCTGTGACGGTGGCGGACGCCAGTTGGCGGCGTCTGCGGCCTGTGCGCCTAGCGAATGTGCCGACCTATTACGGTGAGATCCTTTCCGAGGTGACGGAGCATCATGTGGATCTCAATCGCTTCGGCTATCTGTTGGCGCTTGGCGGCAACGAAGCGCATAACGCGCTGGTGGCGACCGATCTGGCGCCCGAAATGGGGCGCGCATCAATTTTTCAGGTAAACGCCCGCGGCAAGGACGAAGAAGACCGCAAGGCGCTTTCCTATACTCTGCAGGGAAGGACGTTCCTTCATTCCGGCGTTGCGCTCGATGAGCTTGTCCGGCGGCATTATTCGGGCTGGATATTCCAGCGCACAAAGCTCTCGGAAGAATATCCGCCGGAACAGTACAAAAAGGATTTGGGCGCCGAAAGCGAGATTATCCTGATCATCCGCAAAGGCGAAATCCTGTTCGCGTCGCAGGAAGTGCCGTTGAAGCCAGATATTGGCGACATCGTGCTCGCTTATATTCCAAAGCCGACGGAGCAAAAGCCGGACAAAGCCAAGGATAAGGCGGAAAAGGCCAAGGCTGAAAAACCAAAGGCCGATGCGCCTTCCACCGATGCAGGGCCGGCGCAGGCCTAAGGGTTTAACCCTCTCTTAACCATGTTCTCTCGCATGAATGCTTAACGGCGCATTAGCGCTTCGCAGCTAGGCTTTGCGCGAGGAATTGGACATGCCCGCGCCCACGTCACGATCAACTTCATCCGGCTCAAGGCTCGCCGAATATGGCGCCCGTATGAGTGAATTGGTGTTCCGCCGCCGCGCGGAGCTGGAAATCCGCGCCGCCCGGATAGAGGCTGAGCTTGCGATCAAGGCGCGTTCTGAATTTCTCGCCAATATGAACCATGAGTTGAGGACGCCGCTGAACGCCATCATCGGTTTCGCCACCATGTTGCGCGACGGCGAGGATTACAGTCTCAGCGCTGAGCAGCAACGGTCTTACTCGGAATATATCCTGCAATCCGCCGACCTTCTTCTGGGCCATATCAATACGCTTATCGAAGTTGCGGCGCTGGAAAGCGGGCGGGTCGAGATTCACCAAGGCCCGATTGATTTTATGTCTCTTCTCGATGAAGCCATAGAGCGCGCGCAGGTTCGCGCCGAAGCGGCAGGGATAGAGATTAAGCGCCAGGGCGCGCGCACTGATCTTCTCGGTTGGGGCGACGCCGAACGCTTCTCACAGGCGCTGGACCATTTGATCCAGACCGCAGTGAAGCTTAGCCATGAGGGATCGCAGATTTATGTGCGCGCCTCGCGGTCAGGGGCTGGCTGGGCGGAAATCGCTGTACGCGACGAAGGCGAGGGTTTCACCAATGAAGATCTGTCCGATGCGCTTGAAGCTTTCAAGGAGCTTCACCGTGGTCTCGACCGGTCGTTTCTCGGGCCCGGCGTCGGGTATGCAGTCGCGAAAACCTTTGTAGAAATGCAAGGCGGGCGGTTCCACATTGAGAGCCGGCCAGGGCAGGGAACGCTCGCGCGGATTTCCCTGCCGCCCGCCGATACGCTTTATGCGGACCCTCCTGAAAAAGAAGAAAGCAGCGCTCAAGAGCCTGCGGAGCGTGACCATGACGCCGCATAGATCCAACAAAAAATCGCCGTTCAGCCGCAAGGGCGGCGCCGCGCCGACCGCTGAAGCCTTTGACATGGCGTTTCAGGACAAGCCGCGCGTCGGCACGGTCGTTTCCGTCACCGGCTCCCATGCGCTGGTCATGCTTGACGAAGATACGCCTGACTCCGACCGCTCCACACGCCCGCAGCTTGGCGCCATCATGAGCGTCGACGCGGGGTCGTCGATTGTATTGGGCCTTGTGTCCGCGATGACCAACCCGGCGCCGAGCCTCGATGCGTCGGCGCCGGATATGCGGATTATCGAAATTGAGCTTATCGGCGAGTTCACGAAACCGACCATCAATGCGCCAGCGCGTTTTCGCCGCGGCGTCTCCGCTTATCCGACCCTCGGCGACAATGTTCATGTGGCGACACGCGATGAGTTGACGGCGTTGTTCGCTGTCAATGGCGCGGCCAGCGTGCGGGTTGGCGTCGTCAAACAGGACGCGTCCATTCCAGCGACTGTCAATGTGGATGAAATCTTTTCGCGTCATTGCGCGGTGCTCGGCACGACGGGCGCAGGCAAGTCCTGCGCCGTTGCACTGTTGTTGCGCGCGGTTCTTCAACGCTTTCCCCATGCACATATCGTCATTCTCGATCCGCATAATGAATATTCCAAGAGTTTCGGCGATGGCGCCGTCGTGTTCGATCCCACGAGCTTTAATCTGCCATACTGGATGCTGACCTTCGACGAGCTTGTTGAGGTACTTTATCCCGGCCGCTCGCGCGACACCGAGGAGATTGAAATCCTCGCCGACCTTCTTCCGGCGGCGAAGCGGATAAGTATGGGCGGGTCGGGCCGGGCGAGCCGCCTGCGCACCGATGGAACAGCAGTTACGGTCGACACGCCGATACCATACCGTATTTCGGAATTGCTGGGTCTCATCGACAAGTCGCTCGGCGGTCTCGATAGCGGACATACCGGCGCGCCCTACAAACGGCTCCGCGCCCGCGTCCATGCGATCAGCCAGGATGCGCGCTATTCTTTCATGTTTGGCGGTCTCACGGTGCAGGACACGCTCAAGGATATGCTGAGCGAGCTTTTCCGCATTCCCGTAGACGGTCAGCCGGTAAGCGTGATCGAACTTGGCGGTCTGCCGGCGGATGTGGTGCAGGTTGTCGTCTCGGTCGTGTCGCGCCTTGCTTTCGAGTTTGGGTTGTGGAGCAACGGCGCCGCGCCGATTGCGCTGGTCGTCGAGGACGCGCACCGATATGCCCCGGCCAATCCGGAGGATGGTTTCGGTCCGACCCGGCGTTCCCTCGTGCGTATCGCCAAGGAAGGCCGCAAGACGGGCGTATCGCTCTGGATCGCATCGCAGCGGCCGACAGAGCTGGACCCGACGATCCTGTCACAGTGCAACACCATCTTCGCCATGCGCCTCGCCAATCAGGCGGATCAGGACGCGCTGCGCGCAGCGGTGCCCGATGCGTCTACAAGTCTGTTGAGCTGCCTGCCGTCATTAGGCCTCGGCGAGGCGATTGCTGTGGGCGAGGGTGTGCCCATGCCGACGCGGATCCGGTTTGACGCGCTTCCCGCGGACGCCGTGCCGCGCAGCCTCACCGCCTGTTTCACGGATGGCTGGTCCGTGGAGATCGAAGATAACAGCTTCATTGACCGGATTGTGGAGCAATGGCGCGCCCAGCGCATGATCACACCGGATTTCGAATAAGACGCTCTTGATCGCATTCGCAGCCGCTTCCACAATGGTGAAAACGGGAGGCGATTCATGCGGATTTTTCTGATGCTTGCGGCTATATTTTATGCCGCGCCGGCTATGGCGGAACATCATGAAGCCGCGCCGGTGACAATTGTCATTCATGGCGGGGCGGGGGCGCTAGCGCCGGGACGCTACACGCCGGAAGAAGAAGCGGCTTTCGAGGCGAAACTCAATGAAGCGCTGGACGCTGGTTACGCTGTTCTTGAAAATGGCGGCGGCGCGCTCGACGCCGTTGAAGCCGCAATTGTCCTGATGGAAGATGCGCCCATGTTCAATGCCGGCAAGGGTGCAGTCTTCACCCGCGACGGCAAGAACGAACTTGATTCCTCCATCATGGATGGCGCGACCCTGAACGCCGGCGCTGTCGCCGGCGTCACTCGCGTTAAAAATCCAATCAAGCTTGCGCGCGCGGTGATGGAAAAGTCAGACCATGTGATGTTCGCTCGCGACGGCGCCGAAAAATTCGCCAAAGAAAATGATCTCGAAATGGTCAAGCCAAGCTATTTCAAGACCGAGCATCGCTGGGACGCCTATAAGCGCGCGCTGGAAGCGGAAAAGAACAAACAGAAAGACGCGGCGCTGCTTCACGATTTCAAATATGGCACGGTTGGCGCCGTGGCGCTCGACGCCAAAGGCAATCTGGCGGCGGGAACATCAACCGGCGGGATGATGATGAAGCGTTACGGCCGGGTCGGCGACACGCCGATCATCGGCGCCGGCACCTTCGCCGACAATAAATCTTGCGCCGTCTCATCCACCGGCTGGGGCGAGTATTTTATCCGCCTGACGATCGCCAGGGATATCTGCGCGCAGGTGGAATATCAGGGTAAGAGTGTGGAGGAAGCGGCTGATGACGTCATTAATCACCGGCTTCAGGATATGGGCGCCGATGGCGGCGTGATCGTGCTGGCGCCGGACGGCTCTTACGCCATGACCTTCAATTCAAAGGGCATGTTCCGCGGCGTCAAAAACGCCAAAGAGAAATCAATCGCGATTTATGGCGACAACGCCGAATAGGCTAATCTACGAACGTCTCTCGCTTGTTTTTCAGGAAGTCTTCGGAGCTGTCGATTTCCAGTTCGAACCAGATGGGGAAGTGATCTGAAAGCTGGTTCTTGCGCCAGGGGTGTTTGAAATATTTCGCCTGGTTCGCGGGATCGTTCATATCCTTTTCGCCCGTATAGTCCTCGACCATTTCGGCGCTATAAGAAGCGGTCTGGCCGTCGGTGTAGACAAATTGGAATGGGTTGAAGACGCCGCCATTCATCCGGCCATCCGGTCGTTCGACAACCCGGAAATATTCATTGGTGCGGATGAACATGCGGTCATAGGCCTGGGTCGCTGAGGCGTTGGTGTCGAGGCCGATCAGGCTGTCCACTTCGTAGTAACCGGCGTCGGTGAAGAGTTGTACCGCACCGTCATCTTTGTCGTCGCCTTTGTAGAAGTTGAAATCGCCTGCAATGACGAGGCTTGATGTCCAGTGTTCGCTTATTTTCTCCTGTAAGGCAGTGAGGAGAAGCGACACTTCTTCGCGCCGGTAATCCACATTGCCCGGTTTGTCTCCGGGTTGAAGGTGAACGCTGAGCATGCCGAACTCTTTCCATCCCGCCTTGAAGCCAGTGAGATAGGGTGTGCGTTTCAATTGCTGAATGTCAGCGCCTTGCGTGATCGCCGGCCAAAGCACCAGTTCACCGACCGTGCCGGAAAGTTTGATCCGGGATGAGTTATAGAGATAGGCGCTTCGCTCGGAATTGCCGTCGACGCCGCTCGTAATGTCATTCACGACATATTCCCATTCGCTGCCAAGCAAACGCATGAGGATTTGAAGGTCGCGCAAGGTCGATTTTACTTCCTGAATGACCACGAGATCGAAGCGCGCAATGATTTCCGCAATGTAGAAATAGGCTTCCGGCAAGCGCTGGGTGGTGTGGCCGAATTCTTTGATGTTCCAGCTGGCGATCAGGATGGTTTTATCCGTTCGCCGTGGGGGAATGAGATTATCGAGACCGGTTTTCAGTGCAAGAATGTTGTCTATGGCGCGGATTTTTTCAGCGTCGCGCATCTCCGGAAAAACAAGGGCGTAGCCTTTTTTCTTGAGGTCCGTGTCGGGCCGCAGGTCGTTGTAATATGGCATGTCGCTCTCCCCAGTTCAGGCCAATTCAGGAAAGCAGCATAGGCGCGATTCGATGACGGTTTCCCGCGCGATCAGGGTTTAACGGACGCCATGAGTTTTTTTACATCCGCTGGGTTGAAAAGAGCGGTGCCTTCGCTCATGCGCGTAGCGCCCGCCGCCGCCATGCCGAAGCGAAGGGCCTCGGTTTCATCATCGCCGCGCGAGAGTGCCGTCAGAAGGCCGCCCACGAAACTGTCGCCTGCGCCGACGGCGCTGGATGCGCGCACTTTGAATGAAGGCGCGACAAAGACACCATCTTTTGTCGCCATCAGGGAGCCGTCGCCGCCATGGCTCACCACCATGGCCTGCACTTGGCCTTTCGCGACAAGGTCTTTGGCGTAGGCTTCGATTTCATCGGGCCAGCTCAGTGTTTTTCCTGAAATGGCTTCATATTCATGCTCGTTCTGGCGCAGCATATAGACGCCTTCGGCAAGCGCCGCATCGAGGCCGCTGATGGAATCCAGCACGAAGCGCGCGCCGCGATCCTTGGCGACCCGCGCCGCCTGCGCCCAGAAATCAGCCGGTGCGCCGGGCGGCAGGCTTCCGCTGGCGACGACAAAGTCTCCGGGTTCCGCCTCTTCGCGCACAGCGTTCATAAACCGTTCGATGTCGGCGTCGCTCATTTCGGCGCCGGGCAGGTTGAAGCGGTATTCATTGTCGTCTTTTTCATTTTTGACATGAAAGGCAAGGCGGGTTTCCCCTATAATGGGGATCATCCGCATGGGAACATTTTCAATGGCGAGCGATTTGACCAGCGCATCGCCATAAACGCCGCCGGCGGTGAAGATCGCCAGCGTATGGGCGCCAAAGCGCGAGCAGGTGCGCGCCACGTTAATGCCGCCGCCGCCGGGATGCATCTGAGGGTCGCGGCAGCGCAGCTTGCGGTTTGGCTCCACGAATTCAGCGGAGACCGCGTAATCGAGAGCGGGGTTCGGTGTCAGCGTGATGATGCGGGTCATTCAGTTCTGCCTCTATAAGAGTCCGAGGGATTTGAAGCTGGCATGCTGGTCATGCCCGATGACGAGATGGTCGTGAACACGGATATTGAGCGCCGCAGCGGCTTTCACGATCTGGTTGGTCATGTCCACATCGGCGCGCGATGGGGTGGGGTCGCCGGAGGGATGATTGTGCACAAGGATAATGGCCGACGCGCCAAGCTCCAGCGCGCGTTTCACCACCTCGCGAGGATAGACTGGGGTATGATCGACGGTGCCGCGTTGTTGCACCTCGTCGGCGATCAGGATGTTTTTCTTGTCGAGAAAAAGAATCCGGAAAAGTTCAGTCTTTTCATCCGCCATGGCCGCGCGGCAATAGGAAAGGAGAGCGTCCCAGGATGATATGACAGGCCGCTTCAGGATGCGCGCTTGCGAAAGTTTGATGGCGGACGCCTGCACAATCTTCAATTCCTGCGCCACGTTTTCGGAAACGCCCTTTACTTCCATCAGTCGCTCTACCGGCGCCGCAATGACTTGAGGGAAACCGCCGAACTTTGCGATCAGCTCCTTCGCCAGCGGCTTCACATCCCTTCTGGGAATGGCCCGAAAGAGAATAAGCTCCAGGAGCTCGTAATCCTGAACGCCGTCGACGCCAGCCTTTTTGAACCGTTCGCGCAGGCGTTCGCGATGGCCGGCGGCGTGGTTAGTGGCTTTGGAGGCGGAAGCGTCGGTATTCAAGCGTGGGTCCAGTTCCATGGCGCCGCTAAGGCGAGACGCCAAGAATTGAACAGTTTCCGCTCTGACGCAACCGATCGGCCTCAGGCCGCGCGTTCTGATTGCTGGCGCAGGCTATCGGCTTCTTCTTGGATCAATCCGTTCATCCGCGTGAGCGCCCGCAAGGCGCCGGTGACGGTTTTTTGAAAGCTCTCAAGCTTGTTGAGAAGATCATCGACACGGTCTTTCACGCCCAAATAGTTTGAGCACTCCACTTTGCCGACGACGCGCATGACTTCCAAGCCAGTGGCGAGGCGGTCAAGATCAAGGCAGGTTCGGCGGAAACCGATGCATTTTACCGAGACGTCGCGCAGGCTGTCCTGGGCCTTTGCCAAATATTCCGCTTGTTGAGTGCGCAGCAGCCGCATTTCCTGATCTCGCGCCGCTTCATGTGACTCAGCATTTTCTTCAATGAAGAAGTCCAGCACTTCGCGCTGAACCCGCGCGGTGCAGACAAGGAAATAGCTTGTGTTGATGGCGTCGACGACGCTTTGTGCGGAGGCGATAAAGCCTTCGACAAGCTTGTGCATATCTTTCGAAAGAATACTGTAATTGTCGGAGATGACGCCGATGGCGGCGCCGTCATCGCCAAGCTGAGAAGCGAGGATCCGGAAATTCGTGGGAACGATCTCACTTTCCTTATAAGCTTCGGCGATCGTCTCGGCTTCTTTTAAGAGGGAATGAGTGACTTTCAGCAACTGATCGAATCTGAGGATTACGCCGTCCTCAGTGTTGCCGAGATGGTTGTCACGCGACATCAGCTCCTTGCCGAGCGCAGCCGTCATGAAAGCGGTATAGTCTTCAAAGCCGAGGTCGTTGAGCTTGCTCAAGAGAAGTTCAGCGCTGTCCGCCGGGGCGAGGTTTTCGCACCGTTCTTTTTCGGCGAGTTCCGGGTAAAGGCTCTCGATGCTCTCACAGTACTCGCTGCTCGGGCGCAACTGCACAGACAGAAAACCGCCTTCCACAGGCGTCACCAGCGCGAACACCCAGTAATAGCTTCCGTCTTTCGCCCGGTTCTTCACATAGGCGCCGATAGGCTTGCCTTCTTTGATCGTTTTCCAAAGCAGCCAGAACATGGCGCGGGGCGTGTCAGGATGCCGGAC
>JAUHYK010000114.1 GCA_030426465.1 Alphaproteobacteria bacterium
GGCGGCGATAACAAGCTGGCGCGCGTCACCATCATCAGTAGACAAAAGGCGGTCCGCCTCAACAATGCTGTCTCGAACCGCTTGATAATAGTTGAGGATGTCGCTTGTGGTGACAAAGTCTCTTTCGAGGTCCGCTGTCAGGCGCCTTACGTAATCCTCGCCCAGCGCCCGGTCGCCTCGAGCCTCATTCCAGTTGGCGACCTGAATACCGATGAAAACGCCGACGACGACGATCAGGAAATCGAGCGCGATGGCGGTCCAGTTCTGGGCTTTGACGTGTTCGGTGATGCGGCGCAGGATCATTCTTCGTCTCCGCTTGCGCCGTTATTGAGAAGGACTTGGATGCTCTCGACACGCTGACTGATCCGTGATCGCCAGACAATGAAACCGCTATGGACGAACAGTAATTGTTCCGCTGCATTCAGGAATTCGGGGTCAGCGACCAACGCGTCAAAGTCGTATGAGACGAACGATGTCCCTTCGCCGACCGTGGCGAACACTTCTTCAGTCAGTCGCATGTCGATGTTGTAGTTGAATGCCGACGTGTAGGCGCCAACGGCCTGCATCACCAAGTCCGAATAATAGTTCTGCGCAAAGCGGAAGCGCTCGAGGAAATCTTCATAGTCGACCAGCGCATCCAGTAGCTCCCGATCCCGCAGAATGCTCGCCCGGCCCGACGACATCAGCTCCCTGAAAGTGCCGGAGTTGTCAGCGCTTGTTTGGAAAGCGAACCCTACCAGGAGCGCGCGCTCAAACCCTGCGACGTCTTCATCTTTCAGCGTGCCCGCGCGAAGCGAACGGACCATGGCCCGCAAATCGGATTCCAACCGTTTGTGGGAGGCAAGGCTTCGGTCGGAATCTTCCTTGATGCGGTCGAAATCGACCCTGATCCTCTCGACCAAGGCGATTTCCTCCTGCCGGTCGAGCCGAGCCTGGTTCCAGTTTCCCAGTTGAATACCCATGAACACACCAACGACGACAATCACGAAGTCAAGCGCGACGGCCGTCCAGTTCTGGGCCTTTACGTGTTCGGTGATGCGGCGGAGGATCATGGGCGCTCCTCTGCGCCGAGGGAGCGCAACAGCGCGAGCGTCGTCTGCCGCGCTGTGTAGAGCTGCTGGCGGTGAAGAACGCCGTACTCCATCATAGTGCGCAACGCCCCTGCGAGCTCCGGCGTGTCGCGGACGAGGCCCACGAACTCCTCCTCCGGCATTTCTATGAACGGGCTGAGTCCCTGCTTCTGGCCAACAAAGATCGTCTGGTCCCGGAACGGTCTGAACGTCGTATTTTGCGAGGTTTCGATATCCCTCCATTGCGCGCGGTACGCCTGCAGCCTTGCGAGCAGTTCATCGTCACGGATCAGGTCGAGGCGGCCGGTCGACATCAGCGTGTCGAAGGCCGTGCTGCTCTGGACGGCGTGATAACGCACAACTGCAAGCGACCATAGACGTCGCCGGTCTTCGGCCGAAACCTCCGCCGGGCGCGGAACGTCGAACCGCATGCCGGGAACGATCGCGCCCTCGACCGCCAGCCCGACTGTAGCCGCCGGCTCCAGGCCAGCGCGGTCCAGAGCGTAGCTGGCGGCGCGAATGTTGACATCCGCCAAATTGATGCCGGCCTGCAGGTCCCGCGCATCGGCCTTCAGATCGACGATAATGTTCGCCAGAAAGTCCTGTTCCAGCGACGCCTCAAGCCGCGCATCATTCCAGTTACTCACCTGAATACCGATGAAGACGCCGACCACGACAATGACGAAGTCGAGCGCGACCGCCGTCCAGTTCTGCGCTTTGACGTGTTCGGTGATGCGGCGAAGGATCATTGGGGATCCGCTCCTGTTTCAGAGGATCGAGGGACGCCCAATTCAGTCGCAAGCGCTTTTTCCAGGTCTTCAAGCGCAGCGATCGTTTCTTCGTATCGTTCAACGTAAGAATTCAGCCGCGAGAGATTGTCGGCGTATTCCCCGAGGAAGGCTTTGTTGCGGCGCATCTGCTCCAGATCGCATTCGTTCCACATACGGTAGCCGTCGCCCGCGCCCCGCGCCAATTGCGTTGAATCGCGCCGCAGCCACACGCGTATATCCTTTAACTCATCAACCGGCTTGCGGACAAACCAGAGCGCATCGGGATGGCGGGAGTAGAGCCGGAACAACTCATTGATCGACTCTTCATATTGGCGGCGGGACCGATTGCGGACCAGCGCGAAGCCGCGCAATTGCGCCTTCACGTCTTCGTTTGAAATCAGATCGAAGCGGCCCGTGGCAATGGATTCCTCCAATATGGGCAATTCATCGCTTGGGGCCGGCAGCCAGTGAGAGATGGCAATGAGGCGGCATTCGATTTCCGTCAGGTCCCGGCCCGGCGACGGATCGAACAGCAAGGGGGGGATGCCCTTCATCGCGTCGATGCGCGGCAAGTGCCTTGAATGTTCGTATTTCTGGATTTCCAGCAGCGCGCCGGTCTCGTCGAGCAGCCGCGTCAGCAATTGCCGCTCCTCCACACGCTCGGCGCGCGCGGCATTCCAGTTCGACACCTGAATACCAATAAAGACGCCGACGACGACAATGACGAAGTCGAGCGCCACGGCGGTCCAGTTCTGAGTCTTTACGTGTTCAATGACGCGGCGCAGGATCATTCGCCATCCCCGATATCATCGGTCAACGCCGCCATCGCTGCATCGGCGTGTCGGCTCACCTCGGGATTGACACGGATCGCCAGCACATTCTGCCCGAGCCAGTACTGCAGCGCCGGTTTCAACACCGCATCGGCGCGTATCTCACGCAACATCGCCGCCGCGCCGAGCGGCTTTAGATCATTGACGCAATCGCGCGTCAGTCGCTCAATTTGCTCCGATGTGACCATCTCGAAACATCCCCGCCACAACGCTTCAGCGGCCGCCGGCGTGATATGCCCGCGGACGCGCTCGCGATAGGGCGGCGGCGTCGTATTAATCAGAGATCCAGACGCGAACTGGTAAAAATAGTCTATGAGGAATTGCGTCTCCGGGTTAGAGGGAAAACCGAGCCGCTGCGACTCTTGGTATTTCGTATAATCATAGCTTGCGCCCCAGACTTGCGACGAATGGAAGAAGTCAACGAGCAAGGCTTCGCAACCGCGCACGCAGTCTTCATCGCTGTTGAGATAGGCCAACGCGCGACCGCCAGCGTCAACCACTTGCTCAGCATAGAGTGTCTGATGGTCTATGACCCCTTTTAGGTCGCCGATTTCTTCGCGCAATTGTGAAAGGAATGTGCGTTCATAGGCGCGTTGGGCGCGCGCCTCGTTCCAGTTCGAGACCTGAATACCGATGAAAACGCCGACAACGACGATGACGAAGTCGAGCGCCACCGCCGTCCAGTTCTGGGCCTTTACGTGCTCGATGACGCGGCGGAGGATCATGACTTCTCCACTGGCTGGCCGAGCGCCCCCAGCACCCGCTCGATAAGAACAAGATTGCCAGTGCTGTTGTTTATGACCGATGCGACGCGCGAGTACTGATATCGCAACTCATCGCGGATCTCCGGGTCGGACCTCAACTTCTCGGCTGTCGCAATCAATACAGACGGGTCCACCTGCAGCCGGCATTCGTTCGTGAAGCCCGCGATGAGCAGAAATTCGTTTAAGACATCGCTGCACCCTTCTCTTATCGCGATCTGAACGTCGAGCGGGATGATCGACCTGACGGCTTGCCGATAACTCGAGCCTTCGACGCGACTGATGGTAACGGCGTTGGATTCATCGAATGTATAGTATTCTGACAGATCGCTGCTGACTGCACCGTCCGGCAACAGGCCGAGATGACCCGATGACACGATCTGATCCCATGTCGCGCGATTAGGCGGCGTCGATGCAAATTCGCTTGCGCGATAGGCGGCGATAACAAGCTGGCGCGCGTCACCATCATCAGTAGACAAAAGGCGGTCCGCCTCAACAATGCTGTCTCGAACCGCTTGATAATAGTTGAGGATGTCGCTTGTGGTGACAAAGTCTCTTTGAAGGTCCGTAGTCAGGCGCTCTACGTAATCCTCGCCTAGCGCCCGGTCGCCTCGCGCTTCGTTCCAGTTGGCCACCTGGATACCGATGAACACGCCGACGACGACGATGACGAAGTCGAGCGCCACCGCCGTCCAGTTCTGGGCTTTGACGTGTTCGATCATGCGGCGAAGAAGCATTGGCCTTCCCCCTTCGCGACGCCTATTCGCCGCCGGCCAGTTCTTTCAGGATCACAGTCCAATGGTCGAGACCGCCATAGAAGGCATCAACGGCAAGCCGTTCGTTCAGCCCATGGGCGTACATATCGCTCGGCCTTGACCACGCGCCCGAGATCGCAACCGTGTCGTATCCTTTGGTGCGGTAATGCATTCCATCGGTGCCGCCCGATTCCATGTAAGGGATAACCGGCGCGTCGATGCCGCGCGCGTCGAGCGATTTCTGGATTGCGGCCAGCACATCGGGACGCAGCTTCGATTCAGGGCTTTCGGTGACATCCGTTATGAGTTCGAATTGAACAGCGTCATTATCAACGACCTCTTTCAACTTGGCTTCCGTGGCCGCTGCGCCGACGCCCGGGAATATCCGGCAGTTGACGGTGGCGGTCGCCGATTGCGGCAGCGCGTTTTCCGCATGCCCCGCGCGCAGCATGGTGGCGATACAGGTCGTGCCCGTCGTTCCCACCGTTTCCGGGTTGGCGCGCAGGGTTTTGATCGCCTTCTTGTTTTTTGGGTTTTCGGCGAAAGCGATCATCGCTTCGCCCAGTTCGCCCGGCGTCACCGCGCCCGAAGCCTTGAAGGAGGCCAGCGTCAAATCCGAATAGCGAACCGGGAATTTATAGGCCTCAATTTTCTTCAGCGCATCGGCGAGTTCATAAATCGCGTTATCCGCGCGCGGACGCGACGAATGCCCGCCCGGATTGGTGATGGTCAGTTCAAATGTCGCGAATGTTTTTTCCGCGCCCTGCACCGCGTAGAAAATGGGCGTATGGTCCGGCGCCAAAACGCCGCCGCCCGCATCGCTGTTCAGCACGAATTCCGGATCGATGTTCTCCGCTACATATTCCGCTTGAGCCTGTGTTGAAACCATCCCGGTTTCTTCATCGCCGGAAAACACCAGCACGAGGTCGCGGTTCGGGGTCCAGCCTTCCTTCTTCAAGCGAATGAACGTCGCGGTCAGGTTGGTGATCCCGTATTTATTGTCCGTCGTGCCGCGTCCGAAGAAATAGCCGTCCTCTTCCGTCACTGTAAACGGCGCCCGCTCCCAGTCTTTCGCAAGCGCATCGACCACATCCATGTGACCAAGCAGAACGATTGGCTTTTTCGCCGGCTCGCCTTCCGCACGGTAAAACACCATCAAGCCCTGGGTGTGTTCACCCTCGCTGTCATAGTCTGTGACCTGAATATCCGCATCTGAAAACCCGGCCGCCTTCAACTCGCCGACCAGATAATCGACCATGACAGGCACCTGCTCCTGCCCTTTCGCGGTGCGGATCGAAATCACTTGCTCATAGATGTCGCGCGCTGTCTGTTCGTGTTCGGTGAGATCGCGAGCGGAAGCTGGCGCAATGGCGGCGAAACACGCGGCGGCGCCCGCGAGAAGAAAACGATAAGTCATGAATTAGCCCCTTGGAATTCAGCAGCGGATGCTGCGTTGGCCGAACCATACCGGATTTCGCGGGATTGTCAGCGTCAGGCGGAGGGTTAAAGGCCGGTTTAGGACAGGCTGCCCCGGCAAACTCTTGTCTATTCAGTCTCTTCAGCGGCGCCGGTCAGACGGTTATCATCAAGAGTCCTCGACATGAAGTCGTCATCCAACGCCTCCACGATCGGACCAGCGACGTCCATCATTGGGGTGCCGGCCCAACCAGCCATCTGGTTTCTCCACCAGCGTTTGCCAAAAGCGCTGCCGAAATAATACGGCGCAACGTTTTTAATGTGCCGCGTCACCCGCGCGCGGGACGCAAGGCCGGCCGCCTCCATCTGGAACATGTTATCCCATTGCAGCATGATCGCCACCAGATGAGATTCAACGATTTTGATCTCAGCATCGGTCATATCTTCTGGCGCACGGATGGATTTGGTCCATGCGGCCGCCGCCGCGGGCGATGCAAGGCTAAGCTCAATCGCGGCAAGTCGGTCGTTTTTCTCCGCCTCCATCGCCCCCCTCGTTAGGGATGCGTTCTGGCGCAATTCAATAATGAGAATAAGCAACCCGATCACGACGCCAATATTCGCGGCGAGTGTCAGCCAACGATTGATCCGGTCTAGTTTCATCTCAGCAGTCATCTCCCACCCCATGATGTCGGGCGCAGACCGGCAGGATGAAGGATGCGCCGCCGATGTCGCTTACTCAACACCCAGCTTTTTCTTGAGAAGCTCATTCACCGCTTGCGGGTTCGCTTTACCGCCGGTCTTTTGCATGACCTGACCGACGAACCAGCCCATTGTCTTCGGCTTTTCTTTCACCTGCTCGACCTGTTTCGGGTTGGCGGCCATGATCTCGTCGATGACGGCTTCAATCGCGCCGGTGTCGGTGACCTGTTTCAGCCCGCGCTTTTCAACGATTTCGGCAGGCGATCCGGTTTCCTCGCCCTCAAACATCAGCGCAAAGACATCCTTGGCGATCTTGCCGGAGATGGTCTTGTCCTTGATCAGGCCGATCAGCTCACCCAGTTGCGCAGCCGAAACCGGGCTCTCCTCGATTTCCTTGCCTGCCTTGTTTAGCGCGCCGAAAAGCTCACCCGTGACCCAGTTGGAGGCGAGCTTTCCGTCGCCGCATTTGGCGACTTCCTCGAAATAAGCCGCGCTCGCCTGATCGGATGCAAGCACCGAGGCGTCATAGGACGATAACCCGTAGTCATTCATGAAGCGATGCTTCTTAGCGTCGGGCAGCTCCGGCAGGCTCGCCTTGATCTCATCGACCCACGCCTGATCGAATTCGAGCGGCAATAAATCCGGGTCCGGAAAATAGCGGTAATCATGCGCATCCTCTTTTGAGCGCATAGTCCGCGTCGTTCCGGACTTCACATCAAAGAGGCGCGTTTCCTGATCGATCTCACCGCCGCCTTCGAGAACTTCAATCTGCCGACGCGCTTCATAATCGATCACCTGACGCACAGAACGCAGGGAGTTGACGTTCTTTGTTTCCGTTCGCGTTCCGAGATGGCTGAAGTCGCCGGTCTCGCGAAATTTGTCGTAACCACCCGCGCGGCAGACAGAGACATTGACGTCGGCGCGCATGGAGCCTTCCTCCATATTGCCGTCGCATGTCCCGAGGTAACGCACGATGGAGCGCAGTTTGGAGAAATAAGCTGCGCCCTCTTCCGCCGTGCGCATTTCCGGCTTGGAGACGATCTCCATCAGCGCGACGCCCGAACGGTTCAGGTCGACATAGGATTCCTTCGGCGCAAGGTCATGGATCGACTTGCCCGCGTCCTGTTCAAGATGCAGACGCTCGATCCCCACATTGATGGTCTCGCCGCCCTCAAGCTCCACCTCGATCTCGCCCTCGCCGACGATCGGATCTTTATACTGGGAGATCTGATAGCCCTGCGGCAGGTCGGGATAGAAATAGTTCTTCCGGTCGAAACGCGACCAGGTGTTGATCTTGGCGTTTAGCCCAAGCCCGGTGCGGATCGCCTGCTCGACGCAATATTTGTTGATGACCGGCAGCATCCCCGGCATGGCCGCGTCAACGAGGGAGACATTCTCGTTGGGCCCCGCGCCATATTCAGCAGACGAGCCGGAAAAAAGCTTCGACTTCGAGGACACCTGCGCATGGACCTCAAGCCCGATCACGACCTCCCAATCGCCCGTTGACCCCTGCAGCAGTTTTTTCGGCTCTACGCCCATTGTCGTCCTCGTCGTTCAAAACAGATTTCTGCGGTTTTGCCCGCTGTTTCGCGGACTTGCAAGCCGCCCAGAGCCCTTGACCAGCCCTAGCTGGCCTCCGCCCTTTCAATCACCCGCTGGACCGCGCGATGCAGCCGCCGGGGATATTGCAGCTCAAGGTAATGCGTGCCGCCGGGAATGATCTCGAGCGCGGAGCGTTTCTTCGGCAGGACCCGCATCAGCTTTTCGGCGTTTGATTTGGGCACCAGCGCGTCGAAATCGCCATGCACGACCTCCACTGGCGCTTCGATCTTCGAGACCTGTTCCAGCAGCGGGCCGATCTGCGCGCGCCGCGCCGTGATCTCCTTGCGGACTTTCATCCAGCGGTTCGGCACGTAAGGCTCGATCCCGTTAACACTGCCGATCTTTTCAAGCTGCAGGGCGTAATCATGAGGCTCATCAATCAGCGCCGCTACAGTGACGACGCCTTTCACCGCCTCCGGATGATCGAGCGCGGCTTTAAGCGCCAATTCCCCGCCATAGGAAACGCCGAGCGTGATAATCTTCTTGTCTCCGAACTCGCCACCCGGAAGGAATGGTTTCGCCGCCGCCACCTGTTCGTCAAAATCGGTATAAACGTCTCGCTGCCCCCGCCCGAAACCCGGCCGTGAGAGCACCACCATGTCGAGCCCGGCGGGCGCGGTGCGCAACAGGCGCGTGAAAAGAAGCTTGTTGCAGGGGCTGCCCGGAAAGACGATCACCCGCCAATCGCCCCCACCCGGCCGGTGAAAGGCGTCGCTCTCAAGCGGCGCCGAGAGCGGCGCGGTGTAAGAGATTTCGCGAAATGACGATCCGAACACGGGTTCCGTCCCCTTTATTTGTGACACTCTAACAGCCGGTTGCATGTGCAGGAAAGCGCCTTATCGCCTTGAGGCAGCTCAAACAATCAGGCAAAGTCTAAAGCTATATGGGGGAGTGCATTGGAGATACCAGATGACCAGCGCAGTCCAGACGATCACCGCCGCTGACGCCGTCTCAGAGCCGCAGGCCGCTAATCTTGCGGAATTGAAAGCCTTTGCGCTTGAACAGCGTAAGGGCGTGTGCTGGCGCACCCTCCTGTTCGGCACGCTGGCGCAGGTGATTATTTTCACCACGACCTATTTCGCGGTCATTGGCGTCGTGCCGCTCTGGGTTGGCTTCCTCACCAACTCCTTCTGGATGGTTCAGGGCTACACCCCCGCCCATGAAGGCGTGCACATGAATATCCACGGGAAAGACACACGCTTTCACTGGCTCAACTATCTCTATGGCGTGGTGAATGTCGGCTATGGTTTTCATTCCTATACAATGCACGCCCATAACCACCGCCTCCATCACCAGTACGCAAACGACCCCGACCGCGATCCGGAACATTTCGTCGCCCGCGCGAAGACGTTTCCTGAGGGCGTATTGCGCTGTTACCTTTATTATTTCACAGCGACCATTCACGGCTTTCGCAACACGAAATATCATCCGCGCCCGAGACGGTACCTGACGCGTGTCGCGCTTGAACTCGGGGTCGTTTTCACCGTGCTCGCAATCATCGTCGCCGCTGGTTACGGCTGGCTGGCGCTATGGCTGTGGGTGTTGCCCGCCCTCAACGCATGGGCGTTCAACGCCTACCGATTCATCTGGCTGCCGCATTATACGGTCGCGGATGAACGCGACGACATGAAAGTTTCACGCGTGATGGTGACGGATAAAAGCCTTGGCGGACGCATTCTCGCCTGGGTCTTCAACTTCCATAATTATCACGAGATTCATCATCTTTATCCTTACGTGCCGTGGCACGCGCTGGAAAAGATTTACGATCACGGACGTGACGTCTTAGCGCGCGAAGGCATGCGCGCAGACCCGGTGAATTATCGCTGATCCTCTCAAGAGGTGCGAATGTCCAGAATAATCCTTTGCGCTGTCTTTTTTTGTTCTTGTGCGGGTTTGTCGGCTTCGTGCGCTCGAAAAGAACTGAAGACGGACAAGCTCCTAACGAGCGAAGGCGGGATTACTGTCCTTGTTGAAGATTGGGAGGAAGGTTTTTCGATTTACGTCCCTAATGAGGATGAAAAAGGCGCGCGCTTTAAAATTATTACGTCTGTGATTTGCAGTGATGTTGATGTCTTTTGGTCTGAAGATGAACGGCTCATTATCAATTATGGAATGATTGAGGCAATGTATTTCGTCTCACTCCCTCCCCCTAGAGAATTTTCAGTGGACCTCTGCCGACGGGGCACGAAATCTTGTCTGCCCGAACCTGCTTCTGCATTAAAAATTGAAGGCTGCTACCGAAAAACGCCGTCTAAAGCAAAAGAGTAACCAGGGCCAATTCGCTACTTCTAACCCCACCACTCTTTCGGGCGCTTGTTCGCTCCAGCCGCCTGCTCAAGCGCGAACATGCCCTTGAACATGGTTTCCTCGTCGAAGGGTTTCGCGAGCAACTGAAGGCCGAGCGGCAGACCCTGTTTGTCGTAACCCGCAGGCACAGACGCGCCTGGAAGCCCGGCAAGGTTCGCCGTCACGGTGAAGACGTCGTTCAGATACATCTGCACGGGATCGGCGGTTTTTTCGCCCAGTCCGAATGCGGCCGACGGCGCCGACGGCGTTTGACTTTACCACCAGGTCCTCGCGCCGCGCCTCAAGGCGACTGAGTTCCGTCCGGGCCTGGGCCAGCCGTTCTCCGGCGACGGCGACGCCGGACTTCTGGCGAATCTGCTCCGGCAGCCGTTCCTTGG
>JAUHYK010000019.1 GCA_030426465.1 Alphaproteobacteria bacterium
CCATCGTCGATGGCTCGGCGCATATGATGAACCTGCTTTATTCGGTGCGGGCCATTGGCGGCATGCCGGACGCGCGGGGGCAAAGCATGCTCGACGGCGCCCATTTTTACGGCGCGTATCAATGCCAATGCGGCGGTTGGATATCTATTGGCCCGCTGGAGCCGAAATTTTACGCCGAGCTTGTGGATAAGCTTGGCCTCTCCGGCGACGTTGACTTCGTTGCGCAATATGACAAGGCAAAATGGCCAGCGCTGAAAAAACGCTTCGCCGAAATATTCATGACTAAATCCCGTGATGAATGGACGGCGATGCTGGATGGAACCGATGTTTGTTTTGCGCCCGTGCTGGCGCCGTCGGAAGCTGCGGACCATCCGCATATGAAAGCCCGCAATATTTTGCGCGATGTGAATGGCGTCTTGCAGGCTGCTGCTGCGCCGCGCTTTGACGGCGCCGAACCGGCTGATCCGCGACCGATTCCCGCAACCGGCCAGCATGCGGAGGAAATACTCTCGGAGATCGGCGTTGACGATAGGCTTGTTGCGTCCTGGCGCGATGCGGGAGTGTTGTAGAGTGACCGGCGACGTCAAGAAAAAGACTGTGAAGAAGAAAAAAGAAAAAGCGCTGATCGGCTGGCGTGAATGGGCGGATTTGCCCGATTTCGACATCACTGGCGTCAACGCCAAGATAGACACCGGCGCCAAATCCTCTGCAATTCACGCCTTTCGCATTCGTGAAGTTGTGCTGGATGGTGTCGATCATGTGGAGTTTTACCTGCATCCCCTGCAACGGCGCAAAAAGCCTGAGGTTTTCTGCCGTGCGCCCATAGCGGGCCGCCGCGTCATCCGGTCGTCAAATGGACAGGAAGAGGAACGATATGTCATCGAAACGCGTTTGCGTGTTAACGGCAAGACGTGGAAAATCGATTTGACTTTAACCAACCGCGACGCCATGGGGTTCCGCCTTCTGATCGGGCGTGACGCGCTGCGCCGGAAATTTATCGTCGACCCGGGCGCATCCTATCTCCTTGGCCCCAAAGAAACAGAATAGAGGATCATCAACATGAAACTTGCACTTATGTGCCGTAATGCCGAACTCTATTCTCATAAGCGGATCGTTGAAGCCGCCGAAGCGCGCGGTCACGATATCGATGTTGTCGATCACCTGCGCTGTTACATCAACATTACGTCTCTGCGTCCGACGGTCCGCTATCGCGGCGAGGAGTTGCCTTATTTTGACGCCGTCATCCCGCGCATCGGCGCCTCGGTGACCTTTTACGGCACAGCGGTGCTGCGTCAGTTCGAAATGATGGGCGTCTATCCGGTGAATGAATCCGTCGCTATATCCCGTTCGCGGGACAAGCTCCGCTCGCTACAATTGCTGGCGAGGAAAGGCGTCGGCCTGCCAGTGACGGTATTCGCCCACCGGACCAGCCGGGCGGACGAAATTCTCGACATGATCGGCGGCGCGCCGGTGATCATCAAGCTGCTTGAAGGCACGCAAGGGATCGGCGTTGTGCTGGGTGAAACACAGAAAGCCGCTGAGTCGATCATTCAGGCCTTTGGCGGCGCCAACACCAATATTCTTGTGCAGGAATTCATCAAGGAAGCCGGCGGGGAAGATATTCGCTGCATCGTTCTGGGCGAGAAGGTTGTCGCGACCATGAAGCGCAAAGGCAAGGAAGGGGATTTCCGCTCGAATATTCACCGGGGCGGGTCCGCGGAAAAAGTTAAAATCACGCCGCAGGAGCGCACGACGGCGGTGGCGGCGGCGAAAGCTATGGGGCTTAATTTTTGCGGCGTCGATATGCTGCGCTCCAATCACGGGCCGGTGGTGATGGAAGTAAACTCATCGCCCGGTCTCGAAGGCATGGAGAAAGCCACCGGCATCGACGTCGCCGATCAGCTCATCGACTGGATCGAAAAGAACGCCAAGCCTGGAAAAACCAAAACCCGCGGCAAGGGGTAAGCGTTCAACCGGACGCCAGCGTGCTTCCGAAGCGCAGCAGCAGCGAAATGAGATGATCGATATCGCTTTTGCGCGTGCGGTGGTTCGTAATCGCCGCGCGAATGGCGAATTGCCCGTTGATCATCGTATGGGAGGGGAGCGCCTCACCGCTTTCCTGAATTGAAAACAGGATTTCCCTGTTCAGGGATTCAAGCTCGGCCTCATTCATAGAGGGTGCGCGATATCGCAAGCAGACGATGTTCAATGGCGCCGCCGCCAAGCGCTCCAGTTGCGGCTCCTCGTCAACGCGCAACGCGAGATATTGCGCTAGATCGATATTTTGCTGAATCAGCGCGCCGAGCTTGTCGGCGCCGGTTTCCTTTAGCAACATCCAAGCTTTTAAAGCGCGAAAGCTTCGCGAGAGCTGCAGTCCCCGGTCGGCGAAATAGGTAGAGTCAATCGCGGGACCTCGTTGCATTGAAGAAATATAAGATGCGCTCTGGGCGAAAGCGGCTTTATGGGCGTCATGGTCGCGTACAAGCACGCAGCCAATATCATAGGGTTGATAGCCCCATTTGTGCAGATCAAATGCGAGTGAGTCGGCTAGGGACTGTGTCGCCACCAGTTTTTGCGAAAGGGGTGACAGCGCCGCGAGCGATCCAAAAGCGCCGTCGACATGCAGCCACAAGTCGAACTCATCGGCGATCCGGCGCAGTCCTGAAATGTCGTCAATGGCGCCCGTATTCACGGCGCCGACCGTGCCGAGCACACAGAACGGACGCAGCCCCGCCTCCAGATCGCTTTGGATCAATGCGCGACATGCGTCGATATCGATCGAATGATCGTCTTTGCAGGGAACGGCTCGAAAGGCCTTACTGCCGAGGCCCATCAATTCGCACGCCTTGATAATCCAGTTATGTGTTTCCGCGCAGCCATAGACCGTCAGGCGTGGTCCGCTGCTGAGCCCCTCTGTTCTGACGTCAAACCCGGCCTTTGCGCAGCGCGCGACAGAAAGGGCGTTGAGGTTCGCCATGGTGCAGCCTGAAACGAAGATGCCCGACGAATCGGCTGGAAAACCCAGCAGCTCGGAAAACCACCGGATTACCTGCCGCTCGACAACCGGGGCGGTTTGGTCATAGCCGGCGAGGTGAGGATTCATGCCGGAAGCCAGCATGTCGGCCAGCATTCCCGTCACCGTTCCATTGCCCATGACCCATCCGAAAAACGCCGGATGCTGATTGCCCGTGGAATAGGGTAGGACGTTTTTCTTGAACGATGCATAAACCTCCTGCAGGGGCGCGCCATCGCGCGGCGTCGGTTCGGCAAGGGCGTCATGGACTTCCTGCGGCGGCGCTGTCCATGCCGGGCGATCGCCGACGGTGCTCAGATGATCGAACATGTCATCGAGCATCCGGTGCGCGAGCTGGCGCGCGCTGTCCCAGTCGTCGGGATCGAGCGTGTAGTCGGTGATATTCTTCGTCATGACCCTGTGACCTCTTCCCCTGACGCCGTCGGAATGGTCATAACCGTTTCAGAAAAAGGGCGCAAAGCGCCGTAATTCGTCACCCTTATGGGTGAAGACGAATGTTTTCAGGCAGTTGACGGTTGCGTCTCTTCCAGCGCCATGATGCAGTCCCCGAAAAAGGGAGCACCATCATGGAAACAGTCGACGGCGTTGGCGGGTTTTTCTTTCGCGCGAAGGATACGAGCGGGCTCGCGCAATGGTATCAGGACAATCTCGGAATCCTCACCGTGCCCGGCGATTACGACACGCCCGCCTGGCGCACCAATGCCGGCACGACGGTCTTCGCGCCGTTCGCCCAGGACACCACCTATTTCGGCGACATGAAGAACCAGTGGATGATCAATTTCCGCGTCAAAAATCTCGACGCCATGGTGCAGCAGCTTCGCGGCAAGGGCATTGAGGTTGAGGTCGACCCGGAAGAATATCCGAACGGAAAATTCGCGCAGCTTTTCGACCCGGAAGGCAATCCGATCCAGCTCTGGGAGCCGGGCGGGAAAGATCCGGGTTAGGCGGCCCAGCTTGCGTCCTCAGGCGGCGTCCTTTTAACTGTCCCAAGCGAAAAGTAAGGGGCGTTCATGAAGAATTTGGCGAAGCTGGCGGCTGCGACGGTTGCCGCTCTGGGGATTGTAACGGCAGGGGCGGCGGCGCAGGACAAAACGGCGCTTGTGGGTGGCCGTCTGATTGACGGTTTCGGCCACGCGCCGATCCATGACAGCGTTATCCTGATTGACGGCGATACGATCACCAAAGTCGGCACGGTCGATACGCTGGATGTGCCGTCTGGATATGAGGTCATCTCCACTGAGGGAATGGATGTGCTGCCCGGCCTGTGGGAGGCGCACGCCCATCTGCAGTTGACTGGTCACGCCGATTACCCGCACTGGCAGGCGAATTACGGCGACCGCTTTGCTGACGAGATCATGCCAGCGAGCGCCGTTCAGCTTCTTCTCGCGGGGGTTACGTCGACGCGCGATCTCGGCGCGCCGCTTGAAGCCTCAAAGAGTCTGAAAGAACGCGCAGTGCGCGGCGAGATTCCGGCGCCGCGCCTTTTTATGTCCGGGCCATTTCTGCAGGCCGATGTTGACGACTGGCAAAAAAGCTATCGCTGGGCGGTGACGAGCGCCGCTGACGCGCGCGCGAAAGTGCGCACGCTCGACGAAGCCGGGATGGATATCGTCAAGCTCATAGATCAGGACAAAATGGCGAAAGGTGTCGCGCAGGCGATCGTGGATGAAGCCCACAAGCGCGGTATGAAAGTGGTGGCGCATTCACACCGGCCTAATGAAATCCGCGTGGGGCTTCAGATCGGCGTCGATAATTTTGAACATACGGGGCTGACAACGGCGCCGGAATATCCGCCCGACATTATCGCCGCGCTGCGCGAGCGCACAGCGACGGGGCGTATTGCGGGCGGGCCGCTTTTCTGGACGCCGACAGTCGAGGGGCTCTGGAATTTCGACCGCACCGTCGCCAACCCGGAAAAGCTCGACGCCGATTGCTGGAAGAGAGGGCTGAAGCCTGACACCATCGCCGACATCAAACAGTCTATTTCACAGCCGGGCCAGCTTGGCTACACGCAATTAACGCCGCTGCGGAAGCCGACCTTGAAGCGCAAAATTCAACAGCTGCGCGACGCTGGCGTCGTGTTTCTTGTGGGCACCGATAGCGGCATTCCCATGAAGTTTCACTGCCAGTCCACCTGGAATGAGATGGACGTGCTTGTGCGGGTGATGGGTGTTCCGGTGATGGACGTGATCCGGTCGGCGGTTTACTGGCCCGCAGTGATGATGGGCGTTGATGATGAGTTAGGCACCGTCTCCGCGGGCAAGAAAGCCGACATCATCGCTGTCGAAGGCGATGTGCTTGAATACATCAATCTCTTGCAGCATGTGGATTTCGTGATGAAGGGCGGCGTCGTTTACAAACGCGACGGCGTTCCGGTCGAGGAAAATCTTTAAGCCAAGACCTGTCGGGCTTAGTCGAACAGGCTCGACACCGACTCTTCATTGGCGATGCGGCGGATGGCTTCGGCCAGCAATGTCGCGATGGAGACCTGCTCGATCTTCGGACAGTCCGCGACGCCTTCGCGCGCTTCGATGGAGTCGGTGATGATCAGGCGTGTGAGCGCCTCCGACTTCATCACCCGGTTTTCCGCATGATCGGAAAGAACGCCATGGGTGATGCAGGCGGTGACCGATGATGCGCCTTTGTCCATCAGCGCTTGTGCGGCGTTGCAGAGTGTGCCGCCTGAATCGACGATGTCGTCGAAGATCACGCAATGGCGGCCTTTGACTTCGCCGATGATGTTCATGACTTCGGAAAGGCCGGGCCCTTCGCGGCGTTTATCGACAATGGCGAGAGGGCGGTCTTCCAGCCGCTTTGCCAGCGCCCGGGCCCGCACCACGCCGCCCACATCAGGGGAGACGACAGTGACGTCGGCAAGATCGCCATTGTGCAATTCGCGGATGCGGCGCTCGAATTCTTTGACGGCGTAAAGATTGTCCGTCGGAATGTCGAAGAAGCCCTGGATCTGTCCGGCGTGAAGATCGACGGTCAACACCCTGTCGGCGCCGGCGGTGGTGATGAGATTGGCGACAAGCTTCGCCGAGATTGGCGTCCGGGGGCCCGCTTTGCGGTCCTGGCGTGCGTAACCGAAATAGGGGATCACGGCGGTGATGCGGCTCGCCGAGGCGCGGCTCAGCGCGTCCATCGTGATCAGCAGCTCCATTAGATTGTCATTCGCCGGATAGGCCGTCGACTGGATGACAAACACATCCTCGCCGCGAACATTTTCCTGAATTTCGACAAAGACCTCGCCATCCTTGAAGGTCTTGATCTCGGCGAGCGAAAGCGGGGTGGAGAGCTTTCGCCCAATGGATTCGCTTAACCGGCGGTTGGAATTTCCGGCGATCAGTTTCATGAAGCGACCCCTCGCTAGCCATCGACAGCGCGCGTTTCATGACGGTTTCTTGAAGGATGCGCAACCCGCGGCGACGGCCTTTTTGAAATCATATTTCTTCCAGCGCCTTACCTTAAAATTCCGGCTGCAAAATTCTGAAAACCGGGGCGCCGGGAGATCGTGTCGCCTACTCCATGCGGCTGTGGCGCTGATTCTTAGTAAACGCGAGCCTGAACCGGAGCGTGTCCCGACCGCCGTGTCTGTTCAGGCTCGCAGGGCGATCGCCGAAAGATTGCGGCCATAGTCGGCCTCGTTGCGGCGGCGCATGGCGCGATAGCTGAAGAATCGGTCGGGCTCAGCGAGGGTGCAAAGGCCGATATCGTCAAGCTGAGTGACGCCCGCCTCCGCCAACCGCCAGCGGCCAAATCCGGTCAGGTCGAGCTGGCGCTTGTCCGGACTGAGGCCGGAAGCAAAAAACTGTTGTGCTTCAGCATGCTTGGCCGTGAAAGTTTCGAGCAGGTCGAGGCCCACTTCGAAGTTCGGCTGACGCAGGCAGGGGCCGACGGCGGCGACAATTTTTTCCGGTTTTGCGCCGAGCTTAACCATCGCCGCAACTGTGCTTTCGAGAACTCCTGCAAGCGCACCGCGCCAACCCGCATGGGCGGCGGCGACGATCCCGGCCTCGGGCTCCGCGAACAGGAACGGCATGCAGTCGGCGGCAAGGGCGCCGAGCGCGAGGCCGGGCGTCTTTGTCACCAACGCATCGACTTTTTCCGGGCCGTTTTCCCAAGGCGCCTCGACGACAAGCACATCCGGCGAGTGGACCTGATAGGCGGTCATCAACCGGTCCGGCGCGACGCCCAGCGCTACCGCGCAGCGGCGCCGGTTCTCGGCGACGTCTTCGGGCCGATCGGCGGAACCGGGTCCGGTGTTGAGGCTGGCATAGGGCGGCTGTGATACGCCCCCATCGCGGGAGAAAAATCCGTGAGCGACGCCCGGGCGATCGAGCAACGGCGAGACGAGAAAGGGCGGGGCACGCATCAGGTTTCAAACCCGGCGGGGACGGGCAGGTTCGGCGCGGACAGGCACATCACCTTGAAGATCTCGCCCATGGCGCCTGGGGATGCGATGCGCGCAGCGGCGGCGCGGATATCATCGGCTTGCAGTTGCGGCTTTCCCTTACACAGACTTTCGACACGGAAGGGCAGGCCGAGGCGGTCGAGAAACCGACCCTGTGTTACAGGTCCATGCACCGTCGCGCCTGCTTCAATGGCGGCGTCTGCAAGCGTTTCAAAATCCACATGCACGGTGATGTCGGCGCGGCCAGGCGTCGCCAGCGGCGGCCAGTAGTGGTGATCCTTCACCGCTTGTAGCGTGTCGCCCAATCCGCGCGCCATATGTCCGTAATCGATCACAAGCGCATGGCCGCCCTGATCTGTCAGCGTCTTGCAGATTTCGGCGGTGAAGGTTTTCGTTTCCGGAGATATCTCGAAAATATCGCCTTCCTCGCTCTCTTCGATCGTGGGGAGATGAAAATCCGGCGGCGGCGGGGTTTTTCCCAGCGTAAAGGCAAGGCGTCCGGTTTCGTCGTCGAGGCCGACAAGGCGTTCACGCCAGCCCGACTTGATCCGTTCGAACTGACGGACCGGCAGGCAGTCGAAAAATTCATTCGCAATAATCAGCGACGGCGCCGGCGGGATGTCGGCGTAGTCATCGGCCCAGAGCGGTTTTGCTTCCGTGACTTTCAGTCGCTTTTGCTGTTCGACCCGCAACCGGCCGGATGTTTCGAGGAGCCAGACCTGCGCGCCGCGCGCAAAGCCGGGCCGCAACCGCGCCGCGCGAAGGATGTCCGCCATCAAGACGCCGCGGCCGGGACCGAGTTCGATGAGGTTGAAGGCGTCGGGCGAGCCCATGGCCTGCCACGCCTCGACCAGCCACAGGCCGATCAGTTCGCCGAACACCTGGCTGATCTCGGGCGCGGTCGTGAAGTCGCCCTCCGCGCCTATGGGCATGCCTTGCATGTAATAGCCTTCATGAGGATGCGTCAGCGCATCGGTCATGTAGTCCGCGACGGTGATCGGCCCTTTCAATTTGATGAGGTCGATCAGGCGTTCTTCCAGCGGCGTCAGTTCAGGAATGCCGCTGCTCATGCGGTCGCCTTTTGGGGCGTCTTGAAGGTTCGCCATATCAGCCATGCGCCGAGCGCCAGCATTGGCATGGACAGCATCATTCCCATGGTCAGGCCAAGCGGGAAGTCAGGCATTTGTGCGTCAGGCTCGCGGAAATTTTCTACGATGATGCGCGACACGCCATAACCGGCGAGGAACAGTCCCATGGTTGCGCCGGGGCGTTTCAGCAATCCGAATTTGCGAGTTGCAAAAAACAGAATGGTGAACAGCGCGACGCCTTCAAGCGCGGCCTCATAAAGTTGGCTTGGATGGCGGGGAACCTGTAGCGGGTCAGTGGGAAAAACCATGGACCACGGACCGTCCCATGGCCGCCCGTACAATTCTGCGTTGATGAAATTGGCGATGCGCCCGAAGAACAATCCGATCGGCGTTGCGCAGGCGAACATGTCGCCGAGCGAGAGCATATTGATCTTGTGCTTTCTGGCGAACCAGACGCCGACCAGCGTCACGCCGAGTAGTCCGCCATGAAAGGACATCCCGCCATTCCAGGTCATCAGCGCCGGCGGGAAGGGGATGACGCCGAACAGTTTCTCCCACGGCGCAATGATAAGATTCGGCTCATAGAAAAGCAGATAGCCGAGCCGCCCGCCCGCCATCACGCCGATGGCGACCCAGAAGACAATGTCGTCGAGCTGGGGCCGCGTCACCGGCGCCCCGGATTTGGGCCATAGCGCGGTCTTCTTGATCAGCCGGCTCAGATACCACCAGCCGACGGCGAGCCCGCCAATATAGGCCAGTGAATACCAGCGCAGGGAAAACGGACCGATCTTCAGGAGAACGGGGTCAATGGTGGGGTAAGGGACGCTCATAACCGGCCTTGAAGAGGGCTTGGGGATTTCGTGCGTCTCAATAGCGCGCTTTGCCGCCCCTGTCGCCCCGCGGACATAAGTCCTATATTGGAGCTCAGAAGGAGAATTCCATGCAGACCCAGAGCGCCATTTTCGACGAAATCGCCAAGCTGATGACCGAGGCCGCGGGCGCCGCGGACGGCGTCCGGCGCGAGGCCGAAACCGTCATGCGCAGCCGCTTGCAGCGCCTTCTGGCGGATATGGACCTCGTCACCCGCGAAGAGTTCGACGCTGTGAAGGAAATGGCCCGCATCGCGCGTGAGGAAAACGAATCGCTCAAAGCGCGGCTCGACGCGCTTGAGAATCGTTAACATCCCCAAAGGCTTGGGAAAACGAAGATAATCGAATCATTTGTGCGCGTCCCGAATCGCAGCGACATGCGGTTGCAGGCGGCTGACTGTAGTCGCCCAAATCGAGAATCTGACCGGGAAAAGGGGCGCTATGTCCATCGAACTCATCCGCAAGCCGAAACAGACCGTCAATCCACTAAAGGCGCTTGAAGCCGCGGCGGCGGGTCTTGAGTTCGAGATGGAGCGCGCTGGAGAGCATGAGCTTCATGTGATGCTGCCGGGTGTGTGGCGCGACATCGGTCTCTGGTTCACATGGCGGCCGGAGCTGGCGACTTTGCAAATGGGCGCGCCGCTAGATCTCAAAGCGCCGGTAGGACGCCTTGACGAAGCGAGCCGGCTGGTTGTGATGGTGAATGAACGTCTGTGGATCGGCCATTTTGATCTGTGGGCGGAGGATCATTCCATCGTTTATCGCAACGCTGTGCTGCTGAATGAAGAGGGCGGCCTCGACAGCGTGCAGGGCGAGGCGCTGATCCGTGCGGCGAGTGAAGCGGTGGACCGGTTTTATCCGGCGTTCAACTTCCTCATCTGGGGCGGCAAGAAGCCCGAAGACGCGCTTCAGGCGTCGCTGTTCGAGACGCAGGGAAACGCGTAAAAACCCGCGCCCCAATAACGGGAATTTCACCTCAAATCTGTTGAATTTCGCACGATTTTTGAGGTTTGGTGAAGAGTTATCCACCACCTCTTGAGCCGCCTTATGCTTGGTTCGTTGCCGGACTGAGGCCGAAGCGAAGGCGGTTATGCGTGAAGATCAGGCGCCGCATGAGATAGCAAAGAGGTTCTGACGGCGCCGCCTTCCGGGTGCGAGCACGCCGGAAGAGGCTCTTTGACATTCTGGTTTATGCGGGCGCCGGTTTCGCGCTGACGTCTCGCATATCGCATTTGGGACAATTCGCTGCTCGCGGACGCGCGGCGGCGCATTGTTCCAGGCACCAAGCGCATTCCGAAAAGTGGGAACCGGTTTTCGGAAGAAATGCGCGATGAAAAACTCTTACGTTTATTTCGCTGGCGACGCGTCTTATGGTCCGGCTCATGACTGACAAGAATGCTGACAAACCATCCGTTGCGCTGATTGGCGCAGGCGCCATGGGCGGCGCGCTGTTGAAAGGCTGGCTCGCCGCCGGGACGATCAATGCTGCGCGCTCCGCCGTGTTCGATCCGAACATCAAGGACGAGATGGCGAGGCTCTGCGCCGACAATGGCGTCGCGGTGAATGAGGGCGGGCCTTTTGATGCGATGATTGTCGCCGTGAAGCCGCAGATTGCAGAAGCGGCGCTACCCCAATACGCAGCGCTCGCAAGGGATGCGATCGTGATTTCCGTCATGGCGGGCAAAAGCATTGAAAGCATCGGCAAGATGCTGAACGGCGCCCCGCGCGTGTCGCGGGTGATGCCAAACCTTCCCGCCGCCATCGGCCGCGGCGCATCGGGGCTTTATGCGCCGGATACGATTGATGCGGCAGGTCGCGCGATGATTGAATCGCTGATGCGCGCTGCAGGCGAAACGGTCTGGGTGCGGACCGAACAGGAAATTGATTTCGTGACAGCGGTCTCCGGCTCCGGCCCCGCCTATTATTTTCTCCTGACCGAAGCGCTGGCGGAAGCCGGCGCGTCCCTCGGACTTGAAAAGGAAACCGCTGCGGCGCTCGCACGCGCGACGCTCGCCGGCGCCGGGGCGATGATGGACGCGGATCCGCGAAGCCCCGCCGAGATGCGCAAGGCGGTGACGTCGCCGGGCGGCACGACGCAAGCGGCGTTGACTGTTTTCGACGGCGATGACACCGCCATGCGCAAGCTGGTCGACAAGGCGGCGCGGGCGGCGGCCAAACGTGCAGGCGAGCTGACCGACTAAAACCGCCCGGCTAAATAGGAAGGCGCATTGTCGCCTTCAGCCCGCCCTTGTCCGACTTTTCGAGCGTCACGTCGCCGCCATGGGCGCGCGCCACATCGCGCACAATGGTGAGGCCCATGCCGACGCCGCTTTCATTGCGATTGCGTGCGTCATCAAGTCGGGTGAAAGGTTTGAACACGTCTTCATATTTCGACGGATCGACGCCCGGCCCGTCATCATCGACGATAATCTCGATATAGCGGTCGGAGCGCCGCGCGCTGAGCCAGGCATGATCGGCGTAGCGCAGGGCGTTATTGACGAGATTGCCGATGGCGCGTTTGAGCGCGCTGCGCCGCGCCTCAATGGCGATTCCTGCGGGGGCATCCAATGCGACTTCCTGGCCTGCGCGTTTGGCGTCGCCGGTGATTTCCTTGAGGAGTTCAGCGAGGCGGAAGGTTTCCGGTTCTTCGTCGGCCGCCTCATTACGGGCGAAGTCGAGATAGGCGCCGATCATCCGCTCCATTTCCGTGACGTCATCGCGCAATTCACTGATGTCTTCGCTGTCGGGCTGCATGGCGAGCGCCAGCTTGATGCGCGTCAGGGGTGTGCGCAAATCATGACTGATACCGGCGAGCATGGCCGTGCGTTGTTCCAGATGGCGTTTGATGCGCTCGCGCATGGCGATGAAGGCGTAGCCGGCTTTCCTGACCTCGGTCGCGCCGGAGGGACGGTAGCCGGGAGCATCACGCCCGCGTCCGAACGCCGCCGCTGCGTCAGCGAGACGAAGGATCGAGCGCACCTGGTTTCGCATGAAGATAATGGCGACGACCCCAAGGAGGATCGACGTGCCGATTAGCCAGAACAGAAAGATGCGGCCTGTCGTTGCGAACACCCGCTCGCGTTTGACGAAATAGACAAGGGCGCCGTCGTCATAGGCGATGCGGATCTCCACATCGTCCGGCCAGCTTTGGGTGTTGAGCCAGTAGGGATGTTTCAGCGTATGACGCAAACGCCGCTTCAAGGTGGCGTTATAGACATTGAATGGCGCTAGAAGATTATTGTCAGGCAGCGGCGCCAGTGGATCGTAGTGAACCCGCATGTGTAAATCTTCGCGCGCCATGTCGATAATCTCCGCGCGGCCTGCTTCATTTTCAGCTTCTCCATAAAGCCGCGTCACCATGGCGATCTGGCCGGCGACATTTTCCGACATATTCGCCGTCACCAGATCCCAGTGGCGCGCGAAGAAAATATAGGTGACGAGCGCCTGTGTCAGAAAGATCGGCAGGATGACAATCAGCGTCACCCGCGCATAGAGACTTTTGGGAAGATAGCGGCGCAGCATTCCGGTCAGTCCGTCATCAGCGCATAGCCGACGCCGCGCACGGTTTGCAGATATATCGGCGTGCGCGGGTCTTCTTCGATTTTCTTTCTGAGGCGCGTCACCTGTACATCGACGGAGCGCTCCATGCCTTGCGCGGTCTGTTTGGCGAGCGCCTCACGGCTGATCGCTTCGCCCGGTTTTTGCGCCAGCGCTTTCAACAGCGCCGATTCACCGGAAGTCAGCTTGATGATCGCGCCTCCCTTGCGTAACTCGCCGCGCCCGAGGGAGAAAGTGCAGCCCCCGAATTTCACTTCGCGTTTTTCACCGCCCGCAAGCGTGGATCGGCGAAGCAGGGAGTTCAGGCGCAACAGCAACTCGCGCGGTTCGAACGGTTTTGACAGATAATCATCGGCGCCCATTTCAAGCCCCTCGATCCGGTCTTCGGCAAGGCCGCGCGCGGTGAGCAGGAGGATCGGCACATTCGACGCAGCGCGAACGGATTTTGTCAGCTCAAAACCGGTTTCGCCTGGCATCATCACATCGAGCACAAGCACATCGAAATCGACTGACGCCATTAGCGCGCGGGCTTCCTTGGCGTTGCTGGCGACGGATGTGCGAAATTCATGTTCGCTGAGATAGCGCTTCAACAGGTTGCGAATGCGGTCGTCATCATCAACGATCAGAACATGAGCCGCATCTTCGGGAATGGCATGCTTCGCCGCCTTCATGCGCGTTCGCCTCTCAACAATGTGGCGGCGCGCAAGGAATAGTCGGCGCCGGTCCAGAGGGTGAGGATCGCGGCGATCCAAAGCGCAGCGCTCGCCGCGGGTCGCAGCGCTTCGCCGATGACGCCGGTTGGCGCGGCGGCGAGCATCGCGCCGGCGGCGACAAGTTGCGCCGTGGTTTTCCATTTTGCGAGCGGCGTGACGGCGAGGCTTTGACCCGTTGCAGCCAAGGCTTCGCGCAAGCCGCTGACGAGAATTTCGCGCAGCACAATAATGATTACCGCGACGACGCCAACGCCGGCGATGACGCCATTGCGCGCCAGGAGGATCAGCGCGGCGGCGATCAGGAGCTTGTCGGCGATAGGATCGAGCGCGGCGCCGAGCGCGGATGTTTCCCCCCGCGCGCGCGCCACACGCCCATCCACAAAATCGGTGAGCGCGGCGACAACGAAAATGACAAGCGCGACGCTCATATTCCACGGCGCATTGGTGAGAAAGGCCGCGACGAACGGAATGACGAGCGCCATGCGGGCGAGAGTGATGAGATTGGCCATGGGGCGGTAAGATAAACCGCGCCGCGCCCATTCGCCAGTGCGAGGAAAGGCCTGTTTAGCCTTCTTTCTTCTCGTCACCACCCCAGAGTTTCTTCCACCAGGGCGTCGGTTTCGGCGGTTCGAAACTCTGGTCGGCGTCGTTCATCTTGTCGCGGATGTCGTCAATATCCCAGCCGGTGAGATTGGCGAGGGTCTGGGCTTCCTGCTCAAACCGCTTTGGCAATCCGGCGCGGTAAGTCTCCGCCGCCTCGCAGGTGGCGTCGCCCTTATAGGGGTGTTGCAGCACGTAACGGCCCTGATAGTTCGTGCGGTCGCCGGTTTCCTTGAACATCAAGTCTTCGGGAAAATGTTCGGCGTCATAGGAAACATGCAGGCGCGTAACGAACACATCCTGCGCCTGTTGGGGGCCGGGCCTGCGCGGCATGATCCCGGGCTTGTCGCCGCCGCCATCGACCCAATAGACGCCAAGTTCGCGCAATTCATTTTGTGAAAGCGGGTCGGCGGCGCATGGGTCGCACCAGTTCATGTCCCAGGCATATTCGAGGAACACGGCGCGTTCATTTTCCTTTTCCACCTGTTGGTGGAACATGGATTTATAAAACTCGCCGAACTCGCCTTTCACATAGAGTGGGATGTTTTGACCCGTGGGCAGTTTCACCGTGCGGTAATTGGTGGTCTCAACCCGGCCTGAACGGGTGAGGGCGAAGACGAACAATTCCTGTTTGCCGTCTGCGTTCACCGTACCGAGGCGTATCGGCAGAGAGAAGCGCGGGTGCTCGAATGCAATCTGCAGAGGCCGCAGATATTTCAACCCCGTTTGCGCCTGCTCTTCGAGATTGACCTTGGCGACAAAGAATTTGGTGTTCTGCTTGATATAGCTGCCAAGCGTCGCCTCCGCTCCTTCGGGCAGTTTGTATCCATTGTCCGTCAGCCAAGCAGCGAGGCCGTCGGACTGGTCGGCTGAAAGAATCTGGATGTCATATTCGCCGACGGTGTATTCAGCCTCGATCGTGACGCCGTAGCCGTCTTTTTTGACGCCGCCGACTGAATCTTCAACAACGGCTGTCGGCGCAGCCATCTGCAATTCGCGGTAGCGGTGAATCATGCACGGATCTTCATCGAAATATTCGACGAGACGCGGCGCCGTATAGGCGTCGAGATGATCGAGGATGGCGTTTTCGGTGACGTGGATCTGGCCTTCTTCGAGGACCACCGGCACCGGAATGACCATGGCGAATTCTTTAAGGTCGCCCTGAAAGTCATTGGCCATGGTGATGACCGTACGGTCTTCATCGCGCATGATCGCGACTTTCGACGCCTTGTTGAACAGCTTGGTGTCGGCCTTCGCGACATAGAACCCGCAAAAGGCGACGGTGCCGCCGGTCAGCGCCAGCGCGGCTCCAGCGGAGGCGGCGGCGAACAGGGTTTTCTTCAGGGAACGGCGCATAATCTCTCCTCGTTATTCGGCGGGCAGGGGGTAAGGTCGCGGATGCATCAACCGCGCAATAAAACGGGGCGGTGAAACCGGATCGCCCCAGCGATAATTCGGCGCCGGATCAAATGCCTCGATGACCGGGCGTAGGACACACATGATGGCCAGAGCGTAGAAAATTCCGTCCGACATGAAGAAGTGATAGGAAAGCACATAAGCGATGACAGCGGCGGCGGCGGCGAAAAAGGCGCGCCCATAGGCGCCGTCTGGCGTCGTCTTCGGATCGGAAATCATAAAGAACGCGAACAGGACCAACGCGCCATTTTGCAGGCGCAGGAGCGGGATCGCCAGCGGATCGCCAAGCCACAGGGCGCGCGCGATGATCAGCGCCGCGAAAGTCCCGAGAAAAATGATCGGCACATCAATACGCGCGGAGCGATAGGTGACGAACAGTCCGGCGCCCGCGAGCGTGGCCGCGAGCCAGATCGCCGATCCCCACTGGCCGGAGGCCGTCCACGCCGCGCCCGGCATAACCGTCTGCGACATCAGGAGGAGCGCGACGATCCCTGCATTCGCCGGATTGAAGACGTGTTTGCCGTAAAGCCGGAACATGAATTTCGATCCAACGCCGATCGCCGCCGCGATCATCAGCGGCGCCAAGGTGTCGGCGCGTAGCAAAAGGGAAAGGGAGAGGGATGTGATCATGGCGCTGCGCGGATCGAACCGGATGGCGGTCATGAATGAGCCGAGAAACTGAACGAAAAGCGACGTAGCAAAAATCGCGGCGATCTGGATCGGTGATATCTCGAAAGCCCGCGTCGTCACGCCAAAGGCGAGCAGCAGGGACAGGGTCGCCAGCTGATAATGCCTTGGGTCTTTGAAAAGGCGATCCGTTAATCTCGCATTCACCATGTGACGGCGCCTAATCCGTTTTGCTCTGCGGGCCAAGAAGACTTGAAGAAAAGCCGATGAAGAAGGCGGAAACGGGGCGAAGGCGCGATTGTTTGGGGGCGCCCTGTTTGGGCTGAGCCTGTCAGTCGGACATCAGCGCCGCAAGCTCCTTCACCAGCCGTGCGGCGAGATTTGCCGTCATCATATTGATGTCGCGCTCCGGGTTCAGCTCTACGATGTCCGCGCCCACGGGCGCAGCCCGGAGATTGTCTAAAAGTCGAAGCACTTCCCGCGTTGTCAGGCCGCCGGGTTCAGGATGGGACACGCCGGGCGCATAAGCTGGATCAAGACCGTCGAGATCGATGGAGACGTATAGCGGCGCCGTCAGGCTTTCAAAGGGAATTTCGTCAATTGCCTCTGCGCCGAGCATGATGACGCCGTGTTTTTCTCCAAAGGAGCGGCATTGCGGCGCAATAGACCGCAAGCCCACCTGAACCAGTTTTCCAACGCAGCCATCTTCAATTGCGCGCGCGAAAGGGCAGGCATGGGAGTACCGGTCGCCTTCAAACTCTTCATAAAGATCCGTATGCGCATCCACATGAAGAATATTGAGGGGGCCGTGTTTGTCTTTCATCGCCTTGAGAATTGGATAGGTGACCGAATGATCGCCGCCAAGGCTTAAGGGCTTTGCGCCAGCACGAAGCGTTGCGGTGATACGGTCCAAGATGGCCGCGTGCGCTTGCGCGCCATCGCCCGGCAGGTCCGCAAAATCATACGCGCTGATGACCTCACTTGCATCTACGCCGGAGATCGACCACGGGCTCGACGCTTCCGAGAAAAGCATCGCACGAATGACGGGCGGGGCAAGCGCAGGCCCGCGTGCGTAAGAGGAAGAGGCGTCCCAGGGAAAACCGAGAAGATGAACACTCATAGGCGCGAAATTACCGTCAGCGACCGGGATATGTCTATGGCGGCGGGATGCAATTTCAAGCGGCGCGGAACGGGTGAGGGCGCCTTTCAGCGTTGCATATGCTGTTCATTCGATGAGGCAATGAACAGGACGAACGCTGATCTGGACCCGTTCGCACGGATCCAGATTAAATTCAAACGTCTTTAATGCGCCGTGCCGGAGCCGTCGAGATTGCGAAGCTTCAGCTCCGCCCTGAACAGCGGGGCAAGGTGAGCGGCGCGAGTGCGCTGCTTTGTGTGTTTGCTTTTGGCGGCGCGCCAGACGCGAAAGGCCAGCGCCTGAAGGCGGGCGTCGGTCAGTTCGGCGATTTTGGCGCGGGATGCTTCTGCTGCGGTTCGGTCGCTCATCTGCGCCCCCTTGATTTGTAGCTGCTCTGGCGTTTTCCCGGCGGCGGCGGCGCGCCTTCCGTTTTGTGACGGAAGGTGATGCGCCCTTTGGAGAGGTCGTAGCCGGACATTTCGACAGTCACACGGTCGCCTGCGAGGGTTTTGATGCGCCGCTTGCGCATCTTGCCGCCAATATAGGCGAGCACTTCATGCTCATTATCCAGCGTGACTCGAAAATTGCCGTCCGGGAGCGCCTCGGTGACGACGCCGTCGAACTCGATTAGTTCTTCCTTCGCCATTTTCTTGTCCTTTCTTGTCGTCAGCGCTTTCATGGGGGAGCGCTTCATTGGAATGGTACGCCGTCGGTTTAGGCGGGCGTTGGGAATTGGGAGCGCCTTTACGGCGCCGGTTTTCATTGGCGGGCGCATTGTTGGCGCCCGGTTTGCGGCTGTCGCCGCCGTGGAAGGCGGGCTTGCCGCTGGCGTCATTGCGCCCCTCGGCGTTTACGCCGTCGGCGGTGCGGTTGCCGGATTTGCGTCCATCGAATTTGCGCCCGCCGGGTTTACGCCCGCTTCCTTTACGTTCCCAATCTTTGCGTTCGCCGTTTTTGCGTGCCCCGGAACGGGGGCCGCGGGCTTTGCGCGGTTCCTCGCCGAGGCTTTCGCCGTTGGCGTCAGTCAGCGTTTGCTTCGTCAGCTTTTCAATGGCGCGCAGGAATGGACGCTCCTCGCCGGAACAGAAAGAAATCGCTGTGCCCGCGGCGCCCGCACGGCCGGTGCGGCCGATGCGGTGGGTGTAGGTTTCCGGCGTGTTCGGCAGGTCGTAATTCACCACATGGGTGACGTCCTGCACGTCAATGCCGCGCGCCGCGATGTCTGTCGCCACGAGGATGCTGGCCTTGCCTTTACGGAAGGCGTTGAGCGCTTTTTCACGCTGGGCCTGCGACCGGTTGCCGTGAATGGCGTGCGCCGGCGCTCCGGCGGCGTTCAGCATACGCACGATCTTGTCGGCGCCATGCTTGGTGCGCGAAAAGACGAGGCCGCGCTTGAACGCGTCCTGTTTGACAATCGAGACCAGCGTTGCGGCCTTGTTGGGCTTTTCCACGAAGATGACGCTCTGGTCGATCTTCAAGGGTTTCGCCGCAGCCATTTCCACGCGCGCCGGATTGTTGAGAAGGTTGGATGCGAGTTTCGCGATCGCCGGCGGCATTGTCGCCGAGAAAAATATATTCTGGCGGTCGTCGGGAAGCTTCGCCGCAATCGAGCGGATCGAATGAATGAAACCGAGGTCAAGCATCTGGTCGACTTCGTCGAGAACGAAATGCTCAACGTTGTCGAGTTTCACGGCGCCCTTGTCGACCATGTCGATGAGGCGGCCGGGCGTCGCAACAAGAATGTCGAGACCGCGATGCAGCATGGCGCGCTGCTTGCCAAAGGCGACGCCGCCAATGACGAGGCCGGTCGAAAGGCCTTGCGCGGCGCCATAGGCGTTGAAGCGCTCAAGCACCTGCAACGCGAGTTCGCGCGTCGGCGCCAGCACCAGAACGCGGCATTCGCGCGGAGCCGGGCGGCGGCGGTCTTGCGCTAGGTGATGGAGGATCGGCAGCGCAAAAGCTGCAGTCTTGCCGGTGCCTGTCTGGGCGATGCCCAACAGGTCACGACCTTTGAGGATGACAGGAATGGCGCCTTCTTGAATTGGCGTCGGGGTGTTATGGCCTTCGCGCGCAAGCGCGGTGAGGATCGGCTTTGAAAGGCCGAAATCAGCAAAAGTAGTCACAAAAAATCTTTCCGCGTTCAGCGCGGAACACACGCGAACGCATTTGGGTTCAGGAGAACCCGCGTGTCAGGCGCTCTAAATATTTGTTGGATGAGAATGGCCTTGCGGAAAGTCAGTCCGCTTACACGCGCCACCCGGGCAGTTTCCGGTCAAAGGAAGACCGGCTTGTTACTAAAAACGCCCTGATCTTGGTCGTAGCTGAAGCCGCGCGCAGTCGCGCATGGCTCGCTATGGGGTCTATATGGACCTAAATGGCGCAAATGCAAGCGAAATCACGTTGCAGCGCAAAATTCGTCCGTAGGCGAAAAATATTAACCTTTGAGAACAGCCTCAGCGCTCGCGCACAAACTCGGGCAATCCGCGTTTTCTGGGCTTTTTCGCGGGTTTTTTCTCTTTCAGCGCGTCTGCGGCCTTGTCTTCGGCTTCCTTGGCGAGGCGTAATTCGCGCAGGCGTTCGGTCTTTTTCAGGGCGTCGCGCTTTTCTTTTTCATGCTCTGCGACCGCCGCCTTGGCGTCTATCTGGCGATAGGCGCGGTTCGCTGCGTTGGTTTTGGGGGTGGACAAGACGCTGGTCCTTTCGGGTCAAGCCCGGGAACAGCACCATGCGGCCGAGGCGCAACCAGATATAGGGTGCAATGGTCCTAAATGCATCACCCGCTGTGGAAATAGTCGTAAATCTTCTGCGCCAGCGCGGCGGAGACGCCTTCAACGGCCTCCAGGTCCGCGGGTTTGGCGCGCGCGATTTCTTTCGCAGACCCGAAATGATTGAGGAGGGCGCGTTTGCGTTTCGCGCCGATGCCGGGAACGCCGTCGAGCGGATTGGCGGCGATGGCTTTCTTGCGTTTCGCGCGATGCGCGCCGATGGCGAAACGGTGCGCCTCGTCGCGCAGACGCTGTAAAACGAATAGTCCCGGGTCGCGCGGGGGCAGGGTGAAGGGCTCGCGCCCCGGCGTCACCACCTGTTCGCCTGTGGCGCCCATGGTTCGGTCGATGCGCTTTTCACCCGCATCGTTTTCACGGCGGCCCTTGGCGACGCCGATAATCGTGACGCCTTCCGCCTCCGGATCGACGCCGATTTCGTTCAAGGCGTCGAGCACAACAGAAAGCTGGCCCTTGCCGCCGTCGATAATGACAAGGTCCGGGCGCTCCGCGTTTTCATCCTTCATCAGCCGCGCAAAACGCCGCGTGATGACCTCGCGCATCATACCGAAATCATCGCCCGGTGCGAGGCTCGAACTTTTGATGTTGAATTTGCGATACTGGTTTTTGACGAAGCCTTCCGGCCCGGCGACGATCATGGCGCCAACGGCGTTCGCCCCTTGTATGTGAGAGTTATCGTAAACTTCGATCCGCTCCGGCGGCGCTTCGAGGCATAGAATATCGGCAAGCTGGCGCAAGCTTTTCTGCTGGCTCGCCGATTCCGCCATACGCCGGGACAGGGCCTCGCGCGCATTCATCGCTGCGGCTTTCACAAGATCGCGCTTTTCACCTCGCTGGGGCTCGTGAATGGCGACCTTGCGGCCCGCCTTGATCGTCAACGCCTCGGCGAGAAGGTCTGCCTGGGGCGGGCGAACTGAAACATAGATTTCGCGGGGTGGTTCGCGCGAGTCATAGAACTGAGCGATGAACGCGTCGAGGACGGCCGCGGGTTCATCTTCCTTGTCGTGTTTGGGGAAATAGGCGTGATTGCCCCAGTTCTGACCGGCGCGGAAGAAGAACACCTGCACACAGGATTGTCCGCCCTCGGAATGAATGGCGAAGACATCGGCTTCCGACACGCCGCCGGGATTGATGTCCTGCGCGCCTTGAATATAGGAAAGCGCGCGGATGCGGTCGCGCAGTTTCGCAGCGCTTTCAAAATCGAGATTGGCGGAGGCCTGTTCCATTTGCGCCGAGAGTGTTTTTTGAATGGCGGCGCTCTCGCCCGACAGGAAAGTTTTCGCCTCTCCAACCAGTTCTTTATATTCCTCGGCGCTCACCAGTCCGACGCAAGGCGCCGCGCAACGCTTGATCTGATGCAACAGGCAAGGCCGTGTGCGGCCGTCATAAACGCTGTCGGTGCAGGAGCGTAATAGAAACGCTTTTTGCAACGTGTTGAGCGTTCGGTTGACAGCCCCGGCGGACGCAAAGGGTCCGTAATAGGTTCCGGGGCGTTTCTGCGCGCCGCGATGTTTCAGGATCTGCGGCGCTTCGTGATCTTCAGCGACAAGAATGAAGGGAAACGACTTGTCGTCACGCAGGATCACATTGTAGCGCGGCTTTAGCTGTTTGATGAGGTTCGCTTCGAGGAGCAGCGCTTCGGTTTCCGTCGCGGTGACCACGAACTCCATCGCCCGGGTTTCGGAAATCATGCGTAGAATGCGGTTCGAATGGCCGCGCCCTTGCGCATAGGACGAAACCCGGTTTTTCAGGTTCTTCGCCTTACCCACATAAAGAACGTCGCCCTTCGCGCCATACATCCGGTAAACGCCGGGTTTGGCAGGCAGACGCGTCACCTGATCGGCGATCAGCGCTTGTCCGGATATGGGGCCGCCAGGCGCGTCCTTCTCCGTCGTTTCTGCTGTGGTTTCGGGGCTCATGAGAAATGGTTAACCGGGCATTCACAAAGGGGCTGTAAATCTATTACCCGAGCTAATCACGCGCGGGTCAAAGGTCAAATGCCGCCGGAACTGAAAACAAAATCAGACATCTCGATCGTGCTGATCGTCTTTACGGCGATGGCGGTGCTGGGCGTCGCCTGTGGAGGTTTTGTTGTGCGCGATTACGCCCGGTCCCGGGCAAGCATCACCTGGCCAGCCGCAGATGCGATCGTGCTCAGTCAGCTTGAAGGCGAGGGCGCGCAACTGCGCTATGTCTATTCTTTTGATGGGCGCAGCTATGAGGCCTCTCGCACGCGCACCTTTCTTGGCTGGTTCATGATGAGAGAGCAGGCGCAACACCGTCCCGGCGAATCCATTGTGGTTTATGTAGCTCCTGAGGATCACACCTATTCGGTGCTCTATCCGGGCGGATCGAGCGCGGCCTTTGTCATCTTGTCGCTGCTTTCAGGCGCGGCGGTGTTCTTTGGGGTCGGCGGCGTTGTCTGGGCCTTGTCGCGCACTCGCGAAGAGGTCATGGGCGAAGCCAGTCACGCCTTTTAGCTTTATCGTTTGGTGCGGCTGATTTCGACGCCCGCAGCGTCAGCTTCGGTGATGGCGTTCGGTTTGACGATGCGCACCATCACGGAAATCACCATCGGGTGCGAGAGCACGAGATCGGCGATCCGCTCGGCGAGGGTTTCCACCAGTTTGATGTGTCCCTCGGCGATGATAGCTTTAATGCCCCGGGTCATCTCGTCATAGCAGACAATGTCTTCCAGCTCGTCGCTCACCGGATTGGCGGGCTCGATCACATCGGCTTCGAAGTCGATGCGGATCGGCTGGGTGACGCCCTGTTCGCTTTCATAGGCGCCGATATAGGCGTCGAGCGTCAGGCCGCGCACAAAGATGCGCCGTTGCGGCGCCGTCGCGCTGCGCGGCAGCGGCGTGACGTCAGGCGGTGACTTCTCGGAGGGCGTTTTGGGTTTGCTCATGGCTCTATTCCTGCACCAGGACATCGGCGGTGCGCCAGGTGAGATGTTGCCCCCCATCGACAGCAATCATCTGTCCCGTGACCGAACGCGCTGACAACAGATAAAGAAGCGCCCCGCATATATCCTCAGGGGCCGCCCCATGGCCGAGGATCGTAGACTGGTTCTGGCGCTGCCAGTCATCGTCGGACTGGCGCGGGTTTTTAAGGGTCGGCCCGGGACCGATTGCGTTGACGCGGATGCCCTTGGGGCCGAGCCCCTGGGCCATGGTCTGGGTGAGGGCGAAGAGCGCCGCCTTCGACGCCGTGTAGGAAAGAAATTGCGGCGTCAGTTTTAACACGCGCTGGTCGATGATGTTGACGATCAGGCTGTCTTTCGGCGCCTGCGCGGCGAAGTCCTGCGCGAGTTTCACCGGCGCGCGCAAATTGACCTCCATATGAAGGTCCCAGCTGTCACGCGTCATGGACGCCATGTCATCATGTTCAAAAGCCGAGGCCGAGTTCACCAGCACCGTGAGCGGGCCGAGGACGTCGCGCGCGGCGGCGATCAGCGCAGCGGTCTCAGTTTCGTTTGAGAGATCGGCTTTGACGGCGGCGGCCCGGCGGCCTTTCGCCTCGATCATGGAGACGACCGCATCCGCATCCGCCGATGAGCTGTTGTAATGGACGGCGACATCATATCCGGCGTCTGCAAGCGTCAGCGCCATCGCCCGGCCCAGCCGTTTGCCGGCGCCAGTGATTAGGGCCGCGCCCGGGGCGCCCGCGCTCATTGTCTAAAACGCTCCGGCGTGTTCGGCGAGCATCAGGATGAAGCCGATATAGGCGCCGGTGAAGATAAGACCTGCGACGCGGCCGATGTCCTTGCGGGTGAGGACGAAGGCCGCAAGCGCAATTGCGGCGACCGCCATCACTGGCAGGTCGAGCGTCAGAGAGGCCGTGTCGAAGGCCGCCGTGCCGGCAAGGCCCGCCGCGCCGCCAACCGCGAGAATGTTGAAAATGTTCGAGCCGACAACCCCACCAATTGCGACGTCCGACTTCTTGTGAAGCGCGGCGGCGAACACGGTCGCAAGCTCCGGCAGGGAGGTGACGATAGCGACGAGGGTGAGGCCGATCAGTTCCTCGCGCAAGACAAGATTGGAGGCGAGGTCCGCCCCGTGATACACCAGCAGATGCGCGCCGGCGGGGAGACCAATAAGGCCCGCCGCCAGAAACAGGAGTGTTTTCAGGCTGACGCCTTTCGTTTCTTTATATTCCTCGACTTCATCGAGCAGAGGGTCCTCGGCTTTGCCGGTGCTCGCCCGCACCCACATATAGCCGACGTAGATCAGAATGCCGGCGAACAGTCCGGCGCCGATCCTGCCGTCGATCTCGCCCGGTCCGTAAGCGGCGGCGAGAAAGCCGACAGTTGCAAGCAACATGATGACCGCATGTCGGCGCAGGCCCAGAACATGCGTTGTCACCGGATAGATGATCGCCGGCACGCCGAGCACCAAAAAGACATTGGCGATGTTCGAGCCGATGATATTGCCGAGGGCTATGCCGTCATTGCCGCTCATCACCGCCTGCACGGTGACGACAAGTTCCGGCGCCGAGGTGCCGAATGCGACGATAGTGAGGCTGATCAGAAGCGCCGGAATTTTCAGCGCCGCAGCGAGACCGACCGCGCCGCGTACGAGCAGGTCGCCTGCGACAAGCAGAATGGCGAGGCCGAGAATGACGAATGCGATCTGGGGTGCGATCTCTGGGATCATGAAACGCCTATGTTGCGCAGGGCGGCGGAGCATTGGCCCGGCCGCAAGCCCCCATATGGGAAGCCTTTATTCGCTTTCCAGAGCGGCCTTGGGCGGGGGTTGGAAGAGGCCGGTCCGCAAGGAACGGGCCTTGTAGGGCGGGCCGCCTAGTCGACGCTGCCTTTTTCCAAAAGATTGAGGATCGCGAAAAAGATCACAAAGGCGAGGATCGTCGTGACAGCCATCCAACCTGGATTCATGGAAATACCCCTTCTTAAGCTTTATCTGACCGCCCTTATAGGGCCGCTCGTCAACACCGTCACCCCCCGGCGGACGCTCATCGCGAGCCGGGATTCAGGGGTGACGGAAGCCGGCGCTCAGGGCGCGTGCAGACAGGCGCGCCCGCAAACTCCTTCAAATTTTCAACAAAACCCGCCTCAGCCCGTTAGCCCTTTTTCATGGCTTGCGGCCTATGGTCGGGCTTACGTTGCATCAGGCGGGTTCTATGAAACTGGAAGTACTCGAGGCAGCGGGGAGAAAGACGACATCGAGAGTCACCGAACGCCGGCTCACCGAGCGGATTCGGAACAAATGGGCTCGCCTGTCGGATGATCGGTTGCCGTCGCTCCAAGAAATTGAAGCGCTTAATTTTGGTCCCGATTGGCCTTTCTGCTTCGCGGTGGATATGAGGCTGTCGGATATTTTCCCATATTTTCTGTTTATGGGAGATGCGATCGCCCGCTATTCCACCGCCTATCCCATGGGTGACCCGCGGCGGGAGAAAACATTGCTCGACACCGCCATGGCAAAGATGGATGAGGCGGCGCTCACGCGCGCGCCGGTGGAGTTCAACGACATCAAACTTCTCGATGACGGACGGCGTGTCGCCTTTCGCTCGATCCTGCTGCCCTTGTCGGAGAATGGCCAGGATGTCACTCATATATTCGGCGCTGCAAAAGGGCGTAACGTTTAGCCGGCCATTTCCGCGGTGAATGAGTGCATGGTTACTCGCGCCGGGGAATTTGATCTAAATACGCCAGTTTCTGAAAATCGTCAGCTTACGAACCTGTTCTATAGTTCATCGCGATAACGGGAACTTTACGGGGCGATGATGCTGAGCGATGTGGCGGACCTTTTCGGCGACGTGGTTGTGGCGCCGGCGGCTGACCGGAGATTAACCCGGCGCCTTGTCGATGTCTGGGCGCGCTCGGCGAGGGGACAGTTCCCAAGCTGGGAGGCGATGCAAGAGTCTGATCTCGGCGATGACTGGGACTGGATATTCGCCGTCGATCTGGAAAAGAGCATCGGCTTTCCGTTTTTCATTTATCTGGGCGATTGTCTCGCAAAACTCTCCGATGTGCATCTGAGCGGCGAGGATGACTGGACCCTGACGCTGCTGGACAAGGCCACCGCGGATGTCTACGCGGCGGTGGCGTCAGAGGCGCCGCATTACCGGGACGATACGCTGACCTTGTGCGACGGCCGCCGACTTTTGCTGCGCTCCGTCACTGCGCCGCTGGCCGCTGATGGCGGCGCCATCACCCATGTTATCGGCGCGGCAAGCGGCCGCCTGGCCGTTGATGTGGAGCCGGGTCTGAGGCTGGTTGAATAGCGGCGGCTGCTATTCACCCTGACTTTTTCAACTCTTGACGCACTGCAACATGATCGCCAACAATTCGTCACAGCGAAGGCGGGAAGGGTGCGGCTATGTGGCGGTTCTGGCGACGGCGGGGCGAACGCGACGAAAATGGTGATACGCTGTCAGCGCAATCTCAAGACGACTCAAAACAGCGTTTAGGACCTCCGGCGGCCAAGCCGGGCCCGAAACCAACAGACACGGCGACAGGAGCATTTATGTCCAGCGAAGGCTTGCACGCACCGCGGGAGCGGCTAAGCAAACAAACGATTCACATGCACCAGGCGATCTCCTCCCTGATGGAGGAGCTTGAGGCGGTGGACTGGTATCAGCAGCGCGCTGACGACTGTGACGACGCATCGCTGAAGGGGATCCTCTTGCACAATATGAAAGAGGAAATCGAACACGCCGCCATGGCGCTCGAGTGGCTGCGGCGCAATTCTCCAGATTTTGACAAGGAATTGCGGACCTATCTGTTCAAGGAAGGTCCCATCACCAAGCTTGAAGCGGAAGCGATGGGCCGCGACAGCTAGCGGGCCGACGCCAGTTGTGCGCCATCATCGGGGAGGTCGAAGCCGAAATGGCTTTGCGCCCTGCTGCAAATGGCGAAATCCGCGCAGGACTTGCCAGTATTTGCGCTTAAGGCCGTTGCAACGCGCTGGGGGATGTCAATCCCGTAATTCTGCTTGATTGCGTCCCAGCTTTCACAGGAGGCGGGACGCGGCAGCGCCTTGTTGCTGTGAACATTGGTCTTAACGCAAACATGGTGGAGACCGACCCAGTCGCCATGGCGGGCGGCGAGCTTTCGATAGTCGCCGACCATGTTTTTCGGCCTGACGGTGAAATATTCTTCTTCGCTCTTTTCCGTCGTCACGGGGATGTTGAGCGCGGTCATGTTATCGCGCTTGCCAAAATGGGTCTGGATATCGAGCGAGCCGAGCCATGCGGTAAATTCTTCCGGATAGAGCTCTGCGAGCGGGCTGTATTCCGGGTCTTTTCTAAAGCCGTAATTCTGGTAGCCCGCCATTTGAATGATTTCCCGCGCTTCGACATCCCGCGCGGCGAAGTCCGCCTTCAGCTTTTCGGCCAACAGGACGCCAGTGATCCAGCATCCGGCGACGCCGGCGAACGCTAACACTTTCAGGAAGCCTTTCGCGTTGAAAGCGAAATAAAAGAACGCCAGGCACACAACCGCGCAGAAGCCCGCATAGGCGACCTGACCGTCATTCATGAGCAGGATCGAGGGATAGACAAACGGGCCAAAGATCAGGACCGGCAGGATCAGATATTTTGTGAAGCCCAGAACGGCGTCCTGATAGTTGTCATAGGTGACGACAAACATGGCGTTTTTCCCCTGCATGCGGCGATGCGACCGCTCAAATCCTGGGCTGAGCCTATCGGCGGGGCGCAAATGTTTTGCTAAGCCTTTGTTTCAAATTTTATTCCCGTCCCGGAAGGGGCGTGTCCCGGCGGGCAGGGGCGTCGGCGGCGGGGCGGATGAGGCGGTCTTTCCCGGGGCGCGGCAATCGCCTACACAGCCGGGGCGGCAATGGGGTGAGTGGGAACCGAATGTTCGGGTTTGAAGCAGGCGACATGGCGACGATGAGCTGGTGGGTGCTGTTTGGCGCTCTTTTTTTGACGCCTTTTCTTCAGGAAGATTTTGGCGTCATTCTCGCCGCGACGGCGTCGCTGGCCGGAACCGCGCCGACGGTTTTGCTGATCGGGGCGATCCTTACCGGGCTGGTTGCCTCGGACGCCTGGAAATACTGGATGGGCCGGCTCGCGCGCCGCTATCAATGGGCGCATAAATTTGCGGAAAAGCCGGGGGTTTCTGTCGCCGGAGATCTGATCCGCAAGGAGTTCCTGCAGACCATGCTGACGGCGCGCTTCGTGCCAGGCACGCGCATCCCGACCTATATCGCGGCCGGATTTTTCAAGGCGCATTATCCGAAATATGTGCTGACATTGATGTTTACAGCGTCGCTTTATATCGCCGTGGTGTTTTCCCTGTTCCACACGGTCGGCGCGGTGGCGGGCGAAGAGGCGATTGTCTGGATGCCGCTGGTGACGATCACCCTTCTGGCGGCCTATATATTGTTCCGCTGGATCAATCATCGCCGTAAAAAAGAAGGCGTGATGACGCCGCTCACCAAGGAGCGCGATCACCCGATGCCGGGGATGCCCGGCTTTGAAGGTACGCCCCTTGAAGAAGAGGAAGAGGAGTAACCCTTTGGAAGGCTGGTCCCCATGCGGATATTGATTTCCATCGGACTGTTTCTCGCGAGCCTTGGGCTACTCGCATATTCCTATCTCGGGGCCTTTGCGCAGATCGGCGTCGAGCTTGAAGCCGCGCAAACGCCGCTTTCGGCTTTTTCCATGATGCTGACGGTGATTGAGCGGGTCGCGAGCGGAGACATTCCGCAATTAAGCGGTTTTCTCTATGCCGGGCTCTTACTTTTTGTGATCGCCGTTGTGAATTTGATTGGCGGCAGGAAGCGTGTTGATGACGACAGACATTCTCTTTGAACAGACCGGCGATTGGGGCGTTGTTACGCTCAACCGTGAAAAGGCGTTGAACGCGCTCAACTGGGACATGGTCAAGGCCATGCGCGCGCAACTGATCGACTGGGCGGGCGCGCGCTCGCCAGTGAAAGCGGTGATGGTGCGCGGCGAGGGCGAGCGCGCCTTTTGCGCCGGCGGCGATATTCGCTGGCTGCATGATACGGCGAAAGAAGATCCGGCCCATGCTTGCAAATTTTTCCGCGAGGAATACCGCAATAACTCGCTAATCTATCATTATCCGAAACCTTATGTGGCGCTGATCGACGGGATCGTCATGGGCGGCGGCGTCGGCATATCGGTGCATGGAGATTTTCGCGTGGCGGGTGACGCGACCTTGTTCGCGATGCCGGAAACAGGAATTGGCCTGTTTCCCGATGTGGGCGGCGGTCACTTTATGCCGCGCCTGCATGATGGGCTGGGCTTGTATTACGCGCTGACCGGTGCCCGCGCCAAAGCCGCTGACTGCATGGCGGCGGGCATCGCCACGCATTATGCGCCCGGCGATAAATATGACGAGCTTGCATCGGCGTTATTGAAAACCCCGCTTGGCGGCCACTCCGCCCATGCGGACATTGAAACGGTGCTCGATATCTATGCGGGCGATCCAGGTCATGCACAGGTGAACGATGTTCGCGAAGAGATCACGCGCCTGTTTCAGGGACATGAAACGCTCGACGCGCTGATGGCGGCTTTGAAAAACGACGGCGGCGCGTTTGCAAAACAAACGTTAGAGACGTTGGAAAAAATGTCGCCGACATCCATGCGTCTGACTTTTGAACAGATGCGCCACGGCCACGAACTCGATTTCGATGAGGTCATGAAAATGGAATTCCGCATGGTTCGCCGGGTGATGGAGGGTCATGATTTCTTCGAGGGCGTGCGCGCGCAGATTCTCGATAAGGACCGTAGTCCGACATGGGCGCCGGCGTCGCTTGCTGAGGTGAAAGACACCGCCATCGTGCATTATTTCGAACCGCTGGGCGATGCGGAACTGGTGTTGCCATGAACTACTGGCTCCTGAAAACAGAACCCGAAGACTGGTCCTGGGATCAACAAATCGCCAAGGGCAAGAAAGGCGAAGTCTGGACCGGGGTTCGCAATGCGCAGGCGCGCAATTTCATCCGCGAGATGAAAAAAGGCGATCTCGCTTTCTTCTATCACACGGGCGGCGAGAAACAGGTTGTCGGCGTCGTGAAAGTGACGAAGGAAGCTTATCAGGACCCGACCACCGATGACGAGCGCTGGCTCGTGGTCGATGTCGTTGCGGTGGAGCCGGTTGCAGAGCCGGTGACGCTTGCAGCGATCAAGGCCGAACCGAAACTCGCCGAGATGAAGCTGGTCAAAAATGCGCGCCTTTCCGTACAGCCGGTGACGGAAAAGGAATGGAAGCTGGTGCGCAAAATGGCCGGGCTGAAATAAGGAAACAACATCATGACGACTGTTCTCGTCACCGGCGCCAATCGCGGCATTGGCCTTGAATTTGTCAAACAATATGCGGGTGAGGGCGCGCGCGTTCACGCGTGCTGCCGCAATCCGGACAAGGCGGACGCTCTGAAAGCCGTTAGCGGAGATATCGTTCTGCACCAGCTCGACGTGTCGGACTTCGCTGCGGTGAAGGCGCTTGGTCAAACGATTGACGAGCCGCTCGACATCGTCGTCGCCAATGCCGGCGCCGGCGGCAAGGATGCCGGTGATTTTGGCGATTTCGACTTCGAAGCTTTTTCGAATCTTCTGAAAGTGAATACGCTTGGCCCCGTTGCGACGCTGGAGGCGTTTGGCCCGCAACTGAAAAAGGCAAACGGCAAGTTCGCGGCGATTTCCTCTCAGCTTGGATCAATCGAGAACGCCAGCGGTTTTGCGCCGGCCTATTCCACCTCGAAAGCCGGGCTCGATATGGCGATCAAATCGCTTGCGCCGCTGTTTACGCAAGCGGGCGTCGCCGTCGGCCCGTTCCATCCCGGCTGGGTGCAAACCGATATGGGCGGTGCGCAGGCGCCGGTCACGCCGGAGGAAAGCGTCGCGGGGCTGCGGAAACAGATCGCGGCCATGAAGCCGGGCGAGCCGCGCCTTGTCGCCTATAATGGCGAGATCCTGCCCTGGTAGGTTAGTTGCGTTGGGTGACGCAGGCGCGGTGATCGACTTCGCCTAGCGGGCGACCACCGGCGGGATTTCATGGGGGTCCGGGCCATCGCGGCCGGGCGTCATGTCTTTAACAAAGGCGAGGCCCGCTTCGATATCGTTCTGCCATGCGACGCGCGCCTTTTTGATCACGCCGGTTTGCTCAAAGCGCAACATGACGACCGCCGGCAGGGGCTGCATTCCTTCGAGATGCACATAGGCGCCGCCGGCGCTCACATTGCGGATGACGCAGCGGACCTGATCGGATTTTGAAAGATAGATCTTGCCGGGGCGGAAGACGGCGTCGCGCTTGTCGCGCTCCGGGGGGCCGCGTTTTTTCGGCGGCGGAATACGGCCATCCGTAATGGTTGGCGCTGCGCTTTTAATCGCCGCCAGCCGTTCCGAGAGCCGATTGTCTTTTTTCCGCATCGATCATCCACTCGCGCATAAGCTCTCCCAAACCTGCGCGACGCTATTATAGCAACTTAGAGAGTAGCTAGAGTTAACAGGCGGTTGATAGTCGATTCGCGGATGGGCCGGGAGGCTCAACCTTTTGTGAGCCTTCGGCCTAGCTTTTTCGCCCTTTCGACCCCATTTTGCGATCCATGCCGCCAGATCATGACCAGGAATTTAACTCCGCCCCGACCCCGTTCGGCCAGTCCATCGCCCGGATGTTCAAGGTCCTGCTGAGGCCGGAGCTGGTGAAATGGCGCTTCCGGATAGCGCTCGCTTTCTTTTTGACGGTCATTTCCAAGGGCTTCGCGGTCATCGCTCCGGTGTTCATGGGCAATGGCGTCAATCGCCTGATTGATGGCGAGGCGGCCTCGGCGGGCCTGTCCTTCGCGGTGTTTTTCATCCTGTTCGCCGCGGCGCGTTTCGCCGCAAATGGGCTTCCCTATGTGCGCGACGGATTTTTCTCGCCAGTGACCCAGGACGCCCAGCGGCTCCTTGCGGTCGATGCGTTCCGCCATGCGCAGCATCTCGACATGCAGTTTCACCTGACCCGGCGTTCCGGCGCGCTGAACCGCATCATCGAACGCGGGGCCGGGGCGATGGATTACCTCTTCCGCTTCCTCGCCTTCAATATCGGGCCGACAATAGTCGAGCTTGTTTTTGCCGCGGCTGTGCTCGCAATCTTTTACGGCATTCAGTTTTCCCTCGCCGCGATTATTGTGATCGTCCTGTATTCCGGGTTCACCATCACCGTTACGGAATGGCGCAACAAACAGCGCCGCGCCATGAATGAAGCGGACACGCGTCTTCGCGGCATAGCACTCGACACGCTGGCGAATTTCGAAACGGTGAAAGCCTTCGCCTCGGAAGACCGGGAAGCCGGGCGTTATGACGACGCTCAGCAGGATTACAACGGTCATATGGTGAAGGTGCAGCAATCCCTGTCGGTTCTGAACGCCGGGCAGGAACTGATCATGACCGGCGGCCTTCTGGCGGCGGTGCTGCTCGCCGGGCATGGCGTGATCAGCGGAGAGATGAAAGCCGGTGATGTCACCGCCGTGATGTTAATGCTGCTCAATATCTATCGTCCGCTCAACATTCTCGGCTGGGCCTGGCGCGAGATCAAACAGGGTTCGGTCGATATCGAAAAGCTTTTCGCTCTGATGGACCGTAATTCCCAGGTTGCAGATGCGCCGGGCGCCAGACAATTCATGTCTGGTGAAGGCGACGTTCGTTTCGATCATGTCGCCTTCGCTCATGAAGGGCGCGCCAGCGGATTGAAGGATGTTTCCTTCGCCGTGCCGGGCGGTGCCTTTGTGGGCGTCGTCGGCCCGTCGGGCGCGGGCAAGTCCACAGTCCTGAAACTTCTGTTCCGGTTTTACGACCCGGCCTCCGGACGCATTCTCGTCGACGGCCAGGATATTCGCGCCGTGTCACAGCAAAGCTTGCGCGCCGCACTCGGCCTCGTGCCGCAAGAAGTGGTGTTGTTCAATGACACCTTGCGGTTCAACCTCGCTTATGCGCGTCTTGACGCCAGCGATGAGGAAATCATGGCGGCGGCTGAGCGGGCGCAACTTCGCGGTTTCATAGAAAGCCTCCCCGCGGGGCTCGACACCAAGGTGGGCGAGCGCGGTCTCAAGCTTTCGGGCGGCGAGAAACAACGTGTGGGCGTGGCTCGCGCCATTCTTCTCGACCCGGCGATCCTTATTCTTGATGAAGCGACCTCGTCGCTCGACTCAACGACTGAACAGGAAGTGCAGGCGGCGCTGAAAGAAGCCGCCCGCGGACGCACCACAATCGCCGTGGCGCACCGGTTGTCGACGATAGCGGGCGCAGACATGATCCTCGTTTTCAATGATGGCGAGATTGTCGAACGGGGCCGTCATCAGGATCTGATCGCCAAAGACGGTCTTTATGCATCGCTGTGGCGGCGCCAGAGCCAGGCCAGTGACGGCACCGAAGACGCTGTCTTGCAGATGGCAAGAGTCTAGCGCGTTTTCGGCAAAAGCAGTTCGGTTTTACGGTTGGGAAAGCTCTAGGCGCTGGCGCTTTTTGAATCGCGTCCGCTGGTCCATCGGGTGATCACTTCCAGCAGCGCATCCTGCTTCACCGGCTTGGGCAGATAGTCGTCCATGCCAGCGTCGAGGCAGCGTTGCCGGTCTTCGCGCAGCGCATGGGCCGTCACGCCGATAATCGGCGTGTGCACGCCCGTTTCATCCTGAAGCTTACGGATATGGCGTGTGGCTTCCGCCCCGTCCATTTCGGGCATCGACATATCCATTAATATGACGTCCGGCCGGTTCTCGCGATATTCTTTAAGGGCAAGTTTGCCATTGGAGGCGATAGCGACATTGCAACAGAGTTTTTGCAGCATCGCCTTGATCACCATCTGATTGACTATGTTGTCTTCAGCGACAAGCACATTCAACGGCGAACCGTCATCTGTGAAAGGACACGCTTTTGCGGCGGCCTCTTCAGCAAGCGTTTCTGTCTTGGTGCGGAGCTGGGCGACCGCTCCGTCATTAAGCGCTGTCAGGATTGCATCCAGCAGCATGGAGGCGCGGGCTGGTTTCACCAGATAGGCGGAAAAAAGATCGCCTGCGAGGCCTGAAGGATCGCCTTTGCGTCCCGCAGAGGTCAGCAACACCAGCGGCGTCGACGCAAGCGTCTTGTCGCTCTTGATGATGCGGGCGAGTTCAACGCCGTCTGCCCCGGGCATTTGAAAGTCGAGAATGCCGATAGCGTAAGCTTCGCCTTTTGCATAGGCCGTGCGGATAGCGGCCAGTGCGTCTTCGGCGCTTTCGACCGCGTCGGCGGCAAGCCCCCAGGAAGCAAGCTGCTCTTTCAAAATGGTGCGGTTGACCGGGTTGTCATCGACGATGATCGCACGCCGCCCTGCAAAAGTGGTGTCAGTGGCGGCCACTTTCATCGGTGCATTGTCGTCAATCGCCAGCGGCAGGCGAATGTGGAAGGTGGAGCCTTTGCCGACTTCGCTTTCCACAGAAATATTGCCGCCCATGGCCTCGATCATTTTCTGACTGATCGCGAGGCCAAGGCCGGCGCCATTATGCTTGCGCGCCGAGGAGCCGTCGACCTGCTCGAACTCATCGAAAATCGCATTCAGCTTGTGATCGGGAATGCCGCATCCCGTATCGGTGACGGCGATCGTCACATCCGCAATTTCACCTCGGCGCACGCCGCCGATCTCGACGAGAATGTGACCCTTCTCGGTGAATTTGACAGCATTGCCGACGAGATTTGTGATCACCTGACGCAAACGGCCTGGATCGCCGATGAAGCCGCAATCGACTTCCTGCTGGTACCGAACCATAAGCTCGAGGTTTTTTTCCTCCACCGGCAGAGATAGTAATGCAGCGACATCTTCGATGCATTCGCGCAGCTTGAACTCTTCTTTGACAAGACGGAGCTTGCCGGCCTCCAGCCGCGAGAAGTCGAGAATATCGTTGATAATCTTCAGCAGTGCGTCGCCTGAGCTGACAATCACGCGCGCCATATCGGACTGATTCTCGTCAAGCTTTGTATCAAGAAGAAGCGAGGCCATGCCGATCACGCCGTTCATAGGCGTGCGAATTTCATGGCTCATATTGGCGAGAAATTCCGACTTGGCCCGGTTCGCGGCTTCGGCTTCATCTTTTGAGGCGAGAAGTTGTGCGGACAGGGCGCGCAATTCGTCTTCGCGGATTTGCTGTTCAGTAATATCGCGATAGGTGATGACGAGGCCGCCATGAGGGCGCCGGCGCGTGCTTTCCTCAATGACGATCCCGTCTTTCTGGCGCCGGACAACTCGGAAATCCTTGCCGGCCTTCAGCGAAGAATCACAATCTTCGAAATATTCTTCGACACTTTTATACTCGTACATGCCGTGATCGATGCCGATCTGCAAAAGCGGGCGAATATCATTTCCGGGCGCCCATGCGCTTTTTTGGAGTCCGGAAATGCGCCATGCCTTTTCGTTGAGTTCAACGATGTTGTAGTTGTCATCAATAACAACAACGCCTTGCGCCATGGATTCCAGCACCTCACCCATCAACTGGGATTTTTCCTCAATATCCTGTGTCCGTTGATGGACAATGTCCTCAAGATTGGCGTTGGCGTCTTCTAGCTTTTTCAACGCGTCAGCCGCTGCGATTTTTGCGGCCATGCTTTCGGAAATGTCGTGCGCGACGCCGCGATACCCTTTGAAGGCGCCATCAGCGTCGAAAACCGGTTTGGCGCTACGTTCTATCCACAAAGAGCGCCCGCTCTGTTCAAAGTCGACGCAGGAGATAAAATTTTGTATCGGTTTTCTTTGCCGGATGGTTTCGCGCAACTCCTGCCAGGCTTCGGCGCTGACATTGCTGCCTTCCATTGTCATCGTCCTGCCGATGAACCAGTCATGGTCGATACCGGTGACTTCTTTCGCCCGTTCTGAGATATGGGTGTAACGCAAATCCGCGTCGATCTCCCAGACCCAGTCGCCGGCGCTTTCGGCGAAGTCGCGATACCGCGCTTCACTCTCGCGCAGACGTTCTTCGGCTTCCGCCTGTTCGGTGATGTCCTTCGACCAGCCGATATAGCCAGTGAACTCACCATTATTATCGAATTGCGGCATGGCGAATTCGGCGATGCACATGACATCGCCGTCCGTCTTGATGACGTTGTGACGCAAACCCTCGATGGGTACATGTTTATTGAAAAGCCGGATAAACTCTTCTTCGGCTTTTATCGACCGGCCTTTGTCGAGCTGGGAAATGTTGAGGCTGTATTTTCCAAACCGGTGACGGCTTGGTATGCCGGTGATCTTCTCAAAGTTGGGCGAGATGTAGACCTGTTCGCCTTTCGCGTTGAACTCCCACGCCCAGTCGGATGTGTGCTCGATGAAATTCCGGAAGCGCATGGCCGCGCGCTCGGCATGCTGTTCAACGGCCTGCTTGCTGATGGATATTTCGGCGAGCACCTGGCCAAAATGAGTATTGTGATAATGCGCTACAATAGCGCCGATCATCATGATGACCGCCAGAATGACAAGATCCATGTCTCCGGTGGCGAACATGACCGGTGTGAATGGCAGAATGCATGTGAAGAGAGGAACGCTTGAGGTGCGTGGCAGCGCCGTCAGTCCCATGGCGCTTGTGACGCCGCAATAAAGGCACCACAAGCCCAGCATGACGAGGCCCTGTTTGTCGGCGAATTGTGAAAGATAAATAGCGATCGCGACACACGAAAGCCCAAGACCGAGTGCGATAAAAGGCGTCGCCGCAAGTTGGCGGCGCTTCGCCTCAGGCAGCATGGCGTTGACATCAAGACGAAGCCAACTCGGAATACGAGCCGCCAGAAAAGCAAAATAAACCCCGACAAAAATCAGGATGAGCGCGCGGTCATGTTCAAAAAACCGGAAGCCGATCAGCGCCGATGTCAGGCCGATGCCAATCAGCACGCGCGGCATCTGTTGCTTCAGTTCACGCACTTGTCGGTCGATCACCACATCGGGTGTTTCATCGCCCGGCGCGCCGAGAAAAGTCGCAATCTTTTTTATTATTTTCTGCATCAGGCTACGGTTCCGGATGGTTTGCCGTCCAGCTTCTGAAATCTTGGTTAATTCGCAGTATAGCCAGCGCGTATGGGCGCCTAATATCGAGGTGAACTCCAATTTTCTGGCTGCGCTATGGGGTGGCGGAAAAGAAGAGTTAACAATTTCCTATCAGGATCTCCGGGCTGAACCGTGGGGCAGGGACGAATGAGCATCACACCGCCATCTGAGCGCGAGGAGTTTCAAGGCTTCGCTGCGTATTACGAGACCGATATCGCGCCATATCTGCGCGCCAAGGAGGACGCGCGCCAGAATGCAGTGATGCAGGCTGGATTGATCGCCATCGCGGCGGCCGTCGTCGCCTTTGCCGGTTTCCAGTTTCTCCCCTTTGGAGAAGGTAATATTCAGGTAGGCGGCGTTCTGGGCGTATTGGGCGCCGGCGCGGCCATGTGGCGGGTTAACAAGACGCGCAGCGACATTACCGGCGGATTGCTTCAGCGGGTCTGTGGACAGCTTGGCTGCAGCTATCGCCGCGATATTGAGCGGCCATCCTATTTTCATGATTATGACCGGCTGAAGCTGATCCCGAATTTTAATCGTGAAAGCTGGGAAGACGAGGTGCGCGGCGAACGCCATGGCGCCGAATTCGTCATGTGCGAAGCGCATCTGAAATATAAATCCGGCGGTAAAAATTCCTCAACGCGCACGGTCTTTCACGGCCAGCTTCTGGTTATCGACTATCACAAGAAATTTCTGGGCGAGACCGTCGTGCGGCGTGACGCGGGGTTTTTGAACCGCCTCGGAAAGCCCGGGAAGGAATTCCAGAATATTGGCATCGTCTCACCCAAATTCGAAAAGATTTTCGAGGCGTGGTCCACCGATCAGGTGGAGGCGCGCGAACTGCTTGATCCTCTGGTGCTGGAGCGGTTCGAAGAGCTTGACCGTCTGTTTAACGGCGCAAAACTGCGTGCGGCTTTTACGGGCGGCAAGTTGTGCCTTGCGCTTGAGACCGGCGACAAGCTCAATATGGGATCGATGTTTTCACCACTGGAAGGGCCAGCGCGCGTGGAACGCATCCTCCAGGAATTTGATCTGATTTTTGATTTGATTGATGTGTTGTTCAAGCGGGTGGACGGCAGGCTTGACGGCGCCTTCCGGGTGGACGCCGTTCGCGGTGCCTAGGACGACATCTGCAAACGTTCGCGTGCGCGGGTGCGGGCGTCAGCTTGGTCAAACTCAGACTGCTCAACGACGATCGCGCGGTCCTGCGCGCGGGCGTCCGTGACAAGGCGCCGGAACTTCACGGGATCGGCCATACTGTGAGTGCGGATTTGTCCTTCGCCCGTGCCGGAAACCTCGACAACACCGAAACCGAAAATCCGGCCCCAAAATCCCTGATGGAGCTCAATCTGCTCGATAGTGGAAACGCCAAGCTCCAGGGTTTCGCGTGTGAAGAGGCCTTTTTTATAAACGACCCGCCGCGTCGTTAGCGCGGCTTCCGTGGTGGCGAAATGCACCAGCATCATCGCCCAGATAATGACGCCCACGCCGACTATCCCGAGGACCACAAGCGAACCCCATGCGACCAGATGATAGGGCCACGGGAACCGGGCGATCATCAGGATATCTTCGTCGGCGCCGAGGCTGGATTTCACATAGGACATGGCTTGGCCTGCTGATGCTTGCGTCAAGGGAACACCGGAAAGCGCGAAAGGTTGCGTTTGTGATGTCCGTTTGTCGAAACCGGCTGGGCCCAGGCGTCTCCATTGAGACGGCGTCTGGCGCTGCGACCCAAGAAGGAGGCATTGATGGTCAAATTATCCGGTTTTCTCGCGACGTTGATGGCGACAGCTTTTGCGCCCGCCCTGGCTGCGGAGGAGCCTGTCTGGTCCGAGAAAGAAGAAATTACTATCGCCCGCAGCGCCGGTCCCGCATCGGTGTCAGCGGAAGCAAGCGTGTGGGTGCTGGGCGAGGCGGGTTATAAAATTGCAGTTGAAGGAACGAATGGTTTTAACTGCCTTGTCATGCGCCGCTGGAGCGCCGTTTTCGGTACGCAACGCGATCTGTTCGAAACGCCGGGCAGCATTGTCGCGCCAATTTGTTACGACGCCAAAGCGTCAGGCGCGCCGATGGAAGAGCAGTTCCTGCGCGCCGAACTTGGTCTTGAAGGCAAGTCGCACGATCAAGTGAAAGATGCTGTGATGGACGCCTATGACAAGGGTGAGATCGCGGGGATCGACGGCGTTGCTTTTGCGTATATGTATTCCGCCGCGCAACGCCTCGGGGACGGGATCGGCGCCTGGCATCCTCATGTGATGGTTTATGCGCCGGGTTATACAAACGAGATGCTTGGCGGCGCCTCAATTGCCGGCGGCGATCCAATTGTCGCGGAAGCCCCCGGCTCGGCGCGCACCATCATTGCCATCCCCGTGGATGGACGTGATGGTCATATCGCGCCGAAGCTTGATTAAAAAAACAGCGCCAAACTGGCGCTGTTTTTTTCTGGCTCAGGCGGCCGGCCCTTGTGGGCCTTCGCCATATTGATTGGGCCCTTGCGACGGCTGCACAGCGAAATAGATAACGGCGATCCAGCCAACGAGCGGGATAAGCCCGATCAACAGCCACCAGCCGGACTTGCCGATGTCGTGGAAACGGCGGACGCCGACAGCGATATTCGGCACCAGCAAGGCGAGCGTCAAAAGGTTGAGCACCAGTTCACCCATGCCCAGCATGCCGCCGACAAAGGCCGCAACGATAGCCGCGAGGAAATAGGCGAGCACCCACCACCAATATTCCGGACGTCCGGAGCGCCCTTCGAACTTGGCGTAATTTGCAAGAACAGTCTTAACGGCCTGCTGGATATCCATGCCGGTCTCCCTCTAAATGTTTGGACTTGATTCTAACGTGGTTCGCGCTCCGTGCAAGGAGCGTTCAGCGCACTAGTGTGAGGCGCTCCGCAGCCCTTGTAACGCCCGTATAGAGCCAGCGCGCGCCATGTTCGCGGAACATGTAGCTTTCGTCGAACAGGACGACATTGTCCCATTGGCTGCCCTGGGCTTTATGGACGGTGAGGGCGTAGCCATAGTCGAATTCGTCGGCGCCCTTGCGCTGGGGCCATGGCACGGCTTCGGGGCCATCGGTGAAAAAGGCGCGGGGGACGGAGACGTTGACCGCCTTGCCGCCTTCTTCCGGATTGACGGAAAAGCGCACGCGCCCGCCGCGCGGGCTCATGCGCTGTTTCACGGTCCAGAGCCCGCCATTCAATAATCCTTTTTTCTTGTTGTTCCGTAGGCAGACGAGTTTCTCACCGGCTTCCGGCGATGAGTCCGTGTGTCCGTGCAACTCACGGAGCCGGTCATTATAACGCTTGCGGGTCTTGTTGGCGCCGACTAGAATCTGGTCGGCTTCCATGATTTCTTCGGTCTGCACATCGCGCCGCGAAATGACGCGGCATTCATCCGACTGTTCATCGAACTCGCCGCCCTCGCGGATCGCCATGGACAGGCGAATGATCGGATTGTCCGCCGCCTGACGGTGAATTTCCGTCAACATGAAATCCGGCTCGCCTTCGGTGAAAAAGCCGCCGCCCTTGACCGGAGGCAGCTGCGCCGGATCGCCGAGCACCAGCACCGGCTTTTTGAACGAGAGGAGATCGGCGCCAAGGTCTTCATCCACCATGGAGCATTCGTCGATGATGATGAGGTCGGCGTCGGCGGCGGGCGCGTCGTAACGGATGGTGAAGGAGGGCTCGCCCTCTTCCTCTACGCTGGACGGTCGATAAATCAGCGAGTGGATGGTCGTCGCGCCGACACAACCCTTCTGGCGCATCACATGCGCCGCCTTGCCGGTGAACGCCGCAAAGGCGACGTCGCCGCCGGCGTTCTCCGCTATGTGGCGCGCCATGGTGGTCTTGCCGGCGCCGGCATAGCCGAACAGCCGGAACACCTGGCTGTCGCGGTTCTTCAACCAGCGATCAACGGCGAGAAGGGCGTTATCCTGTTCGGGAGACCAGTTCATTACTTGTATTGAACCTTTCGGCCTGGGATGCCGGTAAATATATCTTCGGATTTCTTGCCGAGATTGTTCTCTACCGTCACTATAAAATGCGGACGCTGAACAAGGTTGCTACCAAATCTTACTTTCAATGTTTTTAGGTCGTGCACTGAGGCACCATGCTTTTTACAAAGCTCAGGTAAAGCATTTGCGTAAAGCTTCGCTGCGCGCGACAAACTGCGCGAGGCTCGGCCTGACAAAATTCTCCCTGTCAGAAAGTCAATTGTGATGTGACCATCTTTGGATCGTCCCGCTTCTTTGAAAACATCGATCTCATAATAGCCAATCATTAAGCCGATACCGCTCGCAAATGAGTCAGCAATATTATGCCCAATCGACTTGAGTTCTCTAAACTTCGTCAAGGCTAAGCCAGCTCCACCCAGACCGGCACATGGTCCGAGGGCTTTACATCACCATTCGAAGACGGATTGCGCTCCTTGCGGTCGACGCCTGCATCCTTGAAGCGGTCAGCGGCTTGTGGCGAGAGCAGGAGATGGTCAATGCGGATGCCATTGTCTTTCTCCCAGGCGCCGCGCTGATAATCCCAGAACGTGTAACACACGCCTGTCGGATGGGCCTGACGGATTGAATCGGTCAGCCCGAGATTGAGAAGCTCGCGAAACGCCGCGCGTGTTTCTGGCAGGAACAGCGCGTCATCCACCCAGGCTTTGGGATCATGCACGTCTTCTTCCTGCGGTATGACATTGTAATCGCCGGCAAGCACAAAGGCTTCTTCGTTTTCCAGAAGTTTCACGGCGTGTTTTTTCAGCCGCTTCATCCATTTCATCTTGTAATCATATTTCGGGCCCGGCGCCGGATTGCCGTTGGGCAGATATAGCCCGCCGAGCCGCACGGGCTCTGTATTGTCCGGCATGATCAAGGCCTCGATATAACGCGCCTGCTCGTCATCTTTATCGCCGGGAAGGCCGCGCGTGACATCGTCAAGAGGATGCTTCGACAGGAGGGCGACGCCATTATAGGTTTTCTGCCCATGCACTTCGACATTATAGCCGCGATCCTCAAACTCGCTCGCGGGAAATTTCTCGTCGATGCATTTGATTTCCTGCAACACGACCGCGTCGGGCTTGGCCGTGTCGAACCAGTCGAGAATGCGGGGCAGGCGGGCGTTGATGGAATTGACGTTAAAGCTTGCGATTTTCATGTCTGGCTTTGTTCTTCGGCTTTTTGTTTCACGCGCGTAAGGGCGGATTTCAGATAGCCGGGCCAGAACAGTTTTACAATGAACCAGAGGACAGGCTCGGCCGCCATGCTTTGCGGCGTGAACGTATAGGTCCAGTCGATCTTGGTGCTTACTGCTGTGCGCTGTGTAAAATGCCAGTCGGCGCGGGCGAATTTCACCAGCGGCGCGAAAGCGCCCGTAAACTCGGTCAGGCGGTACGCGAAGGTTTGGTTGGGCGTGAAGGCAACCAGTTCTTCACGCACGCTCGATTTGTCTGAGAGCGTGTGCTTGCGAATTTGTCCGACGGCCGACCAAGGCGCGTCATGATTGTCTACATGATCAATACCGGGCAGGGGTCCGTGGGGCCGAATCAACTCGCGGGCGTCAATATGGGTTGCCGCCTGAAAGGCGGCCTTCGCCGGCGCGTTCACTGTTTCGCAGACTGAAATCTGGACCGGCATGATGACCTATTCCGTGATAAAGGCGGTGAAGTCGTCCACGTTTGCACGCGATGAGCGCAGTTCGTTCACTTTCGCCGACGGGTCGGCATAACCCAAAGCCATCCCACAATAAAGCTGTTCATGGTCATTGAGGCCCAGAAAGGCTGAAACGGTCTTGGCGCGCGCCGCCCAGGCTTCCTGCATGCAGGTGGCGAGGCCCATTTCTGTTGCGGCGAGGGCGAGGGATTGCATGAACATGCCGAGATGGGCCCATTGACCCTTGTCGAACTGGCGCTCTAGGGAAAAGAACAATCCCACAGGCGCGCCGAAAAATTCGTAATTGCGCAGGAGGTTTTGAATGCGCGAGGGCTTGTCTTCACGCGGAATGCCGAGAAGGGCGTACATCTCCTCGCCGACCTCAAAGCGCCGCGTGCGCCATGGCTCGCCAAGTTTCTCCGGATATATGGAGAGTTCAGATTCATTGGCGAAAGGGTTTTCGGCAATCGCCTGTTTGACTGTCTCCACCAATCTGTCGCGCCCAGCGCCCATAACGACATGCACCCGCCAGGGCTGAAGATTTCCGCCCGACGGCGCCCAGCGGGCAATATCGAGAAGCGCGCGCAGTCGTTCCTCACTTACCGGCTTGTCGAGATAGGCGCGGATCGAGGTTCTTGTCTTGATAGCGTCGCCGACATTCATTTGCCGTTCCTTATTTTTACGGGGCCTTGTTGTCAGGGGCCTGTTTCCGGGGGCTTGCCCTTGGCCGCGCGAATGCTCACCTTTATCACCAGTCAAATAAGGGTGAGTGCGCTTTTGGGCGCGTGCAAGAGTTAAGAACAGTGGACCAGAAGCAAAAAAACCAGTTGATGCCTTTTGTGACGCTGGTCTTGCTGGCGCTGACGGTTCTCCTGATCTCACGAAATAATGATCTGATTTTCCGCGACAAGGGTGAGCTCAGTGTAGAGCGGGACCGCAGCAATCCGGAAACTATCGTCTTTACCTGGCGCAATGAAGTGGAGGCGCCCATGGCGCGGCGCTTCGAGGAGGCGTGGCGCGAATGGAAGAATGAGGGTGATCGCGTCGTCATCGATTTGCATTCTCCGGGCGGCGCCATTGCTGAAGGCCAGGAAGTGATCCGCATTATCGAGCGGATGAAGCGCACGCATATTGTCGACACGCGCGTGCGTGGACGCCGCGCCTGTTACTCCATGTGCGTGCCGATCTTCCTGCAAGGCGAGGAACGCTTTGCGGCCGGAAACGCAACCTTCATGTTTCATGAACCGACCGCCTATGATTTTTTTACAGGCGAAAAGGTCAACCAGCCGAAATTTGAACGGGACATGATGAGCCAGCGGTTTTTCGATATTTACTTCGTCAACTCGCCCATGGATCCGGCTTGGCGCGACAAGCTCGCGCGGGAATGGAAAGGCAAAGATCTTTTTTATTCGGCGCGCGAGCTGATGGATCAGGGTTCGAATATTGTCACTGTGCTCGAGTGATCGCATTTGGCCCCATGTGGCCGGAATTGCGAAATTGAGGTAAGCGCAGCCAAAATCCTGCGATCAGTGGTATGGATGGGCGTGAATGTTCAGGGAGCGTCTCATGAAATCATTTTACGCCGCAGCGATTTTCGGCCTGGCTGTTTTTGCAAACCCCGCCTTCGCCCAATCTTCTGAAATGCCGACTGAGGAAGAAGCTTCGGCGAAATACGCGGCGCAGGACTGGCAGGGAACGGTGGACGCTTATAGCGCGCTTCTTGAAAGCGACAGCGACAATGCCGCCTATCATTATTATCTCGCGCGGGGCCAACACGAGCTCGGTCAATATGATGAAGCCGAAAAGAATTATCAGATAGCGATGGAAGAGGGGTTCGCCAGTCCGGCCTCAGCGCAATATCATCTTGCGCGGCTTTACATGTCGGCGGGCAAACAGAAAAAAGCGCTCGCCATGCTCGAAATGCTCGCGCAAACCGGCGGTATTCCCGGCGGCCTTGTTTCCAACACAACAGAATTCGCGCCGCTCGCCGATGACGAGAAATTTCTCGCCGTCATTGCGGCGCTGACGCCATGCACCGATACCGAATACCGGCATTTCGACTTCTGGCTGGGGGAGTGGGACGTAACCTCGGCGGGAAGCAGTTCTTCCGCCACAAACAAGATCACTTCCGAACATGGCGGCTGCGTTGTGCTTGAACAATATGACGCCGGCGGCTTCACCGGCATGAGCATCAATTTCTACGACAGCAATACAAAGCACTGGCGACAGACCTGGATGTCGAGCGCTGGCGCAGCGCTCTATCTTAAAGGCGGTCTCGATGAAAATGGCGCCATGGTGATGTCAGACAAGGGACTGGTTGAGAGCGACACTATCAACCGCATCACCTGGAGCGCGAATGAGGACGGCAGCGTGCGCCAGCATTGGGAAACATCAACCGATGACGGGACAAGCTGGAATACGGTGTTTGACGGGCTGTACACAAAGAAGGCGGAGGAATAATCAGCCCTTCACCGCCGTCAGCATGTAGTTGACGCTTGTATCGTCGCCGATGCGCCAGATATCCATCAGAGGATTGTAAGTGACGCCCGCTTCCGCCGTGACGGTGAGGCCTGCATTTACAAGCGCGGTCTTTGCTTCTTCTGGTTTCACGAATTTGCGCGGATCATGCGTGCCGGCGGGCAGCCAGCGCAGAACATATTCGGCGCCGATCTTGGCGAGCGCGAGCGCTTTCAAGGTGCGGTTCAAGGTCGCCATCACCATCATGCCGCCGGGTTTGACGAGACTGGCGGAGGTTTGGAGAAACAACTCGACATCCGCCACATGCTCAACAACTTCGAGATTGAGAACAATGTCAAAGGGCTCGGTGTTTTCCTCGGCGAGGTTTTCCACCGTTGTTGCGCGATAGTCGATCTCGAGATTAGACGGCGTCGCATGGGCCATGGCGGTTTTGATATTACGCTCGGATGCGTCGATGGCGGTCACCGCTGCGCCGAGGCGGCTCATGGGCTCGGCGACGAGGCCGCCGCCGCAGCCGATATCGAGCAGGGAAAGCCCATCCAGCGGTGATTTCGCGCGCCGGTCACGACCGAAATGAGCGCAGGCGCCGTCGCGAATATAGGCGAGGCGGACCGGGTTGAATTTGTGCAGGGGCTTGAATTTGCCGAACGGGTCCCACCACTCATCGGCGATGGCGGAGAACTTCCTGACCTCTTCAGGGTCGATTGTAGTGGCGCCGGAGCGTGAAGTTGCGCCGTCTTGCGTCGTTGTTAACCCAGACTGCGCCATTTTTGATATTTCCTCGCTTGCGCCCGAGGGCGCTGCTTTCTAGAGATACGCCAGATTTGCGTCTCCGGCTGGCGGGGGCAAGAGGACATGAATTCGCAGGCGCAATATGGCCCGCATTGTAATGAAATTCGGCGGCACGTCAGTCGCCAATCTCGAGCGTATCCGCGCCGCGGCCGCCTTTGTGCGCCGTGAGGTCGATGCTGGCCATTCTGTGGCTGTCGTCGTCTCTGCCATGTCGGGCGAGACCAACCGGCTTGTGGGCCTGTGCGCAGAGGCCGGAGAGCCGGCGCCGGCTCTGGACGCCCGCGATGTTGAATATGACGCCGTCGTCGCCTCTGGCGAGCAGGTGACGTCGGGGCTTCTGGCGCTTGTGATGCAAAATCTCGGCTATCGCGCCCGGTCCTGGCAGGGTTGGCAGATCCCGTTGAAGACGGATATGGCTCATGGCAAGGCGCGCATCGCAGACATTGAAGGCGATGCGCTGGGCGAGGCGATCGATAATGGCGAAATCGCCATCTGCGCTGGCTTTCAGGGCATCGCGCCGGACAATCGCATCGCCACTTTAGGACGCGGCGGTTCGGACACGTCTGCTGTCGCCATCGCCGCCGCGATCGGAGCTGCACGTTGTGATATCTATACCGATGTCGACGGCGTCTATACGACCGATCCGCGCCTGACCAAGCACGCGCGCCGGATCGGCAAGATTTCTTTTGAAGAGATGCTGGAAATGGCGTCTGTGGGGGCCAAAGTTTTGCAGACCCGCTCGGTGGAACTCGCCATGCGCTATAAGATGCCGGTGCGGGTGCTTTCGAGCTTTGACCCGCCCGACGCGCCGGGCCCCGGCACGCTCATCTGCGATGAGGATGATATTGTGGAAGAAAACATTGTCACGACTGTTACGCCCGATTTTAACGAGGCGAGCATCACCATTCTCGCGGTGCCCGATGAGCCGGGCCGCGCCGCAGGGATTTTCAACGCGCTCGCAGCTGCGAATATCAATATCGATATGATCGTGCAGAGCGCCTCGCGCGAGACCGGTTTCGCCAACATCTCTTTCACCACGAAAGAGGGCGACCTTGACCGCGCCATGAAAGTGCTTTCTGAAGAGCAGCCGAAAATTGGCTTCAAGGCGATGCAGTCGGATCGCAATGTCGCGAAGGTTTCAGTTATCGGTCTTGGCATGAAAAGCCATGCCGGCGTTGCGGCGACCATGTTCCGCGCTCTTGCCGAGAAAGGCATCAATATTCAGAATATCTCCACCTCCGAGATCAAGATCAGTGTTCTGATCAATGCAGACGCCGCCGAATACGCTGTGCGTGTGCTGCATGATGCGTATGGTCTAGATAAACTGCCCCAAGCCGCGCAGGGCTGAGTTCAGCCCCGTGCGTAGCGAATAGGCTGCGATGAGCATTGAGAAAACACGCCCGCCACATGGCGGACATGGCGAACAGGGCATCACCGTGCTCCTGAAGCGCATGCGCGACGCTGTCGCGCATGATACAAGCGCTCAGGAACGCCTTGACCTGTTGACCAAGGTCATCGCCAGTCATGTGGTTGCGGATGTGTGCTCGATCTATCTGCGCCGTCCGGACGATGTTCTGGAGCTCTACTCCACTGAAGGTTTGAACCCGCAGGCGGTTCACAAAACCCGCCTCGGTTGGGGTGAGGGCCTTGTCGGTCTTGTCGCCAAGCGCGCGAGCCCCATGGTGACGGCGGAAGCGCCGAAACATCCCTCGTTCTCCTACCGGCCGGAGACGGGCGAAGACCCGTTGCATTCCTTCCTCGGGGTGCCGCTGATCCGGTCGGGCAAGACGCTTGGCGTTCTTGTCGTTCAGAACAAGGCGTCGCGCGAATACACCCATGAGGAAATCGAAGCGGTGCAGGCGGTGGCGACTCTGCTCGCAGAGATCGCCGCTTCGGGCGAGCTCCTGAGTCAAGAAGAAACCGAAGTCGTCGGCGCAATGCTGCACCGCCCGGAAAAGCTCAAGGGCTTCGGCATTGTATCTGGTATCGCTATCGGTAAGGCGGTTTTCCTTCAGCCGCCAGCGCCCAAGCACAAGGTCTTTGCGCAGAACCCGGCGGCGGATGCGGCGCGTCTTGAAGACGGGCTCAACGATCTGCGCCAGTCCGTGGACGCCATGCTCGCCACCAACGCCTCTTTGAGTGGGGTGTCGCGCGAGGTGCTCGAGACCTATCGCCTGTTTGCCTATGACCGCGGCTGGAAAGACCGTCTGCGCGCGGCCGTGTTTTCAGGCCTCACAGCCGAATCGGCGGTGGAGCAGGTGAAGGCGGAAAACCGCGCCCGCCTGTCGCAATCGCGTGATCCGTATCTGCGCGAGCGCATGCATGATCTCGATGATCTGTCGAACCGGCTGCTGCGCCATCTTTCCGGCGACCAGAATGTCGGTCAACGTGCGCTTTACGATGAGACGATCCTCATCGCCCGAACCATGGGCCCTGCCGAACTGCTGGAATATGACCGCAACCGGCTTAAGGGGCTTGTGCTCGGCGAAGTGTCCGCGACGTCTCATGTGGCTATTGTCGCCCGCGCACTGAAATTGCCTATGGTGACCGGCGCGCCCGAAGCGATCGATCTGGCGGAGGAGGGCGACACCACCCTGATTGATGGTGAGGCCGGCGAGATTCATATTCGCCCTTCGCCCGAGACGCTTGAAGATTTCCGCAGCAAGCAAGCTCGTTATCGTGAAGTTGAAGCCAGCTATGTCAGCGAGAAAAGCCTCGCCTCGCGCACCAAGGATGGCAAAGACGTCGCGATCATGATGAATGCGGGCCTTGCGCTCGACATGCCGTTTCTCGAACAGACCGGCGCCGAAGGGGTTGGGCTCTTCCGCACCGAGCTGCAATTTCTGATCGGGTCGCAATTGCCGAGCGTCGCCTCGCAGGAGGCGCTTTATCGCGAGGCTCTTGATCTCGCAGGCGACAAGCCGGTGATCTTTCGCACCGCGGATATCGGCGGCGACAAGACTGCGCCCTATATGGATCACGGCAATGAAGTGAACCCGGCCATGGGTTGGCGCGGCGTGCGGATGGCCGTGGACCGGCCCGGCATGATCCGGCCGCAATTGCGCGCGCTTTTGTCAGCCGCGGCGGGGCGGACGCTGTGGGTCATGTTCCCCTTTGTCACGCTGCCGGGCGAGGTGGACGATATACGCGAGCTACTGGATCGAGAAATCGACCGTGCCAGACGCCGCGAAAAAGATTTGCCCAACGACGTAAAGATCGGCGCCATGATCGAAACGCCGGCGTCGGCGTGGCGGGCGGATTTGATCGCCGAGAAAGTTGATTTTCTCTCTGTCGGGGGCAACGACCTCGCGCAGTTTTATTTCGCCGCCGATCGCGACTCAGAACGGGTGCAGCGGCGCTACGATCCCATGAATCCGGGGTTTTTGAGCTTCCTGAAAAACACGGTGGAAAAAGTGTCCCGCACCGGGACGCCGCTTTCCTATTGCGGGGAACAGACTGCGGATCCGGTGACGGCGGCGGCGTTGATCGGCGTCGGCGTGCGGCTGTTCTCATTGCCGGCGGCTTTCGTGGGACCGTTCCGCCGCCTGGTCCGCTCGCTTGACGCTACAGCGACGGGTGAATGGCTCGACGCCAATATGAGCCAGCCGCAGGTCACGCTGCGCGCTTCTTTCAGGGAATATCTGAAAGACTCGGGCGTCGTGCTTGAATAAATCACAGGTTAACGCATTCCTGCTTAAACATGGGTGATATTTCACCTTAAGGGCGCCATTCGGCGCGGCTTTTTTGCTATGCTGTGAAAAGCCGGGATTCGAAGGCGAGTGCGAAAAAGGGCGCAGGACGTAGGAATGGCCAGCGGAGCGACAGCAAACGGATCAGCGGAAATTGTCGATATGGCGGATGCGCGGGCGCGGCTTGCCGCTGATGCGGGCGAGTTCGAAAATGTCGGCGCGCGGTTAGCCGCTGTTCGCGAAAGCCGTGGCATCGACCTGCGTGAAGCCGCAGCCCGCACTCATATCCGCGAAGCTCATCTTACAGCGATCGAAACCGTAAATGCGAGCGGGCTTCCCGCGCGTCCCTATGCGCTGGGTTTTGTGCGCACCTATGCGGAGTTTCTGGAGCTCGACGCCCGCACCATCGTCGAGCAATTCAAATTCGACGCCGGCTACGATGCGCCTCAGGAAATTGAGACTGAAAAGTTTCGCGCCGGCGAAGAGGCTGCGGAAACGCAGGGACGCGACATGTCGCTGCCGGTGTTTGTGGCGATCATCGCCTTTATCATCTGGAGCGCTTGGCAGATCACCCTGACAAGCAAGGTGACCCCGATCGGGGAGGCGCCGGAAGCGGCGGCGACCGTAGCGCCTGTGATTGAGACGCCCGCGCCAGCACCGGTCGCTGGTGATCTGGTCGAGGCGCGCGTCATTGAGCGCATCGACCCGGTCTATCCCTATAGCTGCGCATCCGGGGCGCAGGCGGCGGAGACGGTCACCGTTTCCTTCACTGTAACGGCCGCAGGCCGGATTTCCGGAGAACGGGTGGCGGGCTCCACCAATAGCTGTTTCGACGAGTCATCGCTCAACGCCTTGCGCCGCTGGCGCTTTGAGCCGCAAAAGGTCGATGGGACGCCAAAGCCCGCCTATGATCAAATCCACGTATTCCGCTTTGAGCGCCCGTAAAACGCGCACTCAGTAGGCTTTCGAACCTGTAGGGCCGCGATTTTGCGCGGCTTTGGGCCGGAGATCGCCTGTGACGAGGTAAGCGGGGCTTGACTTCGCCGCCGGGCGCGCAATCTTGGCGGTGATTTTCCAGCGTATTTCAAGGCCCCGTACAGGCCAAGGCAGGTCCCATGTCGTTACGTCCCTGGCGTGATATAGAACGCCGCAAATGCCGTCAGATTATGGTGGGCAATGTGCCTGTCGGCGGCGACGCGCCGATCGCCGTCCAGTCCATGACCAACACCCTGACCTCGGACGCGCAAGCGACGATCCGCCAGGTGAATGAGATCGCCGAAGCGGGCGCCGATATTGTGCGCGTTTCCTGCCCGGATGTGGAATCGACAAAGGCGCTGAAGGAAATCTGCGCCAATGTTCCGGTGCCGATCGTTGCGGATATTCACTTCCATTACAAACGCGGCATTGAGGCGGCGGAAGCGGGTGCGGCGTGTTTACGGATTAATCCGGGCAATATCGGATCGGAAGAGCGCGTGCGCGAAGTCATCAAGGCGGCCAAGGACCATGGATGCTCCATGCGCATCGGCGTCAATGGCGGGTCGCTGGAAAAAGATCTTCTCGAAAAATATGGCGAGCCCTGTCCTGAAGCGATGGTGGAAAGCGCACTCGACCACGCAAAAATTCTTCAGGATAACGACTTTCACGAATTCAAGATTTCAGTGAAAGCCTCCGACGTCTTTCTGACCGTCGCAGCCTATCACGCACTGGCCGAAGCTATCGATTGCCCGCTGCATCTTGGCGTCACGGAAGCCGGGGGTTTGCGCATCGGTTCAGTGAAAAGCGCCATCGGCATGGGCAATCTTTTATGGGCGGGCATTGGCGATACGATCCGCGTGTCGCTCTCTGCGGATCCGGTCGAAGAGATCAAAGCGGGTTACGATATTCTGAAATCGCTTAATCTTCGCCATCGCGGCGTTAATGTGATTTCCTGTCCGTCCTGCGCGCGCCAAGGGTTTAATGTCATTGAAACAGTCGAAACGCTGGAACAGCGCCTTGCACATATCACGACGCCGATGACGCTGTCGGTTATCGGTTGCGTCGTTAACGGGCCGGGCGAGGCGCGCGAAACTGATATTGGCTTCACCGGCGGTGGCGCCGGTAAGGAACACGGCATGATCTATCTCGGCGGCGAAGTGGATCATCGTATTGATAATTCTGAGCTGGTGGATCATCTCGTTGAGCTAGTCGAAAAACGGGCTGCTGAGATCAAAGCCGAGGAAGATGCGCAGTCCGTCGCCGCGGAGTAGCGAAGCAACATTTACAAGCGCGCGTGAGGCATCCCTCGCGCGCGTTTTTTCATGAAGGACACAAGAATGCTGAAAACGATTATGCTGGCGCTTATTGCGATGCTACTTGCATCCTGCTCGCGCAGCGGCGCCGAAGCGGTCGACGGGGAGGAGACCTACCTCATCATCGTCTTTCATGTAGCTAATGATCGGCTGGACGATTTCCTGCCGATTATGACCGGCATCAATGAAGGCATGGCGGGAGAGGAAGGGTTTGAAAGCGCCGTCGTTTACCGCAATGCGGACGATCCGCGACTGTTCACCCTGATCGAGAAATGGGAAAGCCGGGAGCTTCACCGCGACCATTATGACCGCATTGTGGAATCGGGTGACTGGGCGAACATTCTGTAGATGCTCGTCGAAAAACCTCTATTACGTTACAACAATAAACTCTGATTGCTGAAGATATGATCCCTCAGGAAAAACTCGACGCTCTGGTTGCGAAGTTCGAAAAAATCGAAGCCGCCATGTCCACAGTGTCCGGCGCCGAAGAAATCGTGCGACTGTCAAAAGAACACGGCGAATTAAAAAACGTGGTTGAGAAATCCCGTGAGCTGACCTCTGTTCGCAAGCAGATGGTGGAACTGAAAGAGCTGTCCGAAGGCGATGACAAGGACATGGCCGAAATGGCCTATGACGAATTACAGGAGCTGAAGGAAAAAGCGCCAGAGATTGAGCACGAGCTGCAGATCATGTTGTTGCCGAAAGACAAGGCGGATGACTCATCGGTTATTCTCGAAGTGCGCGCTGGCACCGGCGGCGATGAAGCGGCGATTTTCGCAGGCGACCTTTTTCGCATGTATCAGCGCTACGCGCAGCTTCAGGGCTGGAAGATGGAAGTCCTGTCCGCTTCGGAATCCGACAAGAACGGCTATAAGGAAATTCAGGCTAATATTTCCGGCGATGGGGTTTTCGCCAAGATGAAATTCGAAAGCGGTGTTCATCGCGTGCAGCGCGTGCCGGAGACGGAAACCCAAGGGCGTGTCCACACGTCTGCGGCGACCGTCGCGGTGCTGCCCGAACCTGAAGACGTCGATATTGAAATCAACGAAGCTGATCTGCGCATCGATGTATTTCGCGCCTCCGGCCCCGGCGGCCAGTCGGTGAACACGACCGACTCCGCGGTGCGGATTACCCATGTGCCTACCGGCGTCGTCGTGATCCAGCAGGACGAAAAGTCGCAGCACAAGAACCGCGCGAAGGCCATGAAGGTGTTGCGCGCGCGGCTTTATGATGCAGAGCGCGCGCGTGTCGATGCGGAGCGGGCTTCTGCGCGTAAGGGCATGGTGGGCACCGGCGACAGGTCAGAGCGCATCCGTACTTATAATTATCCGCAAAGCCGGGTTACAGACCATCGCATTGGACTGACCTTGCATAATCTCGATGAAATCATTCGTGGCGATGGTCTCGATCCGGTTATCGAAGCCTTGATTACACAAGACCGCGCCGACCGTCTTTCCGCGATGCAGGAAGATGCCTGACAACAAAACAGTTACGATTGGTGAAGCGCTACGTCAGGGTGCAACGCGTCTCGTCAATAGCGAAACCCCTCAGCTCGATGCGCGTATTTTATTGAAACATGCTTTAGGCATCGATGATGGCGCGCTGATCGCTTGCGCCAGCGAGGTGATCAGCGAGTCGGAAGCGGCGCGTTTTGCATCGCTCATTGACCGCCGCGCCATGTCGGAGCCTGTCGCCTATATCACGGGCGAAAAGGAATTCTGGAGCCTGCCCTTCAAGGTGACCCCGGATGTGTTGATACCTCGCGATGATTCCGGCGCGCTCATTGAGGCGGCTATCAAGCGCCGCCGCCGCGATGAGCCATTAAGGATCGCCGATCTTGGAACAGGGTCAGGCTGCCTTCTCTGTGCGCTTCTGTCAGAATTTCCGAATGCGCAAGGCGTCGGCGTCGACCGGTCAGAGGCGGCGCTGGGGATTGCGAGGACAAATGTGGCCGCGCTCGGGGTTGGGGAGAGGGTGGCTTTTGCACCCGGTGACTGGCTGGCTCCGCTTACTGGGGTGTTCGATCTCATTGTCGCCAACCCACCTTATATCGCCGAGACGGAGGCGCCGGCGCTTTCCCGCGATGTAGCGTCCTACGAACCCCACGATGCGCTCTTTGCGGGAGTGGAGGGGCTCGACGCGTATAGCGCCATCATCAGGCAATTGCCCTCCTTTGTCGCCGAGGGCGGTCTCGTTCTCATGGAATGCGGTTCGACCCAGACTGAGACTCTTGCCGCCATGCTCCAGGAGCTGGCGCCGGAAAATGCAATATTTACCCTTTATGATCTTGCCGGGCGGCCCCGGGGAGCCGGATTCGACCTCAGAAAGGGAGAAAAAGGGGATTGAAATGCGCGGGACACACATTATCATAGCTCCCAAGACAGGGGTTCAACGCCTTCGACTTGCTTGAATCTTCGGCGGCCCAGTCTTGCATCCGACCATCGTCCGGTTTTGGCGTGATCCGTGGGGGGGATCGCTTTTGTCCGGAAACAGTCGGCGCTGACCCCGCAGCCTTGCTGCGCCAGGAACAAGACAATCGCATGAAGAAACGGGCGGGCCCGATTCTCCGCCGTTAGCTGGAAAGACTGTTTTCATCGCGAAAAGACGGGAAGCCCCCGCTTTTCGGAAGGGGAATTGTTAAAGGTACTCATATGAAGCGTGGCCGTAACCAACGCCGCCGTCCCGGTGGCGGATCAAATCCAAACCGGGCGCTCGACTCCAATGGCCCGGATGTTCGCATTCGCGGCACAGCCAATCAGATTTATGATAAATATCAGGCGCTCGCACGCGACGCCTCTTCAGCTGGCGATCGCGTCAAGGCCGAAAGCTACCTTCAGCACGCAGAGCACTATTTCCGTCTGATTCGCTCTATGCAGCCGGCGCAGCAGCCAAATCATCAGTCTTCGGACGCTGACGGCGAGCAGCCAGGCGTTGAGGATAACGATCAGGAACAACCGCAGCGTGAGGCGCAACGCGAGACGAAGCCTCAGCGCGCCCCCCGCCGTAATGGCAATACTTCCAGCAACGCTCCTGCAGAATCTGACGTTGCTAGCGACGCCGAGCAAGCCGAGCCATCAGCTCCCGCCGCTGAGGCCGAAGAGCCGAAAGCGGCGGCGGAAGAAGAAAAGAAGCCTCGCCGGCGCCGGGCGCCGCGTCGCACCACCAAAAAAGATGAAGACGGTTCAGCCGAGGCGCCCGCCACGGCTGCGGCGGAATAGGACGCTGCTGAATAAATTACTGCATGCGCCCATGTTGCGACTCACCGCGAACTCGTAGTCTCTCTTCTTAAAAAGAGGAGAGAGACGCATGGCCGAACCTGATTCATTATTAGATCTCACAGGCAAAACAGCCATCGTGACTGGCGCGTCGCGCGGGATCGGTGAAGCGATTGCACGGCGCCTCGCGCAATATGGCGCCAATGTCGTCGTTTCAAGCCGCAAGATCGATGCTTGTGAGGCTGTCGTCCGGTCGATCAATATGCTGGAAGGCCGCGAAACAGCCTTCGCGATCCCCTGCAACATCACTCATAAAGAAGAGTTGCAGCGTCTTGTGGACGAGACCAAAGCCAAAGTGGGACCGGTCGACATTCTCGTCGCTAACGCCGCCGTCAATCCATATTTCGGTCCTGCGTCGGAGATGAGCGACGAACAGTTCGACAAGGTGATCGATTGCAACGTCAAATCCCCGCACTGGTTGTCGCAGATGGTGCTGCCGGATATGCGCGCGAAGAAAGACGGATCGATTATCATCATTTCATCGATCGGAGGTTTTATCGGTTCGGCGTCATTGGGCGCCTATAATATTTCCAAGGCGGCCGATCTTCAATTGGCGCGTAATCTCGCGGTGGAGGTCGGTCCGGATAATGTGCGGGTCAACTGCATCTGTCCCGGCGTCGTGAAGACCCATTTCGCGGAAGCGCTCTGGAAAGATCCAAAGATTGAAAAGGTGATGACGGAGCGTTTGCCGTTGCGCCGTTTTGGCGAGCCTGACGATATCGCCGGCGCTGCGGTGTTTCTGGCGTCGCCGGCTGCGCGCTGGATGACCGGACAGGCGATGATCATTGACGGCGGCGCCATGATCTCGCTTGGTGAATTATGATGGGAAAGCCATAATTTCTGTTATGGCGGACCCTTCTCGAAATTTTGGCGAAGCGGCGGCGCGATACGCTGAGTTTCGCCTCGATTACCCACAGGAGATTTTCGACTTCCTCCTGTCGCATATAACGAGCGGCCGCATATGCGCCGTCGATCTTGGCGCGGGATCGGGGCAGGCGACGCGCAAGCTCTCGCGAATATTTGACGAGGTCATTGCCGTCGAGCCTGACGGACGGCTTGTGGAAGATGCAAATTTGCCGGCGAATGTGAATATCAAGATCGAGGTGGCGGAGACAGCGGACTTCGCCACTGAGAGCCTTGATGCGGTGATCAGCGCCACGGCGTTTCACTGGATGGACCAGATGCTTATCTGCGACAATGCTGCGCGCTGGCTCAAACCGGGCGGCGCTTTTTTTCCTTTCGCCCTTGATGCCTTTCAGGTCGCCGGAGAGGCCAGCGATTACTTCACAGATGAATTTGGTAAGTGGCGGCCCTATCGCGATCAGCGCCTTGTGGACTGTTACGACTATGAGGCGGCATTGAGGGAAAGTGGCGCTTTCGCTTCGGTCATTCCTTATCGTCAGACCCTGCGCCATGAATTGCCGTCAGCGGCGGCGGCGGGACTTATGTCAACTTTTTCTTTCGCGCGTGATTACGCCCGAGACCATGGCGGTGAGGACTATTTTCAGTCCGTAAAAGACACGCTGACGGGGTTCGGTGAGGCAGTTACATTCATTGTGCCGATCATTGGCGCGCTTGGGCTTAAAGCCTAGATTGCGCGCGTCGCCTTTTCGAACCAGTCCTTGATCGCAGGCGGAATAAGCGATGACAGAGTTCTTCGCACTCGCGCGTGGTAATCATTGAGCCATTGGCGCTCATGCTCGGTCAGTAGTTCGATTTTGACGAGATCGAGATTGATGGGCGCCAGTGTGATCGTTTCAAATTCCATCATTTCGCGTTCGCCGCCGGAGACGGGCTTTGGCGGCGTTACAACAATAAGATTTTCGATACGGATGCCGAACGCGCCTTCTTTATAATAGCCGGGTTCGTTTGAGAGGATCATGCCGGGCTTTAGCGCCTGAGTGTTTGGCGCTTTGGCGATGCGTTGCGGGCCTTCATGAACGCCAAGGAAAGAGCCGACGCCGTGACCGGTGCCGTGATCATAATCGAGCCCAGCGTCCCACAAGGGTTTGCGTGCAACCATATCGAGCTGATGGCCCGTCGTTCCCGGTGGAAATTTCATTGTCCCCAGCGCAATGTGGCCTTTGAGAACGCGCGTAAAGCGGTCGCGCATTTCATCGCTTACCTCGCCGATTGGCACTGTGCGGGTGATGTCAGTCGTGCCGTCAGGGTACTGCCCGCCTGAATCGACGAGATAAAGCGTGCCGCGGTCGAGTTTGATATTCGACTCGGTCGAGACCCGGTAATGGGGAAGGGCGCTGTTGGGACCAGCGCCGGAGATGGTGTCGAAGCTTAAATCGCGCAACATGTCCGATTGCGCGCGAATGGATTCAAGTTTTTGCGCCGCTGTGATTTCGTCAATTTCGCCGGACTGGGCGTCAGTATCGAGCCAGTGCAGAAAGACTGTGATCGCGGCGCCGTCGCGAATATGGGCGGCCCGCGCGCCGGCGATTTCGGTTTCATTTTTGGCCGCACGCGGAAGTGCGCAAGGATCGGTCAGTTTGATGATGACTGCGCCATTGGCTTTGAGATCATCGACATATTTCGATGGGGCGAGCGCTGGATCGACGGCGACTTTTGCGCCTGACTTGCCGAGCTTTTCAAGCGATGTGGCGACATCGCTTTCTGCGCGAATGTCTACGTCGTCACCAAGGAACTCGGGCAAATCATTACCGGTTTTTTCCGGCGCCACAAAAAAGGTCGCTGTGCCGTCCTTGTTGATGAGCGCGCGCCCCAGCGGCAAAGGTGAGCGCGAGACGTCCTGTCCGCGCACATTGAACAGCCAGGCGATCGAAGGCGGCGCGGTGATCAGCGCCGTGTCGGCGCCAGCCTTGGCGATTGCGGCCGCGATTTCCTTGCGCTTTTCCTTGGACGACTTGCCAGCGAACTGAAGGTCGTGTGGCTTCACAGGCGTCAACGGCGCAGAAGGCTGGTCCCGCCATGCGGCGTCCACCGGATTTTGCAAAACAGCGACGAGATCGAAGTTCGCTTTTTCCGCCGCTGTTTTCAGTTTCTGGACGCCCGCCATGGTGTGCAGCATCGGATCATAACCAATGCGCGCGCCGCTGACCGCATTCTCTGAGAGCCAGGCGTCCGGCGGGGTTTCCATCAAATCCACGTAATCGAAAAAGGCGCTGTCCGCCTGTTGACGTACTTGCACCGTATAGCGCCCGTCAGTGAACATAATTGCTTTATCCTGCAGGATAAGCGCGGCGCCAGCAGAGCCGGAAAACCCCGTGGCCCACATCAGTCTTTCGGCGTAAGCGGGGATATATTCGTTCTGATATTCGTCGTCATGGGGAATGAGAAACCCGTCGAGATTTTGTTTCTTCATTTCCACACGCAAAAGCGGCAGATGTTTTCCTGCGAAGGAACGGTCGGAGACGGGTTCAAAAGTTTGAAACATATATCGGTCCAAAGCTGTGGCGGTTATGGCGACTATCGCGCTTCGCCATGTCGCCTACAAGGGTAGGCGTGACTACAATTTCACGAATAGCAACACCGGCCAGGTTGGCTGGTCGAGGCGGTTGATCAGGCGAAAACCTTGGGCTTCATAGGCGGAAATTACGCCGGCTTCCTGCTCCGACATCAGGCCTGCAAGCATTACCCGGCCGTTTTTGGCAACGTGGTCGGCCATTACAGGAGCCAGTTCGGCGAGCGGTCCGGCGAGAATGTTTGCGAATACGAAATCGAAGGGCGCCGCCTCCGCAATGGTTATATGATTAAAACCGTCCGCCGTGAGCGTAATGACGTAATCGTCAGCATCATTCAGTTCAACATTCTCCGCTGCAATTGCGACTGAGTCAGCGTCGATATCGGTTGCGAGAACTTGGCGTTTCCATATTTTCGCGGCGGCGATAGCGAGAACTGCCGAGCCGCATCCGAGGTCGAGCACTTTTTTTGGGGCGAAGCCCGCAAAGCGATCAAGCAGCGTCAGGCATCCAGCGGTAGTGGGATGGTGACCGGTGCCGAAAGCCATATTGGCGTCGATGCGAATTGCGATATCGCCCTCATCATCGGGCAGTTTGTCAGCGTCATGAATTCCATACAGCACGAACCGGCCGCAGCGCACGACGCCCAATCCTTCGAGAGAATGCGCGACCCAGTCGATGTCCGGCAGCTCTTCAGTTTCTACATGTTCGACATTTGCAAGCGCGTCATCAAAAGCGCCCAGCTTTTTACGCAGCGCCGGAATATCGGGCGCTTCCTCCGCATACGTCTCAAGCGCCCAGACGCCATCATCGCCTTCTTCAACCGGTTTGTCGAGACGGCGCAGCGACACGGCGGTCTCCATGGTCTCGTCAGCCTCGGTAAAGAATAGCGAGGCGGCCTCCATTTCGGCCCGGGTTCCTTTCCAGGTCGTTTTAAACATGGTGAACGTTTCCGTGCTTATTGTGAAAAGTGGTGATTAATGCTTATTGGCCTACTCGCAAAGCAAGCCATGCGCAACCGGGGCGAGGATTTCCTCTATGTTCGATCTTAGCAGAGCGGCGTTGATGGCGGATTACGCGCGCTTTCGCGTGCAACGCCGTTTTTCGGGCGCTCGAAACCTGTTCGATCAGGCGCAAAAAAAGTGGACAATCGCACCGCCGGAAACCATTGAAACGCCGCCTTCGATTGTCCTTGATGGGGAGTTTGACCGCATCCGCGAAGTAGAGCAGTGGACAACGCCGGAGGTGGAGCGGCGGCGTATGTCGGGCGGCGCTTTCGACCGCCCGGCGGTGACGGGGTATGAGTATAAAGACGCGATCCTCTACCAGGGATCGATCATCGCCGGTGGGGCCGAGAAACGCATTCTACCTTATGAACATAACGCGCCGCGCGCGCAGGAACATCCGGTTGAAAATATCGACGAAGGCGCGCTCGCCGGATCTTACCTTGGACTGATGTATTTCGGGCACTGGCTGAAAGACGATGCGCCATTGTCGTTGCTGGCGGAAGAATATGGAACGCCATTCTCGCCCAGTCCGCCTGCCTGGCACGCGGCGCAGTTTCGTGAAACGCATATTGGCGGCTATATCGATTTTTTGGACGTGCCCTGGCGTCAGGCGGAAAATGTCCGCTGCAAAAAACTTGTTCTTTTCGACGATGAGGATTTCACCACAC
>JAUHYK010000115.1 GCA_030426465.1 Alphaproteobacteria bacterium
CTGCGGACCCAAGTCGTATCGCTCAATGTCCAGCGTTACGTTACAAATGACGGAAACGTGTTTCAGCGCCCTTTCACCTTGCGTGGTCTTGCGCCCGATCAAACGCTCCTGCTGATCAATGGAAAGCGTCGTCATCGCTCGGCGCTAATCGCTACCAGCCGTCTGCCGCAGACATTGGGAGCGCAGGGACCCGATCTGGCGACGATTCCTTCGAACGCCATCAGCCAACTTGAGGTCCTGCGGGACGGCGCATCGGCGCAATATGGGTCGGACGCCATTGCGGGTGTTCTCAACGTTAATCTAGCTGAGGATAGCGACGGTTTCCGCCTGAGCACGCAATATGGGCAGTATTATGAAGGAGACGGTGAAGAAATCAGCGTTCAGGGCAACATCGGATTGCCGTTGGGCGATTCCGGCTTTTTCCATGTGGCGCTGGAATATGTGAATTCGGAAGAAACCTCGCGCGGCGCACAGCGGCCGGATGTGGCCGCGCTCGTCAGCGCGGGAACGATCGATATTGAGGATGTGCCGGAAAACGGTCTCGGACAGCGTTGGGGCAATCCCGACGGCAGCGCATTCCGGTCGTTTTTCAACGCCGGGATCGATCTCAACAATAATTTGGAAGCTTATCTGTTCGGCAACTATAGCCGAACAAACGGAGTAACTAGCTTCTTTTACCGCAATCCAGTGTCGCGGACGGAAATTTTCTCTAGCGTTCCATTGACGACCATGCCTGGGGGCGAGCGCTTCAGTTTCACCTCTGTCTTTCCGGGCGGGTTTTCGCCACAGTTTGAAGCGACGACCACGGACTGGAGCGCGGCAGGCGGCGTACGCGGCGATCTCGCCGAGAACTTGAGTTTCGACGCAAGTCTCTATCACGGCGAAAACAAGACTGATTATCATCTAGGTCAAACTGTAAACCCGTCGCTCGGACCGGCGTCTCCGACCGAGTTCGACCCAGGCACACTGACCCAGCGTGAGACGACGGCGAACTTGGATTTCGTCTATCTTATGGATGTCGCCGCATTCGTTTCACCGCTCAACGTGGCTGTTGGCGCTGAATACCATCGTGAGGACTACCTGATAACGCTCGGCGACCAGGCATCCTGGGAGGTAGGGCCGTTTGCTTCTTCCTTTGCCGATCCGGACGGTGGAATGACAGTTCCGCTCGCCGTGGGATCGAGCGGCTTCCAGGGGTTTAATCCGACTGAGGTCGGCGATTTCGGACGTTGGAACTACGCGCTTTATCTCGATCTCGAAGCAGATCTGACCGAACGGATCTCTGGCGGTGTAGCTATTCGCTTCGAAGATTTCGACGATTTTGGCACGACCTTTAATTATAAGGTCTCGGGCAGGGCGGAACTTTTCGACGGCGTTGCGATCCGTGGTTCTGTGAACACAGGCTTTCGGGCGCCGACGCCGGGGCAGGCGAATCTTTCCCAAACCTCGACCAATATTGATCTGTCAACTGGGGCGACGCTTATCAGCGGACAAATTCCGCCGACAAATCCGGTCGCGATGTTTTTTGGCGCCGAGCCGCTGAGTGTCGAAGAGTCATTCAATTTCGCTGGCGGACTGGTGCTCAATATCCCCGGCGGTGTTCGGATCACTGCCGATTATTTTAACATTAAACTCAATGACCGGATCAGTGTGTCGGGCGATATTCCGATTGGTCCAGCCGAGCAAGCGGCGCTGATCGCCTCAGGAATCACAACTGGAGGGTCGCTCAGCTCAGTTCGATTTTTCACCAATGCGTTCGACACCCGAACCCAAGGCGTCGATGTTGTCGCAACTTATCAAACGCCGTTCGTGGGAGATTCATCACTAAATCTTTTAGGGACCTTCAACTATACCGATACGAAGGTGACAGCGGTTCGCAATATGACGGCCATCGACCGCGAGCGGACGCTTGAGCTGGAGGATTTCACGCCGCACTACCGCGCCCTTGCGGAGGCCACGTTGCGCACTGGCCCGTTTTCAGCACTCATTCGCGGCAATTATTACGGTAAGTGGACAGACTATGGCGGTTCGCCGGCCGACGATCAAACATTTGGCGCAGAATGGCTTGTGGATTTCGAGCTCGGCTACGACGTGAATGATAATGTTCGCTTGGCGGTAGGCGCGGAGAACATATTTGATAATTACCCGGACCTCGACACGCGCGCGGGGAATATCAGCAGCGGCCTCATTTATCCGCGCTTCGCGCCGCAGGGCTTTAACGGCGGCTTCTGGTACGTGCGCGCCACAGCCGAATTCTAGGCGGATTGACCGTTGGAGAAACCGCCGCCCTGAGCTGTTATTGGGCGGCGGTTTTGATTTTCAAATCGATGGTGGGTACAGGGCGTGAGTGTGAGCTCGATTGACAAGAGATTGCAGGATCTCGGTATTGAATTGCCCCTGCCGGCGACGCCTGTCGCGAGTTACGCGCCTTTTATCGTCGTCGGGGACTTTGTCTATGTATCAGGGCAATTGCCGCTTTCCCGGGGAAAGATGACGGCAAGGGGGCGGGTTGGCGAGGAGGTGGGCATCGAGGAGGGCGTGCGCGCCGCCGCTCTTTGCGCTGTAAATCTCATGGCTCAGCTCAAGGTGGCTTGCGGCGGTAATTTAGCCCGTGTTCGAAGCATTGTCAGGCTCGGGGGATTCATCGCCAGTGGCAAAGAGTTTTTCGACCAACCCGTTGTGATGAATGGTGCTTCGGATCTTTTCCTCAGTGTATTTGGAGAGGTTGGCAAACATTCGAGAACCGCCGTTGGCGTAAGTGTGCTGCCGTTAAACGCCCCTGTCGAAGTGGACGCAATTGTCCGTTTAGACAGGAACGGAGAGCGTTGAGAACAAGGAAAATCGAAATGAAAAAGGCTTTGGCAATATCGATAATGCTCATGTTCGCCGGTATGCCGGCAAAAGCACACGTCATGATAAAGTCGTCGAATATAGAACACGGCGGCATATATGACGCGGCGCCTAAAAATCCAGTTCCGGAAAATTTAGAATTCGCATTTAACGGCGACGTCGGTCTCGTGGATATTCGGTTGGAAACGTCGACGGGCGAATCTATCGAACTTGAATATGTGAAACCGAAGGAATTTCAGACAGTGTTTGTCATTCCCCTTCCGTCTCTTGGGTCTGGCTCGTACGTATTTTATTGGCGCGCTATCGCAAAGGACGGTCATGCCATGAGCGGCAAGATTGAGTTCTCGGTTAGATAGCGTCCTTATGCCTGACGCGATTTCTCTATTCAGTTTTATTATTCAGTTCGGATATAACGCCGCCACATTAATGTTCATCGGCATGCTGGCCATTTGTGCGACGGGCGTTAAGCGAACGCTTGGAATATCGGCGTCTGGCGTATTGTCGATTATGGTTCTGTGCTTTTATGCTACGCGGCTGCTACTTGCGAATGCGAAACTGGGCGGAACGATGGTTGCAGCCGTCAATTCCGACACCTTTCCGTGGATCTGGCGGACCTATAATGTGCAGGCTTACGCCGTAATCGTCGGTTGTCTTTCGGCTCTTATAGGCGCGCTGAATCAGCAACGGCTGGCAATGCTGGCGGCGGCTTTAATCCTCAGTGCGGGGTTTGGGCTCGCTGGTCACACGCAAGGGCTTGAATCGCCTGGCGTCATGCCGTGGCTCGTAGGCTTTCATGTTCTTGTAGCTGGGTTCTGGTTTGCAGCGCCGGTTGCGCTTTGGCCTGCCACCGCTATTGACGACAAAGAGCTCGTGGGGCGACTTGAGGCATTTAGTCGTATCGCCCAATTCGCCATCCCCGCTCTCTTCGCCCTAGGCCTTGTTCTCGCGTGGCGACTGGTGGGGGGGTGGGAGGGGTTGACTGGTTCTGCATACGGGCGACTGCTTCTCGGAAAGTTGGCTGCAGCCTCCATCGCGCTCGCGTTGGGTGCCTTTAACAAATTTTCTGTAACTAAACGGATAAAATTTGAACAGGAAGCGGGACGCAGAGCTTTGCGATTCACGCTTAGCGCCGAATTTGCGCTTTTCTTGTTTGCTGTGGGTTCGATAGCATACGCGACAACAATTGCCGGTCCAAAAGCATAATATGTTAATCATGCCGAAGGTGCTAAACGGAATACACGCCATGCGTGACTATCGCGCAGAATTGACACTTACCTGCCAGCGCCATAGGTCGCCAACATTTTAATCGGCATTTTGATAGGTCTGCGTTTGGCAATTCTCCCACTTTGAATATTTAAGCCACTTGATACTTGGTCGAGTCGGGCGCCTTCCCTAAATTCGATGATATTGCGGGGAAAGTTTGAGTGAGCATAGCATTCCCAGCGTATAATAGAGCAAAGACCCAGTGTGAGAGGGGCTTAAATGCCGGATACGATATCGGAAGCGCCAGTCGTCTGGTTCGAGGACGTTCGTCGCGAGGACGTGGCTTTGGTCGGCGGCAAGAACGCCTCGCTGGGGGAAATGGTCCGCAGCCTCGGCGACCGCGGCGTGCGCGTGCCGCCGGGATTTGCAACCGTCGCCGGCGCTTATTGGCGCTTTCTCGAAGCCAATAGCCTCAACGAGGTCATCAAAAACCGCCTTGCGGAGTTCAAATCAGGCAAAGCGTCGCTGGCGGAAACGGGCAATGCGATCCGATCGGCGTTTCTCAAGGGGGACTGGCCGGGCGACCTCGCGAGCGCCATCGCCGAGGCGTATCACAAGCTTTGCGAGCGCATCGGAGAGAAGGACGCCGACGTCGCCGTGCGCTCCAGCGCCACGGCAGAGGACTTGCCTGACGCCAGCTTTGCCGGCCAGCAGGAGACGTTTCTCAATATCCGCGGCGAGGACGAGCTTTTAGCGGCGTGCAGGAAGTGTTTTGCGTCTCTCTTTACCGACCGGGCGATCAGCTATCGCGAGGCGAAAGGCTTCGATCACCTGAAGGTCGCCTTGTCGATCGGCGTGCAGCAGATGGTGCGTTCGGACCTTGCCGGTTCGGGCGTCATGTTCACCATCGACACGGAAACGGGTTTTGATCGCATTGTCCTTATCAACGCCGCCTGGGGACTTGGCGAAACCGTCGTGCAGGGCCAAGTCGATCCCGATGAATACCAGGCCTATAAGCCGTTGCTTGCGAATGGTGGGTTGAAGCCCGTTCTGCGCAAAAAGCGCGGCGATAAAATCATCAAGATGGTCTATGCGCGCGGGGGCGAACGTGCGACGCGGACCGTGCCGACATCGCTCGCCGAGCGCGAAGCTTTTGTGCTCGGCGATGAGGAGATATTACAGCTCGCCCGCTGGGCCTGCGAGATCGAACGCCATTACGGCGTTCCGATGGACATCGAATGGGCGAAAGACGGCCATTCGGGCGAGATTTTCGTCGTTCAGGCGCGGCCAGAAACGGTGCAGTCCCATGCACAGACGGGCGTCTTCAAAAGCTACGGCATCAAGTCGAAAGGCCGAACGCTGGCGACCGGCCTCAGCATTGGCGGCGCCATCGTCAGCGGCAGGGTCTGCCTGATCCGCGATCCGGGCGAGATCGGCCGGTTCGAGGACGGCTCCGTTCTGGTGACGGAAAACACCGATCCCGACTGGGTGCCAATTATGAAACGCGCGGCGGCGGTCGTCACCGATCACGGCGGGCGCACGTCCCATGCAGCGATTGTCAGCCGCGAGCTTGGCCTGCCGGCGGTTGTCGGAACAGGCAACGCCACGCGTGTTCTCCATGACGAACAGGAAGTCACCGTTTCCTGCGCGGAAGGCGAGGAAGGGTTTATCTATGAAGGCGTCGCCGACTTTGACGTCGAGGAGTTAAGCGTTTCCGACATTCCTGCGACCAAGACCCAAATTATGCTCAATCTCGCCAATCCGGCCGCGGCCTTTCGCTGGTGGCGGCTGCCCGCGGACGGTGTCGGTTTGGCGCGCATGGAATTCGTGGTGTCGAACCATGTAAAAATCCATCCGATGGCGCTCGCGCATTTCGATGCGTTGAAGGATGAGGATGTGAAGCGACAGATCGACGAGCTGACGCGAGGCTATGAGAAGAAGGCCGATTATTTTGTGGATCAGCTGGCGCTCGGGCTGGCGCGCATCGCCGCCGCATTGCATCCGAAACCGGTGATCGTCCGGATGAGCGATTTCAAGACCAACGAATATGCAGGGCTGATCGGCGGCGCGGCGTTCGAACCGAAGGAAGCCAATCCCATGATTGGTTTCCGCGGCGCGTCGCGTTATTATTCGCCCCGCTATCGCGACGGTTTCGCTCTTGAATGCCGGGCGATCCATCGATTACGCGACGAAATGGGCTTTGAAAATGTCGTGGCGATGATCCCCTTTTGCCGGTCGGTAAAGGAGGCGGATCGGGTGTTGGAGGTGATGGCGCAGAACGGCCTGAAGCGCGGAGAAAATGGACTTCAGGTCTATGTCATGTGCGAGATTCCCTCGAATGTCATTCTTGCGCAGGCGTTCGCGGAACGCTTTGACGGGTTTTCCATCGGCTCGAACGACCTGACGCAGTTAACGCTCGGCGTTGATCGGGATTCGGAAGATCTCGCCGATCTATTTGATGAGCAGGATGCTGCAGTGAAATGGATGATCAGGAACGTTATTGCGGAGGCGCACAAAGCGGGCGCGAAAGTCGGTCTGTGCGGTCAGGCGCCCAGCGATCATCCGGAATTTGCGCGCTTCCTGGTCGAGTGCGGAATCGACTCAATATCTGTCACGCCCGACAGTTTTATCTCCGTCAAGCATCATGTCGCGGAAGCGGAGCGAAAGCGCGGGGGACAAGCCCGGAACGAAGATAAGAATAAGTAGCAAGCGGAGGAATTCGCTCCCCATGCGCATAGCGGTTTTTGAAACGGAAGAGCGTGAAGCGCCCGTATTTGAACGCTTCAAAGCCGATCATGATTTGCGCCTGATCAGGGAACCGTTGCAGGTCGGTAATACGAACGAATTTTCTGATGTCGAGATTGTCTCGACATTTATCTATTCAAAGCTCGATCGCAGTGTGTTGGAGCGCCTGCCAGCGTTGAAAATGATTGCAACGCGCTCAACGGGGTTCGACCATATCGATACGGCGTATTGTGCGGAGCGGCGCATTCTCGTCTGCAACGTCCCGACCTATGGCGAAAACACCGTCGCCGAACATGTTTTTGCGCTTCTGCTGGCTTTAAGCCACCGGCTGATCGAGGCCGTCGAGCGCGTGCGCATGGGCCCTTTTTCGCCGGAGGGTCTGCGCGGTTTCGATCTGGAAGGAAAGACGCTGGGCGTCGTCGGAACCGGCAATATCGGACGTCATGTCATTCGCATTGCGAGCGGGTTCGGCATGCAGGTTATCGCCTTCGACATTGCGCCGGATGACGCCTTCGCTGCGGCGCACAGTTTTGCTTATGTCGACCTTGACGAACTTCTTTCGAGGTCGGACGTGATCACCTTGCATGTGCCGGCCACTCCGGAAACGCGCCATCTTCTGTCCGCTGACGCATTTGCACAGATGAAGGATGGCGTGGTGGTCATTAATACGGCGCGCGGCGACGTCATCGAAACTCGTGCGCTGATCCAGGCGCTGACGAGCGGAAAGGTCGCTGCAGCCGGCCTCGACGTTCTGCCAGATGAGCCGCTCATCCGCGAAGAAGCGGAGCTGATTTGTTCGATATATTGCGACCGTCATGATCTGCGCAATCTCGTGGCGGATCATATCCTCATGCGCATGCGCAACGTGATCATCACTCCGCACTCGGCGTTCAATACGAATGAGGCCGTCGCGCGTATTGTCGAAACGACGGTCGAGAATATAGAGGCGTTTATTGATGGCGAACCGCAGAATATTGTCGCCGGAGCCGTGTGACCGGCGTATGTGTTTGAAAGTGAGGCAGCGAGATGCTCGATAGGAAGGTGAAGGTTGCCATTGCCGGGTATGGCGTCATTGGCAAACGGGTCGCAGCTGCGACTGCGCTGCAGGATGATATGGAGCTGGCCGGCGTTGCTGATGTCGCCAGCGACTGGCGGCTTCGCGCGGCGCAGCAGAAAGGCGTTCGCGTGTTCTCAGCTATTGACGCGCAAGCCGATGCGATGCGGCAAGCGGGTATTGAGATCGCGGGAAATTTGAACGATCTATTGGATGATGCGGACATCGTTGTCGATTGTACGCCGAAGCGAGTGGCTGCGAAAAACGTTCTCCTCTACAAGGAGCGAAAGCTAAAATTCATTGTTCAAGGCGGCGAAGCGCATGAAGTCGCGGGTCATTCCTTTGTTGCGGAAGCAACCTATGAAAGCGCATTCGGCAAAGACGCCACGCGGGTCGTTTCGTGCAATACGACGTCAATCGTTCGGACTTTGAGCGCCCTCAAGCGCGCAGGCCTTCTCAAGCGGGCGCGTGGAACGCTGTTGCGCCGGGCCACTGACCCCTGGGAAAGTCATGAGGGCGGCATCATGAATACGCTCGTTCCTGAAAAACACATTCCAAGTCATCAGGGCCCCGATGCGCAGAGCGTCGATCCGGAACTCGATGTCGTGACAATGGCGGTCAAAGTTCCGGAGACGCTCGCGCATCTTCATTTCTGGAATGTGGAATTGTCGCGTGCCGCGGAAAGGGAAGAAATATTGGCCGCTTTCCGCTCGTCGTCACGCATTTCCTTGATAAAAATGGGGGATGGATTGTCGGCGTTGAACTCCGTCAAGGAACTCATGGCTGACCTCGGGCGGCCTCACGACAATCTATACGAAGTCGCCCTTTGGGAGGATCTTGTAACCGTTCAGGGAACTGAGGTCTTTTACGCCTATATGGTCGATAACCAGGCCATCGTCATCCCGGAGACAATCGACGCTATCAGGGCGCTGACAGGAAGCGAACGCGACGGCGCCGCGTCCATCGCCAAAACGAATGCTTCGCTTGGTATCGGAGACGGATTCTACCGATGATCAAGGCGTGTTATATGCGGAGTCTAAAATCATATTCTGGCAGAGCGTATCATCCATGGAATCCATGGAATGCTAAACTCAGGGCTCATGTTTGATCATGGCCGCAAGAATTCTAAGAGTTCAGATTATCTCGTTCGTCACGTTCTTGGCTATTGCCGGCGGCTTCCCGCTGGCGTCTGCAAAGGGTCAGAAGGCGGAATTAGACCCACATGCCGATAGACCGATGAATTTGACCATACATTGTTATGTGCCAATGGGAGAAGGCTTGATCACGGCCATTAACAGCCTGGAGTCCAAGGTAGGCATCTCGCACAAGCCGGATCATTCAATCGGATTTGATGAGATGAATATGTCGTTCGCCGTTGCAAATCCTATCGATCTTTCCGCTTTCGCTGTCGGCGAGCGGGTTCATTTCCTGCTGAAGTTGGAAAGAGGCAAGGAGGATTATATTGCGGCGCTGTGTTCCTTCGATAGCGATAAAGACGCTTACAAGTCTTGCATGAAGGAATTTCATAATGAAGCAATGCGGATTGCGGCGGCGACGATCGAAGAATGCACGATGGATGACATGGAGTCGCCGTAAGTCTCTGTAGTCGGCGAAAGCAGCGACTGCATTGGATCGATGCTGGGCGAAAATGTATCTCGTTCGCTTGATACGAGCGGCTATATCCTGATAGTCGATTCGTTACGAAAGGTCAGCTGTACGCCAACAATAGAAATAATTGCCCCGATAATTGTTACCAGAGAGACCCGTTCATCGAAAAAGAGAACACCAAAAAGAACGCCGAGGAAAGGCACAAGGAAGCTGAACGCATTGGCGCGTGATAATTCCATGATTTGTAATACGCGTTGCCAAAGCCAGAAAGCGAGGGCTGTTCCGAACAGCGCTAACGTGAAGAGGCTGACCACAAAGGCCGGAGCCCAATGAATACCACCAGCATTCTCGGTGAGGCCCGCCATAAACGCGAGCGGAAGCGCACCCAAAATCAATTGCCAGC
>JAUHYK010000020.1 GCA_030426465.1 Alphaproteobacteria bacterium
TATGACGCCAACAGAAATGGCGGCGCGTTGACGCTCAAAGGCCTCTCGACCGTATTTGCCGAAATCGACGGCCATCTCGACTGGCTTGCGCCGCGCGGCTTTGTGGAGAAGCTGAACGCCGATCTCAATGCAGTGCTCGCTGAAGACTATCAGCCGACGGTGCAGGAAATTGCAGGGCGTAATCTCAACATCAAGGGCGCGCTCGATTGGCGCCGGAACGACTACAGGCTTGACGCGACCATCGCCGGACCGTTGGCGACACTCACCATAGATGACGGCCGCACCGATTTGCGCAGCGCCGTTTCCGGCAAGGCGCGGCTCGAAGCAGCGGCGCGCGAAGACAGCGAGTTCTGGCTGGAAAACGGTTTAACGCTCGATACGCTGCTTGACGCGAATTTCGACGATGCGATCACGCTCAATACCGCAATGGTCACGACGGGCGATGGAACGAGGTTCACGGGCGAAGCGGCGTATAGCCTTGAAAATGGCGCCCTGACCGTCAACGGCGACATTTTGCTGACGCCGGCTTTTGCTGCGCTCGTCCTTCCGGGGATGACGCCCCAGGGGAATATTACGGGCGATATTGAGCTCTCCGGTCCGCTTGACCGGTTCACCCTGAAAACCGCATTGGAAGCGCCAGCGCTAAATGTCAGTGACGGCGCCTTGCCGCCCATGAACCTCACAGCCGCCTTGTCCGGCCTGCCGCTCCTTCCCACCGGCGAGGTCAGCGCACGGGCAAGCAATGGCGCGCCGCGCCGCCTCAGCGCACAATTTCGATCCTCCGAAGACGGAACAATACGGATACCGGCGCTTGCCTATGCCGGACGCGGCTTCGCACTTGACGGTTCAGCGCAGGTCAACCCCACGCGGCAAACCGTCAATCTCGACCTGACCTATAAGGGCGAAGACGACGCCGAACCATGGCCTGGCGTACGGGCGCAAGGCGCCGCCACGGCCAAGGGAATTCTCTCTCGCGACGGCGCGCTCAACCGCATGACCGCAACAGCAGACACGCTGGCGGTTAACGACTTCGCTGTCTCCGGTTTGAATCTTACCGCTGAAGGTCCCCCCGGCGCGGTGCGCATTCGTATGGAAGCCTCGCAGTTTGACAGTGCGCAGACAGGCCTTGCCAGCGACATCACAATATCGGGCGTCGCAAATGCAAGCGGGCCGCCCAGTTTGGCGCTCAACCGCTTTGAAGCACTATTACAATATACGCAGGCGCGCCTCACCGAACCGGCGCGGTTTGATTTTTCCGACGGGGTCAGCGTCGACAATCTGCGCCTCGCCTGGGGCGCCAATGGCGCGATAGCCATTGACGGCGCCTTGAACGCGACGCGCTGGCAAGCTGATGCGCAACTGACCAATGTGACCATCCCAGGCGCCGACGGACAGGTGACAGGCCAGATAGCACTCGACACCAATGATAAAACGCCGGCGCGTGGAAACTTCACGCTGCGCTCGCTGCTGCTCAATCGCGAGGACGCCTCGCTCAGCGGCCGCGCCGTATGGAATGGCGAAACCTTGCGTCTTACGGACGACCAGAGCGAAGAAAAGCTCGATATGAATCTGAGCTTGCCGGCGAGGCTCATTCGCGAGCCGCAATTGACCGTGGACACATCTGGCGAGATGGCCGGCAATATTCGCTACAATGGCGACACGCAGGCAATCGCTGCTTACCTGCCGCCCATGTTGCAAACGATTGAAGGCGCTCTGAAAGCCAATTTCACCATTGGCGGCACGCTCGCAGCGCCAGACCTTGCTGGCGACGCCCAATTGACCGACGGCGCCTATACGGAAATTGAAAGCGGCTTCTCGCTCGCGGGGGTCCATATGGAAGCCGAGGCCGCTTATGGCGCCGGCTCGAGCCTGGTGTCCTTCAAGGGCGGCGCTCGCGGCGCGCGCCAGAGCAAAGCCGACGCAATCGTATTTTCAGGCGATGTGAATTTCGGAGACGCGTCAGAACTCAATCTCGCTGTCACGCTCGACGGTGCAGAACTGTCCGCCCATCCGGTCAACACGCTTCGCGCCGATGGCGATGTGAAAATTTCCGGCCCGCTGGACGGGCTGAAGGCCACAGGCGAAATAAATGTTCTTGAACTCGACGCCGAGATCATCACGCCCGAAAGCACCGGTCTCGTCGACATCGAAGTCGTCTCTCTCGAGGACCAGCAAGCTAACGCCCCTGAGGATCTGACGGCGTCCACGCCTGACAACGGCCTAGACTATGACATTCATATCGCCGCAGACGACCGCATCTTTATTCGCGGACGCGGTCTTGAAAGCGAATGGTCGGCGGATGTTCATGCGGTGGATGCGCGCGATGCGCCGCTGGTTCTGGGCAGCCTGTCCCTGCGCCGAGGTTGGCTCGACTTTTCCGGCAGACGCTTCGACCTGACCCGGGGCGCTATCGACTTCGACCGGCTTCAGGCCAACAATCCGCGCCTCGACATTCGCGCGGAACTAAATGCGGGCGACGGCGTCACGGCGGCAATCGTAGTGTCTGGACGCGCCAGTGAACCGGAAATCGAACTGACTTCGACCCCGGTCATGCCGTCAGAGGACGTCATGTCGATCATTTTGTTCGGCAAACCGGCGCAAAACCTGTCGGCGCTCGAATCCCTGCAAACGGCGCAGGCTTTGGCCTCGCTTGGCGGCATCGGACCGTTCGGGGGCAGCGGCGGCGTCACCAGCAAACTGCGCCGCGCTGTCGGGCTCGACCTCCTTAATGTGGATATCGATCCGGAGAATGGCGGCGGCTCACTCACCGTCGGCAAATATGTGGCGGACGGGTTCTTCGTTTCGGCGAGCCAGGATGCGCAAGGACGCAGTGGATCGGTCAGCGTCAAATATGAGATCACCGACAACATCACCGTCGAAACTGAACTCGAACAGGAAGGCGATCAGACCGTGTCTGCGAACTGGAAGAAGGATTTCTAGGCGCGGCACAGCGGGGTTCGCCACCGCGATCCATTGTTCACGGCCTGCACTCAATCTAGTCTGGCTGCCATGACATTCGATCCTCAACCGGTTCTGCACGGCGAGCGACTTTTACTGCGACCGCTTGTGCCCGACGATTTTGACGATCTTTACAACGCGGCCGCGGATCCGTTGATCTGGGCTCAACACCCCGAAAGCAATCGTCATGAGCTCGCGGTCTTCCGTGTGTTTTTTGACGCCGCCATCACATCAGGCGGAGCTCTGGCCGTCATTGATATCGCGAATGGCGCCGTCATCGGCAGCTCCCGCTTTCACGGTTATGATCGCGAGCGAGGCGATGTAGAAATTGGCTGGACATTTCTCGCACGCCGCTATTGGGGCGGCCACTATAATGGCGAGATGAAAGCGCTGATGCTCGATCACGCCTTTCGGTCTGTGCGCCGCGTGATTTTTCTGGTCGGCCCGGACAACATTCGCTCCCGGCGCGCAGTGCAAAAAATTGGCGGCGTAAAAATTGGTGAGCGTGTGAATGGCGAAGGCGTGAAGAGCGACGTTTACGCCGTCAGCGCCTGACGGTCGCGGGCGCCTGTAGCCATGGCGAATGCCTGCGCCGCCCTAAACACAAACGCCGCCCCGTTTGATGGGGGCGGCGCTTGCGAGAAACTGTTTCGTGGGAGGACTTAAAAATCGCCCACCAAGGCCCAAAACGCAAATTACAGCCTCGTAAAGTCGGCGGCTCAACATTACGATTTGGACAGCCGGAGCTTCAAAAAGCCCGAAATCACTGGCGTTCAGCCCATTTATCCCCAAGCGCGGAGAGGCGCTTGGGAAATCAGGCCGAAAAACGCGATTAGCGTTTCGAGAACTGGAACGACCGGCGGGCTTTCTTGCGGCCGTATTTCTTGCGCTCGACGGTGCGCGAATCACGGGTCAGGAAGCCGCCTTTTTTCAGGACCGAACGAAGGCCCGGCTCATAATAGGTCAGCGCCTTGGCGATGCCGTGGCGAACCGCGCCGGCCTGGCCGGACGGGCCGGAACCGGAAACCGTGCAGACAACGTCGAACTGGTCGTTACGCTCAGAGGCGACGAGCGGCTGTTTGATGATCATGCGCAGAACCGCACGGCCGAAATAGTCAGCCTGGTCCTTGCCATTGACGGTGATCTTGCCGGAGCCCGGCTTGATCCAGACGCGTGCGACGGCGGTCTTACGCTTTCCGGTTGCGTAGGCGCGGCCAAGAGCATCGATTTTCGGCTCAGGCAACACTGTTTCTTCCGGGGCGGCGGCGACCACGCCAGCTTCTGCGGCGACGTCTTTCAGGTCTTCGAGGGAAGTCGTGCTCATGATTAAGCGTCTCTCTGGTTCTTGGTGTTCATCGCGGCGACATCGAGCTTGGCGGGGCTTTGGGCCTCATGCGGGTGCTCTGCGCCGGCATAGATGCGAAGGTTGGTCATCTGCTTGCGGGCAAGCGGCGAATCTTTCGGCATCATGCGCTCAACGGCTTTCATCAGCACGCGCTCAGGATGTGCGCCGCCCATGAGTTTTTCCATTGTGCGTTCTTTGATGCCGCCCGGATAGCCGGTGTGCCAGTAGAACTTCTTGTCAGTCATTTTCTTGCCAGTGAAGACAACCTTCTCGGCGTTGACAACAATGACATTATCGCCGCAATCGACATGCGGCGTGTAGGCGGGTTTGTGCTTGCCGCGAAGGCGCATGGCGATGATGGATGCGAGACGGCCGACAACGAGGCCCTCGCCGTCAATCACGATCCAGTTCTTCTGCGCTTCCGCTTCCGCCGGCTTCATGGCGTAGGTTTTCATGGTCTTTTCCCTGCGGGCTTGGCTTTTCGGCCTGGGTTTGAACTTGTCCGGCGCGCGCAAAGAAGGCGCCCGCCGTTGGAAGCGCGGCAGGTACCGCCCTCTTCTGTTTTGGTCAACAGTTTTCCGAGAAATATATGGAAATCAGGCGATTATTTATGTGGTATTTTATTACCTCATATTTTGACCCGGCCTGTCGAAACTGTTAACTCGCGCGAACTTGACCCGAAAACCGCAGCGCGGGAAGCTGTAGCACGTCCAATCCGGACGGGGGCGCATAATCATCACTCTTTTAAAGGAGCATTCTTATGCGTCTGTTCTCTTTGGAATTTTTGCTTATTGCGCTCACCGCGCCCGCCTTGGCGCAGGATATGGCCGAAGCGCCCCGATCGGCGCCCGAATGGTTCCTCGATGATATTGAGTTCCTCACCCGCGACGGCGGCCGCTGGATCGCATCAAACGCGGACTATCAAAGCGAGAGCGAGCCTATGGCGGCCTTCGTGATGGAATGGAAGACCGGCTACGCCAATTCCATTACAGGACGGCTTTACGGGCTGATTGACGGCGAGCCGACGCAGGATTTCTGGCGGTTTCGCCTATACTGGCATCCCGGCAAGGGCGAGGCAGTGCTCGAACAGTTCGGCATTGGCGGCGCTTTCGGGATTGGATCGCTCTGGCCGGAGGATGACAGCAACAAGCTTCTCCAGACTTTTTACGCGCCCGGTGGCGACGCCGCCGAACAGGGGCATAAGGCCATGAACCCGGACGCCGACACCCACGTCACCACCAGTTACGATGTCGCCGGGGACGAGTGGACCGAGCGCCGCACTTACACCTGGAAACGGGATAAAACCACAACTGAAGAATAGTTCTAATTCGGAGTCTTGAATGCGTCTGTCAGCCGCCTGCCTCATCCTTCTCACGTTTATCGCCGCATGCGACCGCAAAGCGAAAGACGGGGCGCCCGCACCATCCGGGATTACCGAACTGGACGAAGCGCCGGTCAGCGACGAGCTGCCCGGCCTTCCGGCCGCGGCGACGGGCATCGCCTTCTGGCGTCACCCCACGTTGTCTTTCAACAGCACCATGATCGTCGCAACGTCCGGGGGCGTCATCTCCTACAGCATGGAAGACGGCAATGAAGTCTCGCGCATTGACGGCTTCGACGCGGATGGCCTTGCGGTCAGTTATATCGGTAAGGGTCCGCAGGCGGCTGGGTTTATCGCCTTTCTTGACGCGGCGGATAATGCGTTCCGGTTTTACGGCGTCGATAATAATAGCCGGGCGTTTCTGCCGCTTGATGGCGGCCCGGCCATTCGCGGCGCCATCCGCAATTTCTGCCTGGGGCGCGCGCTGGATGCGTCCATCCCTTCCCTGTTTGTGGTGCAAAACAGCAAGGTTCAGATTTTCAACCTTACAGCGTCGGAGGGCGGCATCTCCGCCGAAAGCAGCGCGACGCTTGATACGCCGGACAATCTTGTCAGTTGCGCTGTGGATATAGACGGCAGTCTGCTCGTCGCGGCGGAAGATGGCGACATTTATCGGCTGTCGGGCGAGAACGCCTTCGCCGCGCCCATCGCGCAGGCTGCGGTAAGCTTGCCGGAAGACCTCGCCGTCATCGCCTCTGCAGATGAGAATGACCCAGCCGCAGTCACCGCTGAAATCCTACTGGTCGATCTTTCCAATGGCGCGATCCACGTCTTCGACAACGTCAACGGCAAGGCCCATGGCGCGGTGAAGCTGTCAGCGACAGACAGTATGCCAGGCGTCGACGGCGCTGAAGTCTTCGCGATCACCGGCGCCAATTTCGGCGGGCTCTACCGGAATGGCGTCATCGCGTTTGGCGTCGCCAATGGCGAAGACGGGCCGGTCATCCGCATCGCGCCGGTGAGCAGTTTGAAAAACGCGCTCTCTCTACCTGTAGGCGAACCGGTCTCGCCGCGAGGCGAAGCACCACAAGCAGCGGATGAGGGGCTGATCATTCCGATCAATATCGATCAGGAATGAGATCGCCTTACAGCAGGATAGGTTATTCCTCGTTGAGAAACGCCGCAGCCAACGGCGCGTGCACGCGGCCGAAATCACTAAACGGATCGGTACGCGTATTGATGGCGAACGCAATCGTCATCTGTTTTTCTGGAATGACGATCAGCCAAGCCTGCGAGCCTTTGGACACACCGCCATGGTTTGCGTTGGCGTAGGGCATATCCTCCGTCCACCACATTTCATCGGCGAAGCGCCAGTTCATGGCGTAACCCTGTTCGTTGACAGCGCCGTCATTAAGACGTTGCGGCGTCCAGAACATCTCGCGTGTTTCAGCGGATATGAAGGCGTCATCAAGCCAGGCGGCCCCCATGAGCGCTAGATCGGATGGCGTCGCCATGAACCCGCCGCCCGCAAGCTTGTGGCTAAGATCAACCTTCCACCAGGGGCGAACCTTGTCGCCATTGCGCAAATAAGATTGCGCATGACGATGATCCGGTGCGTCGGGTGAAGGCGTTTCAATTCGGAGCGGGTTTGTCACCCAGTCCTTCATTAATTGCTGAAACGGCGCCCCACCCGCTTCCTGGAGGACGGCGGAGAGCAGCACCGTATCGAATGACGAATATTCAAAGTCATCACCGGGCTCGAACAACAGCGGCGACCCGTCAAAATAGGAAAGCCCCTCTGCAACGTCTTCGTGATGTTCTCGCAAAGCAAGCGCACGATACATTCCGGCGTAATCGCGATTACCCTCATAGCTTGGGATGCCGGCCGTGTGCGAGGCTAGCTGGCGGGGGGTAATTTTTTCCCATGCATCATTTGGAAGGTTCGGCAGGTAGGCTGAGATCGGCGCATCGACATCCACGAGCCCGGCATCCACCAACCGCGCAAACAATGTCCCCGTCACCGCCTTGGAGGTGGAGCCAATGCGAAAGAGTGTTTCCGGCGTCGCGACTTGTTCGGAGTCGAGGTCCGCCCATCCGCTCGCCGCTGACCAGACAAGCTCGCCGTCAACCGCAATGGCGGCGGAGAGCGCAGGCGCATGGATCGCCGCGCGATGTTCAGCGATGATCGATTGCGCGTTTTTCGCTGCAGCGCTGTAGCGCGGATCAACAACACCTTGTGAATATGGCGCTTCGTCAGGAACCCTCATCCAGCCAAAAGGCCCGGTCATGCCAGGATAGTCTTCGGCGAAGAAGTGATAGAGCGGCGCCGCAAAATAGATGACGGGAACGAGAAGCGCCGCCGCCAATAAGGCAATCCTGGTTTTATGGTTGAATGTCATTTAATCGCAGCCCCAATACGTCCTCAAACAATGAAGCAAATCCTATGATGCGGGCTGGCTCTCAAGACAATAAGGAAAAGCTGCTCCTGTGATCGCGCATGCAGCCGCGAGGAAATTCAAGCTTTTCGCACATGAACGCCATGCGCCGCATAAAGCGCTGTCGCAAACACCATCAACGCACCTGCTTGATGAAGAAGACCCAGCGCAATCGGCGTTGCGGCGAGAACGGTCCAGATCCCGAGAACGATTTGCAATCCCACAGCGGCAAGAACCAGACGCGCACGCGGTTCATACTCCACCTTACGCGCGGCGAGGTAAAACCAGACCGCACCAGCGGCCAGCAGGTAAGCGCCAATGCGGTGATTGAACTGCACCGCGGCCATAGTCTCAAAGAGATCATGAAAAGCCGGGTTCGCGTGAAAATACCCGTCCGGAAAAAACTTTCCGTCCATTAACGGCCATGTATTGAACGTGCGCCCTGCCCTCAGCCCCGCCACAAAAGCGCCGAGCACCATTTGCGCGAAGACCCCGCCCGCTAGCGCAAAGGCGCCGAGACGAAACTTTTCCGGCGCAGCGAGTTTCTTCTGAGGCCACAGATCAAGCGCAAGCCAGAACATCGCCGCAAACAACAAGACCGCCAGCGACAGATGCGCGGCGAGCCGGTACTGGCTCACATCGACACGCTCCGACAATCCGGATGACACCATCCACCAGCCAAGCGCGCCCTGCATGCCGCCAAGAACAAATAACCCGGCGAGCTTGTAGGATAACCGCCGCGTGACTTGCTTCGTGACCACAAAAAAGATCAGGGGCAGGAGGAAAGCAAAACCAATTACGCGGCCCAGCAACCGGTGCCCCCATTCCCACCAGTATATCTGTTTGAACTCGGCGAGGCTCATTCCGAAATTCACTTCCGCGTATTCGGGGATGGTCTTGTATTTCTCGAACTCGGAGAGCCAGTCCGCCTCGCTCATTGGCGGGATGGCGCCGGTGACAGGGCGCCACTCCACGATGGAAAGACCCGAATCCGTCAGCCGCGTCGCCCCGCCGACAATCACCATGGCGGCGACCAGTCCGCACATGAAAAACAGCCATAGCGCAATGCGCCGACCGGACCGCACAGACGGGTTTTGCGGTGAAGAGCTGGAGATGCTAGAGGCCATGACGGTCCTTTAGGACATTTGCCTGTTTTTCGCCCGCGACCCCGCGTCGCGGCCCCATCGAAAGCGCCCATGAGCCCTCGTATCAAGAAACTGATCGGCTTCGCCCTCTTCCTGCCGGCGCTGATGCTGTACTTTTTCGCGGCGGCGGCGCTGGGCGAGCTTGTGCCGAATATCCAGCTTTTAAAGGCCGCCTATTTTCTGATCGCCGGGATCGCCTGGGCCTTTCCGGCCCGCTTTCTGATGGTGTGGATGGAGCGCGATCCGTCTCAGACCCGTGGGTTAGACGGTTAATTTCCCTAAAGGTTAAACTGGCAAGGCCGTTGCAAGTCCCGTTTCGAACCGCCGCGAGGCGAAGCGGAACGTTGAGATGACCGTTTTCGACACAAAGCAGAAGAGTTATCGGCATCGCAGTGAAGCGACTGTTTTGTTGACGCTCGCAACCAGCGACAAGCCGGTGGAGGCCACCGTTTTCTTGAGCCTTGGCGAGCGCGCTTCCGACCTCCTCAACGACAGCCGCGCTTTCATTCCTGTGCGCCTCTCGGGCGGCGAGACCATGATCATCGCAAAGAGCCAGATCGCCTCAATCGTTGAGGGCAAGGCCGCCAAGGATCAGGCCGGTAAATCGAAGATCTATGGCGAGGACTTCTCGACAACGCAAAAACCGGATGCGCCGCAGAAAAGCTTCGACGCTTACGCCATGCTTCGCATCGAACCGACCGCCAGCAATGAAGAAGTTCGCGCCGCATACAAGGCTCGCATGAAGGCCGTCCACCCGGACACCTTCGCATCGCTTGGCCTTGATGAAGAAATTTCCAAGGCCGCCGTGCTGGCGACCCAGAAGGTCAACTACGCCTATCAGAAAATCATGCGTGACCGCGGCGCTGCGCAAACAGACCGCACCGTTTAAGCGCCGACCAGAGCCAGGACGCTTCTTAGCCCGGAATACAATTATACTGGTTCCAGTCAGGTTGCTGAGAGCAATATGGCTGCGGCTCCACCCGGTCATTGGAAATGATAAAAGCGAGCGCGACGAGCGCCACCGCCGCGCTGCCCGCGATCACCCAAGGCATAGGCGGCATTGGAAATTCGATAGCGCCATCTTCGTCGTCTTTTTCGTCTTTTTTGACAACGACTTCGCTCGCACCATCTTCGTCATCTTCTTCATCGACGACGACAACGACGCGGGAATAGTCGGTTGCGGCGGGACGGGCGAACGCCGGAGTCGCCATATCGGGCGCGGCAAACCGCGCCTTCGTCTTCAGCCCTTCATTATCGGCCGGAACACCCTCGGGAAGTTCAAAGCGACTCATCTACACCCCCACACCTCTGAGAGTGACTATAACACGCCCGCAACCATGGGAAAGTTCAGAGGTCACGGTTTTATGGGTTGGCGTCACTTTCGCCACTAAACCATTGTTTTCTGGAGAAAAGAGGCCCGCGTTCTGCGGATGTCGATTAAGAGAAAATCTGCCCGACGATTTCCGGGCGCATAGCGATAGTCAAAATAACCCCGGCGATCGCGCCCGCGAGATGCGCCTCATGGGCGACGCGCCCGCCAAACCGGCCAATCATATTGGCCGACACGAGGATATAGACGACGCCATAGACAATCGCCGGAATGGGGATCGGCACGAACATGAAATAAATCGGATAGAGCGGCGCGAAGAGGCAGAAAGACAACACCACGCCCGACACGCCATCCGACGCGCCGAGCGATGTGTAAGCAAGATTGTAGCGATTCACATAAAACGAGACGATGCCGCTCGCCAGGACCGCCCCAAAAAAGATGATGAGAAATCCATCCGTACCCAGAAGTCTTTCTACGGGCGGCCCGAAGAAAAACAGGGTCATCATATTGAACAGGAGATGAAAGTAATCTCCGTGCAGGAAGGATGATGTGAAAATCCGATAATGCTGTTTGGCGTTAACAAGCGCGCCCACATTAAACGCAAATGAGCCCACGAACCCCCGGTCGAAAGAAATGCCGTAGATGCTCGCGATCAGGTTTGCGATGATCAGGGCGTAGGTTGCAGGCGCGCCGGGAACTTCCATGACGTTTGTTTTTCCCTTCGGCCTTACGCCGTGTCTTCTTCGGGCGTCAGCGTCTTCATGGCGAGCGCATGGATCTGCTCTCGAAGCTCCTCGCGCAAGACATCGTTCACAATGCGCTGACGGGCGACGCGATTGAGCCCTTCAAAAGCGCTCGCCACAATCAGCAGCCGGAAATGCGACTCGCCGCCTTCCCGCGCGCCCGCATGGCCGGCATGAAGATGAGACTCGTCCGTCACCACAAGCCGATCCGGCTTGAGCGCTTCGGTTATTTTTTGGCGGATTGAATCAGAAACACGCATGTCCCCAGAGATGACATAAGAGCCATAAACGTCAAGATTGTGTCAAGCCGCGACCGCCCCCATATTGCTGCGATGGCACGAGAAAATTACAAACCCCGCCTCGGTTTCGACATCAGAGTGAAACCGCCGGGCAAACAGAAAAAGACCGCCTCAGCGGCGCAATCGGGTGAAGACCCGTCAAAGCACGACTGCGTCGCGCCTGATTGCGACCAGAAGGCCGCCTGCAGCCTGCCGAAATCGCCGCGCGAGCCGCGCGAGCGGGTCTGGCTGTGTATGGCGCACGCCCGTGACCACAACCGCAGCTGGAATTATTTCGACGGCCTCTCCGATGATGAGGCCAAGACAGTGCGCGAAGCGAGCCAGTATGGGGACCGCCCCACATGGTCCATGGGTAAGAATGACCGCGCCCGCGCCGCCGCCAACGCCCGCGGCCCCGCAGATATGGAGGACGCGTTTGGCGTATTCGGCAAAGAGGCCAAACTCCAGACCGAAACTCGCGGCCATCATCGCGGCGGTAAGCGCCTGACCAAGCTCCAGGCCAATGCGTTTGAGACCATGGCCCTGCCCTTTGACGCGCCGTCGAGCGACATTCGCCGCCGCTATGCCGAGCTGGTCCGCCGCTTCCACCCCGATTCCAATGGCGGCGACCGCAGCGCCGAGGAACAGCTCGCCGAGGTGGTCAAGGCTCACACCATCATGAAAAAAGGCGGCTTCCTTTAGGGGCCCATTTTCGCGGCCTCACGCCACACCCGTTTGAGGCGCCTCAAGGCCTTGTCTTGGGGCCCCTTTCAGGCGAGTTTGCGGCTGCAATATCAGTTTGAAGAGAATAATCGATCCATGGCCGTGATTAATGACGACACGTTTCTCGACGCTCCCGACAAGACCGTTGCCGCCAAGGACACCTTCGGTGTGGCGATGGACATAGACATCCCAGCCTTTTCAAAGCCGAATTCCTATGTGCCGCCGCTAGATCCCGCCTACAGGTTCGACCCGGAGACGACGATGGCGATCCTTGCGGGGTTCGCCAAGAACCGCCGGGTCATGGTTCAGGGCTATCACGGCACGGGGAAATCGACCCACATTGAACAGGTTGCGGCGCGCCTTAACTGGCCATGCATCCGGATCAATCTCGACAGCCATGTCTCGCGGATCGATCTCATCGGCAAGGACGCGATTGTTGTTGAAAACGGCGTTCAGGTGACGGCTTTCAAGGAAGGCATCCTGCCCTGGGCTTTCCAGCGCCCTGTCGCGCTGGTGTTCGACGAATATGACGCAGGCCGTCCGGATGTGATGTTTGTGATCCAGCGGGTCCTCGAGGCCGAAGGCCGCCTTACCCTCCTTGACCAGAACAAGGTCCTGACGCCGAACCCGTGGTTCCGCCTTTTCTCGACCACCAACACCATTGGCCTCGGCGATACGACGGGCCTCTATCACGGCACCCAGCAGATCAACCAGGGACAGATGGACCGCTGGTCGATCGTCACCACACTCAATTACCTCGAACATGACGAAGAAATGGAAATCGTCATCTCGAAGGTGCCGCTTTACGACTCGAAAGAGGGTCGTCAGGCCATCGACGCCATGGTGCGGGTTGCGGATATGACCCGCAACGCGTTCATCGCCGGCGACATTTCGACCGTCATGAGCCCGCGTACGGTCATTACGTGGGCGCAGAACGCCGAAATTTTCCAGAATATCGGCTATTCGTTCCGCGTCACATTCCTCAACAAATGCGATGAGCTCGAACGGCCAACGGTCGCCGAGTTCTACCAGCGCGCCTTTGGGGAAGACCTGCCCGAGGCCGCGCCTCAGGTTAGCGTCGCCTGACCCCAGCCATCAGAAACGTTTCCTTAAAAAACCTCTGATGGCCTAAATCATTGTCGCTGCGCACTATTACGACAATCCGGATCAGCTTTTGATCCGGCGCCCCTAACATTATGTGCGGCGCAATAAACGAAACTAGCTGTATGTTAATGCAGCTCTCCCGTTCCATTCGTATAAAATAAATGCGCTGTATTCCCAGCCGCCGCCTACCTCAACTGACTGCGCGCTAGTTGAGAACGGCGCATGGGCGGCAATCAAATGAGACGTAATTTCCTTACGCTCTCATCAAACCAGACGGAGCAACGGCGCCGAACAGTAACGAGTAATGTTATACCGCAAGTGCGCTGCAGCATGAGAATAATTCGTATAATGATTATTTTTACATGAGGCGTTGTCTCTAAAAATTGATCCAGTTTTAGCGCAATAAATCCAAGCAAATGCATCAATCGAATAATTTCATTTTGTGATCGAATGATCGCTTGCGCGACATTTCGCGCTCGTGATACTCACAAACTCTGGGGGAGATCGTTCGTATATTTGAACGCCTTCCACATAAGCAAATGCTCTCACGCCTCTACTGTTTTGCAGAGGTGTAAGAACGATTTTTGTCACACCGGAAAGGAATGACTATGCTTAGAAAGCTTTTTCTTGGCGTTGGTATGGCCGCAGCAATTAGCGCTGCTCCATCGCTGGCGTCTGCAAAGAACGATAAATCCGATTCAAATATGCGAAAGGTCGGCAATGCGCTGTCGGTCGTCTATAACAAAAACCAGACAGCGCTTGCAGCGCGGCGAAGCGCTGAAAAAGCGCCCGCGTCGAAACAACGCCCCGACTGGTCCGGCGAAGGCAAGTCACTCGGCCTACAGAGCATTCAAAGCGCCAGAGGCGCACAGGACCTGGTGCTCGCAAATGTAACCGCGGACGGTTTTGTCGTTCTGGACGCCATAGCCGCCGGCTCAACCGACGACCTCTCCGCAACCATGGAAGCCATGGGCGCACGCAACGTCACCAGTCTTGGCAGAACCGTGTCCGCACAGTTTCCGGTGGACCGGCTCGGCGACCTGGCGGCCAGCAACTACCTCGCCTTTGCACGTCCAGCCATGGCCACAACCAATGTGGGTCTTGTCACCTCCCAGGGCGATCGCTCCATGCGCACCGACTTCGTGCGTGAAGAACTGGGGTATGACGGGTCCAAAATGACCATCGGCGTGCTCTCCGACAGCTTCGCCTGTGACCCCGGCCCGCTCAACGCCGCCGGCGTTTACACGACGCCCGCTGAAGATGCGGCGAACGGAGACATTCCCGAGGACGTCGGCATTCTTGCAGATTACAGCGCCAGCAATTGCATCGACGAAGGCCGGGGTATGGCGCAACTCATTCATGACGTGGCTCCGGAAGCGAAAATCCTGTTCCACACCGCCTTTAACGGCGAAGCTGATTTCGCTCAGGGCATCGTCGAACTCGCGCTTGCAGGCGCCGACGTGATCGTCGATGACGTGATTTATTTCACGGAACCGATGTTTCAGGACGGCATCATCGCGCAGGCGGCTGACGAAGTGGCGCGTCTCGGCGTTCCTTATTATTCCTCGAACGGCAATCGCGCCCGTGACGCCTACCAGTCGGAATATCGCGCCGTCGCCTTTGACGGGTCGACATTCCACGATTTCGATCCCGGCGCCGGGGAAGACCCGTTGATGACCGTGCAGCTTAACGGCGCGCTTCAGACGAATCTTTCCTTCCAGTGGGACAGCCCAAACTTCTCCGTATCCGGCGCACCGGGCGCACAAAACGATGTGGATGTCATCATGTATGACATGCAGGGCAATCGCGTTTTTGACTGCTTCGAGCCGGGCGGACAAAGCCAGCCCAATGGCTTGTGCCAGTTCATCTTTACCGATGGCGGCGTGCCGATTGACGGCGGCAATGGCGGCGACGCCGTGGAATTTGTCTCCCTCGTCGACTTTATCGGTGGCCAGCAAGTGCAGATCGGCTTTGAGACGCAATCCGGCCAGGCGCCCGGCTTCGTGAAGTTTGTGATCGCCGGCGGCGGCATCGCCGCATCGGAATATCCGATCAATGCGCCATCGGGCTATGGCCACAACAATGCGGCCGGCTCCGAAGGCGTTGGAGCGGCGGCGTTCTATTTCACGGAAGAGTTCATCGGCGATCCCTCGACGCTCCAGTTGCGGGCCCAGGCCGGCGAGCCGGAATGCGTCCCCGCCTGCCTCAATGACTTCTCATCAGCGGGCGGCACGCCAATCTTCTTCGATACGGATGGCAACAGGTTGAAACGCCCCGACATTCGCTTGAAGCCGGGCGTCACGGCGCCGGACGGCGCCAACACGTCCTTCTTCTCAAATGACACCAGCCGCGACGACGACGATGGCGATGGTGTGTTCCAGACCGGCGAACCGGGCGAATTTCCGAACTTCTTCGGCACCTCGGCCGCTGCGCCTCATGCGGCCGCTCTTGCAACGCTGATGCTCGACTCTGAAGACTCACAGATCGTCCGCGTCGCGCATAACGGCATGGTGAGCTACAGAATGTGTATGCCGCGCCATATCAATCCGAGAGGACGCGGCCTGTTCCGCAAACGTCATCCGCAAACAGAGCGGATTCGCGGCCGTGACCTTCGCGTCTCGCCGGACGAAGTGCTTGGCCTAGTCGAGGACGGCGCCCTGCTCGGCCCCTGTGACCGTACCGAACCCGAAGGCGTCTACTGGGTTATGCGCTCAACCGCACAGGACATGAGTGTCCGGGCGAGCAACGGCACAGGCGCAACATTGCAAGTCTTCGACGAAGTCGGGCCGAAAGGGTTCGATTTCGACTCCGGCTTCGGCATGGTCGACGCCAAAGCCGCGATCAAGAAATTTGATCGCGGTCGCGGCGCCCGCGGCCATCATAATGGCTGGGGCAACGGGTGGGGCAACAGCCACCGCTAACCCCGTAGCCATCGCATAAAAGTAGAAAAGCCCGCCGGTTTTCCGGCGGGCTTTTTTTTCAGATCCGGTTGGCCCGGTTTATTCCGGCATCGGCTCAGTGTTCCAGAAATCTGCAATCTCATCATCAAGGCCGGTCATCTCCCAGCGGATCAGAGAGATAGGCAGCCGCCCCGCGGCGAGGAAATCATCATGGAAATCCAGCATGACAAAATCTTCTCCCTTTTGCGCGGAAACATCAGCGAGAAGTTTGCGCATCTGCAACATGCCGATCGTATAGCCGACGCCATATCCGGGCGGGCGGCGCAGGTAGATTTCCGCATCGACCCGGGCGACATTTTCGTCGAGCCATGGCGTTTTTTCGCGCATGAAATCGACGGCCTGCTGAACCGTCCACGCATTGCGTTGCATATTGACGTCCGCTGGCACGCGCGCCGCACGAAAGACGCCAAATAAATAAATCAACTCATCGACGCGCGGACGATCCCCCAACACGCCAGCCTGCATCATCGCTTCTTCGAGATAAACGCCCCAACCTTCGGTTCTGACGCCGTCGCGCAGCCGACCGCGAATGGCGTGATCATTGTTGTCTTCCACAAGGCCGTCAAAGCGATGCCCCGGAATCACCGCATGGAGATGATCGGGATGAGGATCGCGAAATTGCACCGCCTCCCAGAAATTCAGCCCTCCGGGACGCTCAATAAACGGCGCGTTATAACCGAGCTTTCCAACATAATCGGGAATGGTCATGATTTCTTCGCGCATCAGGAAGTCACGAATGTTCTGGTCTGTCGCCTCAATGCGGCGCTCATACTCTTCTTTGCTTTGCGCCGGTTCCAGTTCGGGCAGGTTTCGGTTGCGGTGGCGGGCCAGCGTATAAAAAGAATATACCCGCTCCCACTCCCGATCCGCCATGAGGATCAATTCGTCGCCCGTATAGGGCAACAGTTTTGCGTGTTTCAAATACCAGTCATATTGCGCGGCGCCGACGCCCGCCGGCGCGGTGAAACTCTCAAGGCTTGCATTCAGCCACTTATTGAAGTCGACGATGCTGTCTTTTGCCGCCTCGATAACGGGCGCCAGTTCGGGTTGAGACTCTTCTGCGCGCGCATGGAGGTCTTCATACCAGCCGATCACACCGGCGGGGGGAACAGCCCGGTAAGGATGGCCATGCCCTACCCCGTCTGATTTTGTCAGATTATGAATAGCGAGCGTCGCATAATCCGCCGCTACGTCATCGAGATTTGCACGCGCCGCCGCAATGATCGCCGGAACCGCCGCTAATTGCCGTTCCAACCGCGCCTTTTCATCGCCTTGAACCGGCAATTCCGTAAAGGTGAAGCGCAGGAGTTGATCAACATAAAACCCCGGATCGCGCGCCCATGGCCTCGAAACGCGTAGCCGGAACAACTCGCCATCAATCTGCGCACGCACAGCGAGAAACTCAGACTGACGCGAGCGCTTCCACGCCGCGACATTGAGATCATCCAGACTTGATCTCAGCTCTTCAATTTTCTTGAGGCGCGCTGCACTCGCCTCGGCGCCGTAATCAATAAGACCGTGATTTGGCGCATCAGGGTCATTGAAATTGGCGTTCCACGCGGCAGGCGTTTTAGACGCGAGGAACGCATCATAGATCGAGACAAGATCTTTATATCCACCCTTGCCTGACGGCGGACCTGCGGACCATGCCTGAGCCCCGAAACTCACAACAATCACCATTAAAGCGACAAAGCCATGCATTAACTTTTCGTTGGCCTTCGTTTTGAAAAGACTGCCCTCAACGCGTGTCCGGCCCATAAAATACTCCCTTTTGAGCAAACCTTGCCGCGCTTTCATGGAAACATCAACGGTACGCCGGCGCGCGCCATAACCGTGACGTCAATGAACCTTTCGAAAGATTGGAACCGCCACGCGCCATGACTGTTGACCGGAAAACACGCATCTTCAGTAACAGTTGGAAGGATATTTCATGATTGCGAAAACAAAAATCGCGCTGCTTTGCGCCGCCGCCACGATCACAGCAGGAGCCGCGCACGCCCAAGGCGCTGAGGAAACCACCGGACCTTACATTTCAGCAGGCTATAACTATCTCGACTTCGATGAAGAACTTGGCGGCGACGCCACCGTTCACGGCCTGACGGCGCGCGGCGGATGGCAGTTCTCACGCTTCTTCGCCGTGGAAAGCGACATCACCTTTGGCGTCGATGATGGCGGTTTCGACTTTAACGGCGACGAAGACGATCTCGATTTCGACGATAATGATGACGGCTTTTTCGATGACGTGATTGCCGGCCCCGGTGATCTCGGCCTTGACTATATGGTCGGCGGCTATGGCCGCTTCATCCTCCCTGTCAGCGATCGCTTCGATATCTCGGCGCGCGCGGGCTACGCCTTTGCGGAAATCGATTCAACGGTGCAGACCCTTGGCGGCAATGAACTGGTCTTTGGCGGGTCTGATGATGGTCCGGCCTTCGGCGCATCTGCGGCCTATGACTTCACTGAAAATCTCTCGCTTCGCGCCGATTACACTCATTATGAGTTTGGCGACGCCAATGCGGAAAGCTTCGGCGTCAATCTGGAACTGAAATTCGGCGGCTAAACCTCTCTCCCCGAGCCGCTGGCGGCGGCGCATTGGCTCATGCGCCGCCGCACCCTTTTCCTGCTCCCTCTTCCAATCCTTTCCGATTTGGCCCTAGGCGCGCCCGGCGCAAAGGTGCATGCTGGCTCTTGCTTTAAACCTTGGAGGGCCATTCTCGCATGCATCGTTCTTTTCTCTACGCCGCCTTGTCGTTCCTGCCGCTCGCCGCTTTGCCCACAAGCGCCCACGCCGATGACGCGGCTGTGCTTTCCGGTATCGACGCCCGCTATGACGAGACCGCCACTGTCGCCCGCCAGCTCTGGGAATGGGCGGAAGTCGGCTATCAGGAAGAACGCTCCAGCAATCTCCTGCAAGACAAACTGTCTTCCGAAGGATTTTCGATCCGAAAAGGCGTCGCCGATATTCCAACCGCCTTCATCGCCGAATACGGAAAAGGCGGCCCGGTGATTGCGATCCTCGCGGAATTCGACGCCCTTCCCGGCATCAACCAGAACGATGTCGCCACTCGCGCGCCGATCGACGGCAAAGCCGCCGGTCACGCCTGCGGCCATAATCTATTCGGCGCCGGATCGATGACAGCCGCAATCGCTGTGAAGAAATGGCTGGAAGAAACCGGCACGCCCGGGCGCGTCCGCCTTTACGGCACGCCCGCCGAAGAAGGCGGCAGCGGCAAGGTCTATATGGTCCGCGCAGGCCTCTTCAACGATGTCGACATCGCGCTGCACTGGCATGCGGATGATGAAAACTCCGCCGCCGCGCGCACCAGCCTGGCGAACCGTTCGGCGAAGTTCCGCTTTAAAGGCGTGTCGGCCCATGCGGCGGGGGCGCCAGAACGCGCCCGCTCAGCCCTCGACGGCGTTGAAGGCTTTAACATGATGGTCAACATGATGCGTGAGCACGTTCCGCAAGATGCGCGCATTCATTACGTCATCACCGAAGGGGGCAACGCACCGAATGTCGTGCCTGACTTCGCTGAAGTCTTTTACTATGTGCGCCATCCTGATGCGAAAGGCGTCGAAGACATCTGGGCGCGTGTGGAAGACGCAGCGCGAGGCGCGGCGATGGGAACCGGCACCGAAGTCGACTGGGAAATTATTCACGGCAACAATCCGCTGCTCGTCAATGAAACACTGGCGAAAATGATGGATGAAAAACTGCGTGAGGTTGGCGGCGTACAATACACTGCGGCGGAAAAGAAATTCGCAGAACAAATTCGCAAAACCTTTGATAATCCCCGCTCGACAATAGAAAGCGCTAACGAAATTCAGCCCTATGACCGTTCCCTCGGTTACGGCTCCACCGATGTCGGCGACGTTTCCTACGCCGCGCCGACTGTCGGCGTTCGCACCGCCACCTGGGCCCCGGGCACGTCCGCTCATTCCTGGCAAGCGGTCTCCGCAAGCGGCATGTCGATCGGTTTCAAAGGCGCGCAGGTCGCGGCCAAAGCGCTCACCCTCGCCGCCATTGAACTTTATGAAAATCCGGAATTGCGCGAAACCGCACGCGCCGAGTTTGAAGCCGCACGCGGCGAGAATTACAAATATCAGTCCCTGCTCGGCGACCGCGACCCGCCGCTCGACTACCGGAAATAAGCAGCGTTGCACCAAAACAAAAAGCGCGCCCGCTGATCTTGGCGGACGCGCTTTTCTCATTCATCCCTAGCCAGCATCACAGACTTGGCGATTGCTGAGTGTGTTCTGTTGCGTGGTCCGGGATTCATGATCTTTCAGGCTAATGCGTTAAAGGTCTCCCTTTGATATGCGTGCCGAAAAAATGTTCCTCGAAGAGATCGTCGGTGTAAGGATTAAGTCGCCCCGACAGCTATAATGGAATATCAGGAACGCCGTCCCGTCAACGACAATCGGCGTTAACCATTTTCACATTTTAAGACTTCGTTAAGACTTTCCGCGCCCGCGAACAGCTCCCATTTGCAAAATCAATGGCTTGGCGGCGTCACTCGCCGCACTGCAAGACGGCGCTCGTTGAATTTCATAATCGATTTCGCGGGAAGCGGGCCTAAGACGCGTCGCCGCCGACGCGTTGCGCCAGCGCGGCGCTCATGAACCCGTCAATATCACCGCCAAGCACGGCGTCAGGGTCCGTGTGCTCGACCGCCGTGCGTGTGTCTTTCACAAGCTGGTAGGGCTGTAACACGTAAGAGCGAATCTGGTGGCCCCAGCCGATATCGGTTTTCGACGCGGCCTGCTCCGAAGCTGCTTCTTCACGCTTTTGAAGCTCAACTTCATAAAGCCGGGCGCGCAACATGTTCCACGCCGTTGCACGGTTCTTGTGCTGCGAGCGTTCGTTCTGACACTGGACGACGATGCCTGTCGGATTATGCGTAATCCTGACAGCAGAGTCCGTGGTGTTCACATGCTGACCGCCGGCGCCGGAGGCGCGGAAAGTATCGACGCGGCAATCGCTTTCATTGATCTCGATGTCGATCTGATCATCAACGACCGGATAGACCCAGACCGAGGCAAAAGACGTGTGACGCCTCGCATTGGAGTCATAGGGCGAAATCCGCACCAGGCGATGCACGCCGGACTCCGTCTTCAGCCAGCCATAGGCGTTATGACCTTTCACCTGAATGGTGGCGGATTTGATGCCCGCTTCCTCACCCGGCTGCTCCTCGATGACATCGACTTTATAGCCGGTTTGCTGCGCCCAGCGGGTGTACATCCGCAGCAGCATCGACGCCCAGTCGTTTGACTCCGTGCCGCCTGCGCCCGGATGAATTTCGACGAAACAGTCATTGGCGTCGGCTTCTCCCGACAAGAGCGCTTCAATCTCGGCCTTTTGCGCCCGGACATGAAGATCGGTGATCATGGTTTGAGCCTCATCAAGGCTCGCCGTGTCGCCTTCTTCTTCCGCCATTTCCGCAAGGCCAAGCAGGTCGTCCAGCTCGGACTGGATCGCCCCCACAGCATTCATCTGGTTTTCAAGCGCGGTGCGTTTTTGCATCAAGGCCTGCGCCTCTTCCGGATTATCCCAGAGGTTAGGGTCTTCGGCCTTGGCGTTCAGCTCGGCTAATTCTTTTTCGGATTTATCCCAGTCAAAGACGCCTCCTCAGCAGTTCGAGCGACTGCTTGATTTCGTCCGTCAGGGTTGTGATCTCGGCGCGCATCTTTGTCTCCCGCGCAAGGCCTTGAAGAAAACGGCGCATAGGCGCCGCAGCGTTATATGATGAGGCTCGCGCCCTTAGTAAAGACCGTTGAGATCCTCTTCCGGGTCTTCCGCCTGCGGCGCGGCGCTCAACGGATCGAGCGCGAAGTCGTCATCAAGAGTCCGGCTGGCGTTCGGATCGTCTTCGGCTTTAAACGCCTCGAGGATGACGTTCCGGTCGCCGGCGCCCGCGGGCTTGCCGGTGCGGGCGTTAACCCGCACGAGACGCACGCCGGAAGGCACACGGAAAGGAACGCCCGCTTTGTCTTTCAGCGCCTCGACCATGAAGTCGGCGAAGATCGGCGCCGCGACCGTGCCGCCGGCCTCGCCCTGCCCAAGGGTCTGCGGCATGTCGAACCCGACATAGACCCCGGCCGCGAGGTCAGGCGCAAAGCCGACGAACCAAGCGTCCTTGTAATCGTTCGTGGTGCCTGTCTTGCCGGCGATAGGCTTGTCGGTCTTGCCGCCAACGGTCCGCGCCGCCGTCCCGCGGCGTACGACGCCTTCGAGAATGGACGTGATCTGATAGGCCGTGCGCGGGTCCATCACCTGACGGCGCGCATCGGGCAATTGCGGCTCGGACTGTCCCGACCATACGCGCGCATTGCATGACAGACATTCGCGCGTATCACGCTTGTAGATGGTCTTGCCGGTGCGGTCCTGAATTCGGTCGATAAGCACCGGCTCAACGCCCTTGCCGCCATTGACGAAGACTGAATAACCGGCGGTGATTTTCATCAGCGTTGTCTCGCCGGCGCCAAGCGAAATCGCGAGTTCGCGCGGCAGGCTGTCCGACAGCTGAAAGCGCTCGATATATTCCATGATCCGGCCAATGCCGAGATCCTGCGCAAGACGCGCTGTCATGGCGTTGCGCGATTGCTCGACGCCAAGACGCAAAGTCGACGGACCATAATACCGTCCTGCGATATAGTTGCCCGGCTTGTACCAGCTGTCGACGCTGGGCGCGACGAACGGCGCGTCGAGCACAATCGAGGACGGCGTATAGCCGCTATCGAGCGCAACGGAATATACAAACGGTTTAAATGTAGATCCTGGCTGACGCTCGGCCTGTACGGCGCGGTTAAACTCCGACATCTGGAACGAGAAACCGCCGACCATGGCGAGCACACGTCCCGTATGCGGATCAATTGCAATGAGGCCGCCATTCACCGCCGGCGTTTGCCGCAAGGCGTAGGAATTTTCCGGCGTTGGTTTTGCGGGGGCGTCTTCCGCTGCGCCTTCAGGTTTCGGCAAGGTCGCAGCTTCATATTTTTCAGCATAGACGACGTCGCCGCGCTTCAGAACTTTACCCGCCGTCTTCACTTCATCGCCGAGATCATTGGCGGAAACGTAATCGCGCGCCCACGCCATCAGTCCCAGCGGAATGTTGGCGGTTGCGCCGTCGGGGAAACCGATCTCGGCGCCGTCAGCGTTGACGGACAGAACAAGCGCCGGACGCCATGGCGCCATATCGTCGGAAACCTTGCGCGCGTTTTTAAGATCGTCGACCAGGGCGTCGAAAGGCTCGGCCCACTCGCCCGGCACTTCGTCCATTGTCGCGATCGGTCCACGCCATCCATGACGCTGATCATAGGTGACGAGCCAGCGGCGCAGGGCTTCGCCCGCCTGTTTTTGCAAATGGGGATCAACGGAAGTACGCACCGCAAGGCCGCCATCATAAAGCGCTTCAACGCCGTAAAGATCTACGATGCGCTTGCGGACTTCTTCTGCAAAATACTCCATGGTCCAGTCGCGCGCCCCAAGCGGCGGCGCGATCTGAGCGCCCAAGGGCTGGGCTTCTGCTTCGGCGGCTTCCTCCGGCGTGATCCGACCGTCAGCCTCCAGACGACCGATCACATAATTGCGCCGCTCCACCGCGCGCGCTTCATTGTCGATCGGGTGATAGTTGCTCGGCCCCTTGGTGATCGCCGCCAGATAAGACGCTTCCGCAATCGTCAGCTCGTCGAGCGACTTGTCGAAATAATTGAGCGCCGCCGCCGCGACTCCGTAAGACCGGTTGCCGAGATAAATCTCGTTCAAATAGAGTTCAAGGATGTGATCCTTGGTGAAGGTGCGCTCCATTTTGCGTGCGATCAGCATTTCGCGGAGTTTGCGTTCGACTTTCTGCTCGCTGGTCAGGAGGAAGTTCTTCGCAACTTGCTGTGTGATGGTCGAACCGCCTTCAAGCCGGCGCCCACGCAGAATATTGCCAATGTTAGAGACTTGCGCGCGCACCAATCCGCGAAAATCGATGCCGGAATGTTCGTAGAAGGATTGGTCCTCCGCCGAGACAAACGCGTATTTAACGTGATCTGGCATAGCTTCGATGGGAACGAATAATCGCCGTTCACGCGCGAATTCAGCGACAAGCGATCCGTCGCCTGCATAGACGCGGGTGGTCACCGGCGGCGCATATTCCGCAAGCTGCTGGTAGTCCGGCAAATCCTTGTTGAGCTGGTTGAGATACCATGCCGAGAAACCGGCGACGCCGATCAGACCGAGCGCTCCTGCGGCAAATGCAAAGCCGAAAAATTTGAACATGGAAACTACCCATCCACCGCCGCCGCCACTAGCAGGCGCTGCGTGCGGGGCCGCTGCCGGCGCATTATCAGATTCGATCCGGCGCCTGGGCGCAGCTAATGGCTCAGGCGCTTCATCGACTTCGTCATCCTCGTCGAGAACAATATCCCCAGCCGGTTCATCATCAACCGGCGCGGCTTTCACGCGTTTTGCTTCTGCGGGCGCCGGGGCCAGATCCTCTTCATCATCGTCGTCTGGCGCGTCGCGCTGAGAGAACATATCGTGCTCAATGGGCTCGTCCTCATCATCATCAGGCGCAGCCGAAAGCGCGGGCGAGCCGTATTCATCATCATCGCCCGGCGCATCGCCGAATTGCAGCCGTTCGTCATCGGCAGGCGGCGTATTGTCATGCTCGTCGTCTTTGTGATCGGTCATTGGTCTTTACGCTTGTCCCGGCGTCTTCCGCCCCGCACCCGGCCCATCCACGGCATTGGGCCCCACTACTTTACCATGGCCTCGCCAGCCCGGCTCGTCATCATTGCGAGCGGCGCTTGTCCCCGCGCCTTTTCTTCCCTTTATCGCATAATTTGGACGGCAGCGAGGCGCAATAGCGCCGCAAATCCCTTATTTTCGTAAGGTTTAGCCCTATTGGCCGGCGGCGGGCGCCAGCTGGGCCTGACGCTGGCGGCTTTCGGCTTCAAAATAGGCGTCGATTGAGTCGGCCACCGCACCCATGGTTCTGCTCCGCCAGACCGGCGAATTGAGGTTCGCCTCATCCTTGGCGTTGGAGATGAAGGCCATCTCCAGGAGCACCGCCGGAACATCCGGCGCGAGAAGCACCCGCAGGTCCCCTTTCCGGTGGGAGCGGTTCAGCATGGGCGTTTTACCGGCGAGGTTTTCGATCAGGAGTTCCGCGAATTTCGACGATTTGGTCATCGTCGTGTCTTGGGCCTTGTCGAAGAGGATATCGCCAACCACGGAGTCGTATTCTTTCAAATTGACATCATAGACCTGATAGTCGCCTTGGGACTTCGCGACCTTCGCCGACCGAGCCGTGCTGTCCTCGGACAGGGTGTAGACGGATGCGCCACGAACCGCCTTCTGGCTGATGGCGTCGGCATGAAGCGAGATGAAGAGATCGGCGCCGGCCTTGCGCGCCAGGGCCTCCCGCCGGGCCAGTTCATCGCGCTGGCTCGGCAGAATCCGGTCATCCTTGTCGGATGTGCGGGTCAGGACAACCTCATAACCACCGCGCGCTTTCAGCAACTCCGCCAGTTTTTCCGCCGCGGCCATTGTCGTCACCCGCTCATAGGTGCCGCTCTGCCCTTGTGAACCAGGATCGCGGCCGCCATGGCCGGGGTCAATGACAACGACTTTTTTCTCGTCCTTCACCGGGACCGGGGGAACGATGACCTTCTCCTTGACCGATGGCGTCGGCGGAATGTCAGCCTCGGCGACCTGCGCAGGCGTTTCCTCGGCCGGCGTGTCGCCAGTCACCTGCTCGATGATGGCGGCGATGTCGTCCTTGCGGGCCGGAAGGCTCGCGAGAAGTCCCGCCGTGTCAGAAGTCACAAGATCAACAACAAGGCGGTGTTTGGCGACCCCGGGCGAAGGCTCAATGACGAACACCTCTTTGATTTTGGCGGTCTTTTTCAGCTCCAGAACCGCGCGGACGCCGCGTCCCTCGCTGGCGAAACGCGCAGCCGCCACATGACCCATGCCGGTTTTCGCCGACGCGGCGCCCTCAAGGCTCTCAAAATCGATGAATATCCGCCCGGCTCCGAGATCATCGCCGGATACAAAATATCGCGGCGCGCCTTTCAGGTCGAAAACGATTCGGGTCTGATCCTTACCCGGTCCGAATCGCACATCGAGAAGCTCTGCAGCGCGGACGGTCCCTGTGAGCGCAAAGACGATCCCGGCGAAAATCGCCAGAGAACGCATAAGTCTTTGCGATAATTTACAGAATCTGGCCATCATGCCCATCCATACGCCTTGGCTCAAACAAGCCCAGAACGGCGTGCTGACGCCCGCCGGCCTTTATCCGCCCCGATGCCCCGAAACTCCCCGGCGCATTCTTTACAGACGGTATTCTGATTTCGCCAGCGTTAACGCCGCCTTAATCATTACGGATCGTTTGTCCGGATTTTTCCATGCAATACTGAGTCGGCGTTAACCATGGGTTTTCTTTTTCCCCGCACTCATGTCATGGTCAAAAACAGCTTGCGGCGCGTCGCACCATCGGCCAAACCGCAAACTATTGATGTTTCGATGCAAAAGGCCCATCTAGGAACCGGGCCGAGGGCGACCAAAGCCTCACGCATCACGAAGAATTTTTCAGGAAGGCGGCGAAAAAAGCCTGTCTTTCCAGAAACTTAACGCCGGCAGCTCCCCCAAAGCCGGCCCGCGCTTCACTGGAAAAACCGGTCGCGCGAGGAGCAAATCAGGCGCGGTTGCGCCGCCCCGGCGTTTTACGTCGAAACCAACTCTGGCGCCCAGCGCCGAAACCAAGTCCTGCCGGCTCGCCGGCGCAAATAATTCGCCGGATGTCCGGCAAACCTACACGCCGGATTTCCGGCTCTCTCATTCGCCGGCATGCCGGTACAGGAAAAACAGCTTTCGCTGATGACAGGGACCGCCCCGATATTCTCCGCCGCCACCCGACAGGTTTCCTGTCTGGCGCGTGAGACACTGCGCGCGGGCCTGATCCAGCAGCGATCCAACACATGCAATGCGTCGGCGCAGCCAGCGTATTGCGGAGCCCTATACAATGACAAAAAAGATGCTGATCGACGCGGCACACCCCGAAGAGGTGCGCGTCGCGGTGCTCGACCATGGAAAAGTCGAGGACTTTGATTTTGAATCAGAGGCCCGCAAGCCTCTAAGAGGCAACATTTATCTGGCGCGGGTCACGCGCGTTGAACCGTCCCTTCAGGCGGCCTTCGTGGAATATGGCGGCAACCGCCATGGATTTCTCGCCTTCAGTGAGATTCATCCCGACTATTACCAGATCCCGGTTTCCGACCGGCAGGCGCTGCAACGCGCTGAGGCTGAAGTCGCCGAACTTGCAGCCGAACTCGAACTCTCCTCGCGCGGCGATGAGGATCACGACGACGAAGATGATGACGAGGATGCGGAAGAAAACACCGGCCGCAACAAGCGTCGCCGGCGCGCCCGCAATTCCGATGATCAGGACGACGACGCTTCTGACAATGAGGACGACGCAGGTGACGACACGCTGGACGCCATCTCAGAAGACGATGACGACGACGCTGATCCGACAGATGAAATCAAAGGCGATCCTTCCGAGGAAGAAGAGGAGGAAGAGGACGGCGAAGAAGACGAAGACAATGGCGCTTCTGTCGCGGTGAAAACCGACGAAGACGATGAGGACGAAACCGAGTCCGATGACGACGCTGTAGAAGCCGCGGCGGAAGACACCGCCGCAGATGAGGACGGCGGCGACAGCGCGGACGAAAATGACGACGCAGACGCAACCGAAGCCAGCGCCGCCGAGTCCGATTCAGATGATGAGTCAGAGGGCGATGAAGACGATGACGACGACGAAACGCCGGAGACAAAGCGCAGCAAAGCCAAAGAGCGCGACGACCTTTTTGAGCGTTACAAGGACGCCAAGCGCCGCCGCTCGCAACTCCTGCGCAACTACAAGATTCAGGAAGTCATCAAGCGCCGCCAGATTCTCCTCGTGCAGGTCGTAAAAGAAGAACGCGGCAATAAGGGCGCGGCGCTCACGACCTATATGTCTCTTGCCGGTCGCTATTGCGTCTTGATGCCGAACACCGCACGCGGCGGCGGCATCTCCCGCAAAATCCCGCATTCCACCGACCGCAAACGCCTGCGCCGCGTGGTGAACAGTCTTGATGTCGCGCAAGGCATGGGGCTGATTATCCGCACCGCCGGCGCCAAACGCACCAAGGTCGAGATCAAGCGCGACTATGATTATCTCCTGCGTTTATGGGAGAACATTCGCAGCCTGACCCTAAAATCCATTGCGCCTTGTCTGATTTACGAGGAAGCAAGCCTCATCAAGCGCGCTATCCGCGATCTATACGACAAGGATATCGGCGAAGTGCAGGTCGAAGGCGAAGCTGGATATCGCGAAGCCAAAGACTTCATGAAAATGCTGATGCCAAGTCATGCAAAGCATGTGCAGCCTTACAAGGGCTCAGCGCCGATCTTCCTCAAACACGGCGTCGAACAGCAGCTTGACGGCATGTATCAGCCGACGGTGCGCCTCAAATCCGGCGGCTATATCGTCATCCACCAGACCGAGGCCCTGATCGCCATCGACGTCAACTCCGGGCGCGCCACGCGCGAACGCAATATCGAGCAGACGGCGCTCAAGACGAATATCGAAGCCGCTTACGAGGCGGCCCGCCAGTTCCGCATGCGCGACCTTGCCGGCCTCATCGTGCTCGATTTCATCGACATGGAAGAGCAGCGCAACAACCGCAAGGTTGAAAAGGCGCTGAAAGACGCGATCAAGAATGACCGCGCGCGCATCCAGCTCGGACGGATTTCCAATTTCGGTCTTTTGGAGATGTCTCGTCAACGCAGACGCTCCGGCATTATTGACGGCACCACACAAGCCTGCCCCACCTGCGCCGGCGCCGGCGTCATTCGCTCTGCGGAAATGGCGGCGCTCAGAATTTTGCGCGCAGTCGAAGGCGAAGCCGCAACAGGCCGCGCCGGTATTATTTCCGTTCACGCCTCACTTGAGGTCACCGTCTATGTGCTCAACCATCACCGCGATTGGCTGAAGCGCATTGAGGATGCGAACGGCGTCACGGTTCAGCTTATTCCTGACACGGACCGCACCGGCGACGACTATCTGCTGGAAAAAGCCGGCGTCCCGCGTGAACCTGTCGATACGCCGCAAGTCATCCGCGCCGACCAGACGGAACTTGTAGAAATTGACGATGAGCCAGAAGCGGAAGCTGCAAGCGACGACTCCGATAGCGAAGAACGCGACGGCGAGCGCAAGAAACGCCGCCGCCGCCGTCGCCGCAAGGATCGCGACAATGTCGAGGCCCGTGATAACGACACCTCATCTTCGTCAGGCGATGACGAAAGCGACAGCGACAACGCCCCTGAGCAAGAAGCCCGTGACGGTGATAGCGACACGGACGACGATGGTGACAAACGCCGCCGTCGCCGTAGAGGCCGCCGTGGCGGCCGCCGCAATCGCCGTAATCGCGACGAAGATACGACGGACGGTCAGGACAAAGAGAACGCCGCCAAGGCCGAGGACAGTCCGCAAGGCGATGGCGGCGAGGACGGCGGCGAAAAAGCAAGCGCGCCGGAAGCATCTGAACCTGAGGCGACAGACGCTGAGCCCGCTCAGGACCAGGATGCGCAAGCAAGCGAACAGTCGCCAAAGGCCAATGGCGCCGCTCACACAAACGGCCATGATGCGCCGGAGCCGGAACCGGCCCCAGCGGAGGCCGAGCCTGAAACCGCCGCCAAGGACGAGCCTGAAGAGACGGCTTCCGCCGATCTCGCAGGCGCGCCTCAGCCAGCCGTTGAAAAACCAAAGAAAAAAGGTTGGTGGAGCCGTGGCGGCGACGCCTGACTGGCGCTAATCGCCGCACTCACAAATGCGGCGCCGTAAGGCGCCGCATCTCGAAATCGCCGCAAAGCGCCCTTAGACTGGGCTTTGCATGCGCCATATTCATTTCGGGGGCGTGCGAAAGGGTAAACCATGCCGTTGCAGTCAGTAAAAGCGCAGGCAAGTAAAGCGTCACCGAGTTTCGGATTGCGCGTGCGGAAGTCGCTCGCCGCGCTGGCAGCCCTTGTCACGGCGGCGGCCCCGGTTGCGGCCGAGGCGCAAGGCATTTCCACCTTGCGCGATGCGGAAATCGAGCAATGGCTGGAAGACTATTCCCGGCCGATCTTTGCAGCCGCTGGGCTGAACCCCAATTCCATCGAAATTATCATCGTCAACGACCCGACCTTTAACGCCTTTGCAGGCGGACGCTATATGGGCGTCAACTCAGGTCTGTTCACCTTCGCCAAAACCCCAAACGAAATCGAAGGCGTGATAGCGCACGAAGCGGGTCACCTCGCCGGCAATCATGGCGCACGATCTGCGGAAGCCATGGCGAATGCGGGCACGCCAATGATCCTCGGCCTTCTTCTCGCCGGCGCCGCCATCGCAGCGGGCGCGCCTGAAGCGGGCATTGGCCTGCTCGGCCTCGGCCAGAACATCGCGATCAAAGACTATCTCGTCTACAGCCGCAGCCAGGAAGCGACCGCCGACCAGTCTTCCATCACCTATCTCGACCGCCTCGGTAAATCGACCAAAGGCGCGATGGATATCTGGGGCCGCATGCGCAACTACCAGATCATCACCGGCCAGCGCATCAATCCATTCCTGCAATCACACCCGCTCGCAAATGAACGCTACTCAGCGCTGCAAACGCGGGCGATGGAATCTCCTTATTTCAATGTTCAGGACAGCCCGGAAGATATCCAGCGCCTCCGGCTCATTCAGGCGAAGATCAAAGGGTTTCTCCATGAACCCTTGCAGACTCTGCGTGACTATCCCCTATCGGATCAATCTGACCCGGCGCGTTATGCGCGCGCCGTCGCCTATTACCGCCATTCGGAAATCGACAAGGCGCTCGAAGAAGTCCGCAAGCTGACTGCCGCACATCCGGACAACCCCTATTTCAATGAACTTGAAGGGCAGATCCTGTTTGAATATGGCCGCACGAATGAATCCATCGCGCCTCATCGTAAGACAGTGGAGCTTATTCCCGACAATGCGCTGATGCGGATCAATCTGGCGCGCTCACTGATCGCGTCGAACGAGCCGGACCTGATCGCTGAAGCAACGATGCATCTAAAACGCGCCGTCACCGAAGAAAAGGACAATGGTTTCGCCTGGTATGAACTCGCCCGCGCTTATGCGGAGCAAGGCGAAACGGCGAAGGCCGATCTCGCGACGGCTGAATCCCGGTTCCAGTCAGGCGCGCAAGGAGACGCAAACCATTTCGCACGCCGCGCCCTGCCCGGTCTTGAACGCGGCACCGCAGAATGGCGCCAGGCGATGGACATCATCCTCGCGACCCAGCCTGCAGAAGGCGCGCCGCCGCTGCCTTCCGCTGAACCTGCTCCTATACCTGCGCCCGAAAAGCGCCAGCCGGAAGAAAAGAAAACACCGGACGTACCTGATCCGATCGTCATCGACAGCAATTAAACAAAATCCACACCAAGCGGCGCTAAGAACGCCTTCAGGGGGACAGGAGTGAAGAACGTCATGCAGAAGAATACAAAGATCGCGATCGGGGCTGCGCTTGCAGGGTCTTTCCTCCTCGGCGCCCTTGCCGTTGGTTATTCCGCCGCACAACAGAAAGAAGCGACGCCAAAAGCGTCGCACGCCCAAGTGTCGACTTCGTTCTCCGAACTTCAAGAAGAAGAGATCGGCGAGATTGTACGCGCCTATCTCATGGAAAATCCTGAAGTCATTATTGAAGCGGTCAACGCCTATAGCGTTGAACAGCGCATGGCCGAAGTTGAGCGCGCAAAAACCGCCGCGAAAGAAAATATAAGCCTTCTTCTCGACCCGGCGACCAGCCATGTTGCCGGCAAAAAGCCGGAAACGGCGAAAGTCGCGGTGATTGAGCTTTACGACTATCACTGCGGTTACTGCAAAACCGCTGCGGGTCTCGTCAAAGACGTTGTCAACAAAGACGCCGATGTCAAAATCGTGTTCCGTGAACTGCCGATCCTGCGCGAAGAATCCGCTTATGCGGCGGAAATGGCGCTGGCCGCGCGTGACAGCGACAAGTTTCTCGATTTCCATTTCGATATGCTTGGATCATCAGGGGTCCTGACCAAGGAGCGTGTTGACGGCCTCGCCCGCAAGCACGGTCTTGATGTGAAAAAGATGAACGCCGAGATCGATAGCGGTTCAATTCCCGACATGATCGAGGCGAACCACCTTCTCGCTCAGGAAATGGGCGTCGACGGGACACCAGCCTTTATCGTCACGTCGACCAACGGCGCCTTTGTTGATGTTATGGTCGGCTGGAGCGAAGAGAACCTTCGCGCCATGATCAATGAGGCGAAAAAAGCGGGCTAATCCTTCGCCGTTTTTTCGTCTGACTCAGCCTTTTTAAGCTGCGTGATCCGCCAGACAATCAGCGCAACAATTGCAATGATCGAAACCGCGTAAGCGACAAGAATATACGGCGTCGTGTGGGCGCTGAAATCCATTACGCCGCCTCCTCTGTCGTGGGCCGGCTAGGCGCGCGCCGTCCGCGCGCCTCAAGGCGCTGACGGATCAGCGCCGCGCGCATGCCCGTGAAGACCAGCCAGGCGAAAAGCGCCGTGTAAGCGATCGCCATGCCCAATAGCGGCCACAGCATGCTTGGATGAATGGTCGGCCCGTCAAGCCGCATGACGCTGCTCGTTTGATGCAGTGAGTTCCACCAATCCACTGAAAACTTGATGATGGGAATATTGATGAACCCGACCAGCGCGAGGATGCGCGCAAAGCGCGCAGCGCGCGCGGTTTCCGGCACCGCCTGCCACACCGCCATGTATCCGAAATAAATAAAGAGCAACAGCAGCATGGACGTAAGCCGTGCGTCCCACACCCAATAGGCGCCCCAAGTGGGCTTGCCCCAGACGGCGCCCGTAAAAAGCGCCAGCGCGGTGAAGACAGCCCCCGGAAGCGCGGCGGCGCGTGCAGCGACATCTGCGAGAGAATGGCGCCAGACAAAAGCGATCAGGCTCATCCCGGCGATGAATGTGTAAGAGGCCATGGCCGTCCAGGCCGCCGGCACATGCACATACATGATGCGCGCGGAGTCACCCTGCTGGTAATCGGCGGGCGCCATAAACAGTCCCGCGTAAAGACCGTACAGCGCGCCGACAAAAAAAACGCCGAAAGCCACCGGCCCGGCGCCGCGCGCGAAAGCTTCAAATTTAGCTGGATTGGAAAAACGGCTCCACATGAACCATGATGCTCCTATTCGAGACTGACGCGTAACGCAGCAATGGCGAAAACGGGAGTCGCGGCCGCCATAAACAGGCTAAGGGCGCCCAAAATCAAGGTCTCAGGCCCGAAGACGCCGCCTGCCCACAAGAACGCCTTCGCCGCCGTAACGCCAAACACCAGAACCGGCGCAGTGAACGGCGCCGCAATAATCATGGCGAGTAGTCCGCCGGCGCGCAGTCCCGCGCTCAAGGCAGACGTCAGCACCGCAATAAACACCAGCGCCGGCGCCCCGATTGCAAGAATGAGCGCGGCGCCCGCTCCTTGTGCAAACGAAATACCGAGCATGGTCAGGAAAAACGGCGCAGCAATGATCAACGGCGCCGCCGCCGTCAGCGTCAGAAAAGCGGCCTTGGCGAGCCAATAGGAAAACAGCCCCTGCTGCTCCGCCGCCAGCACCCGCAAGGAGCCGTCATGCATATCCCGCTCAAAAAGCTCTCCGGCGGCGAACTGTATCGCGAGCGCCGCCGCGAGCCATAACGCGGCCGGCGCAGCAATCGCCAGCGCCTCCAGAGACGGGCCAAATGCAATCGCCGCAAGCGCTGTAAACACCGCGAAAAAAAACAGCGCGTAAAACCATCCGCCGCCGGAACGGAACGCCGACTTCAGATCACGTAAGAGAATGGCGAGGGCAAGTCTCATCGCGCAAGCTCCAAGCGCTTGAAGCCGCCACCGAGATCGTCATGGGTCGCAACAATCGCGATCCCGCCCCGTGAAAGATGGCCATCGATCAGCCTGCGGATGACTCTGACGCCATCTCTGTCGATAGCCGCCGTCGGTTCATCCAGGAGCCACACCTCCCGATCGGCAAGCAGCGCACGGGCCAGATCCACGCGCCGCCGCTGACCCGCAGACAGACGTCCCGCCCTAAGATGGCGAAAAGCAACTGCATCGACGGCGTCCAATGCAGCGTCGACATCGCCGCCGCCATTGACCTGCGCCCAGAAGAGCAAATTCTCCTCGGCGGTCAGCGCCGGTTTGACGCTGGCGTCATGACCCAGAAAAAACACGCCTCCCTCCGGCGCCTTATTGCTCACAGCGCCATCAACACGCCATTCAACGGCGCCTTCGACCGGGCGGAGTAGCCCTGCGAACATGGAAAGAAGGCTCGACTTGCCGGAGCCGTTTGGCCCGAAAAGCTGCATCCCTTCACCTGGCGCCAAGGAAAAGAAGACGCCGCGCACAATCGCCGCCCCGGCGCGGTCGCACCCGGCGTCGGCGGCGGTAAGAGAGATGGCGCGGCGGTAAGGGCTCATGGCCCCGTCTTTACGGCAATTCGCCCCTGCTTTGACAGGCGAAATCCCCGCGACAATCGGCCCGGCGCGAGTTCATTTGGCGACCGGGCGGCGACGCGCTACATCAGGCCTATGAAACCGATCCACCGAAACCGGCGTCTGGGACTTGTCGTGGGCGGAGGCGTCCTCCTCGCCGCCGCCGCTGCGCTTGTTTTCACGGCGCTCCAGCGCAATATCGCCTATTTCTACACTCCCAGCGAAGCGACCGAAGCGGTGATCGAGCCAGGTGCGCGCATCCGCCTTGGCGGGCTGGTGGAGACCGGCAGTCTCACCCATGGCGACGGGCTGGAGATTTCATTTCGGGTGACCGATGGCGGCGCGACCATGCCCGTCACCTATTCAGGCATTGTTCCCGATCTCTTCCGCGAAGGTCAGGGCGTCATCGCCCAAGGCGCCTTTAGCGAGAATGGCGTCTTCGTTGCGCAGACCATTCTCGCCAAACATGACGAAAATTACATTCCGAAAGAACTTCAGGGTATTTCGCACGAGTTAAAGACCGATCAGCCTGAGCTGACCCAGTAAGCGACGCACAATTGCAACGTGTCACGCCGGTTCCGATCCGATCGCAAGCAGCGCGACGGCTCAATTTGAGCGCTATCGACTTAACACTGCGAGATACCGCAACCCCTCAAGCGGCACCTGGTCATGATCGATCAGAACCACCGGCGCGCTCTGCAACGCACTCGGCACGTCTTTCAAATATTGCGAGCCAATGCGCGCTCCGTCGAGTAAATCACCCCATTCGCGAAGAAAATCGCTGACGATACATACACCGCCAATAGCGCGATAGGCGACAACAACTGACGTCAAAAAACGGCCCAGCGCTTTGTTGAACTCCGCAATGATTTCCAGCGCCGTCGCGTCGCCTGCGCGGGCCGCATCCGGAATATCCGACGGCTTTTTCAGATGAGTAGGCGATCCGTAGACTTTGATGAGCGTTTCAAGACCACTCCCGGAGATAATGTGCTCATATTTCGGATGACAGGCCAAAACGCCAGACGCGTGAAAACGTTCAGCCAGTTTTGGATCGATTGCCGCCGGCATGTGGCCGGCTTCGGTCGGCAGCGCTCGGTCGTCCGGTAAGAAAACGCCGCAACCGGTTCCGGTACCGACGCCGACAACGGCGAATGGCGCTTCTGCTTCAAATCCGGCGCCGCATAGCGGGCGAAAATTCTCTAGCGAATGCCGACTGACAGCGCGAACACCATATGTCGCCGCATAGAGATCATTGAACAGCCTGACCTCTGAAAAGCCGGCGCTGATTAACTTGTTTCGGTCTATGATCCAGCCACGGTTCGTAAGAACAATACGCTCGGCAAAACCCACAATACGATCAGCACCAAATTCTTCAGGCCCCGCAGCAGAAATCAGAATGGAGCCGCGCTGATTTCCACTTTCAGCGGAATAAGCATCCAGCACAGACTCAAAAGAATCGAAGTCGTCATTTTTATACGCTCGAATCGCGCCGTCGCTGTCGGAAATACGGGTGTTTGTACCGCCAATATCCACAAGCATCAGCGGTCTATTATCCAGTCCCATAACAAGCCCTTTTCCCTATTCGCAACGGTTGGGGGATCGGCCGCGTATCAGCCTTTGGTGCCGTAAATTCGATCGCCCGCGTCACCTAGACCAGGCAGAATATATCCAATCTCATTCAATTTCCGGTCGAGCGCCGCCGTAACAATGGGCACGTCCGGATGCGCCTTTGAAAGTTTTTCGACGCCTTCGGGCGCGGCGACGAGGCAGAGAAACTTCATCTGTTTTGCGCCCGCTTTCTTCAGTTCATTAACCGCGTCGATGGCGGTGTTCCCAGTCGCCAGCATAGGGTCCACTGCAATAACGAGACGCTCATCAAGCTTGTCGGGCGTCTTGAAATAATAGCGATGCGCTTCCAGCGTTTCATGATCGCGCTGTATGCCAACATGCCCGACACGCGCTGATGGAATAAGATCGAGCAACCCATCTAATAGCCCATTACCCGCGCGAAGGATCGATACGAAGCAGAGTTTTTTGCCTTCAAGATAGGGCGCGCTGATTTTTTCCAGCGGCGTTTCGACATCAATTTTGCCGAGGGTCAGGTCTTTGGTGACCTCGCAGCCAAGAATGACCGCGACCTCCCGCAAGACCTGGCGGAATTGCGCCGTTGAAGTGTTCTTGTCCCGTAAAATTGTCAGCTTGTGCTGGATCAGCGGATGATCGACCACAGTGAGATTGTCGTGCATGAAACCTCGATTGTCTTGGCGGCGGCTAGTCCTTATTAATATTGGCCTTTATCAATCATGAAACTGGCCTTGTCTATCAGGAGGACCATGATGCTCAACGATTACGACCGCGATTTCATTGAACGCGCCTATAGGGAAGCCAAAAAGAGCTATGATGAAGGAGGCCTTCCCATTGGCTCGGCGCTGGCGCGAGGGTCTGAGCTAATCGCCGCCGGGCATAATCAGCGAGTGCAGCAAGGCGACCCGATTGCCCATGGCGAGATGGATTGTTTGCGCAAGGCGGGACGTCAGAAAAGCTATCGCGATTTGACGCTCTACACGTCTCTCTCGCCCTGCATGATGTGTTCGGGAACCATCGTTCAGTTCAAAATTCCGCGCGTCGTCATCAACGACACACAGAATTTCGGCGGCAATGAAGAATTCCTGCGCTCTCGCGGCGTAGAGGTAATCGACGTCGCGCATCCGGCGTCGCTCGAGCTGATGGCGCGCTTCATCCGCGAAAAGCCAGAATTGTGGAATGAGGATATTATGGAGTGAGATTGGGCGGCCTTACCCGATCAACTCCACAACCGCATCCGTAAACGACGCCGTATTGTCTTCCCCGCCGATATCGCCAGTGCCGCGGCCGGACGCAAGCGCTTTTGAAACCGCCGCTTCAATTGAATCGGCTGCGGCGGCTTCATTCAAACTATAGCGCAACAGCATCGCCGCGCTCATGATCGCGCCGACGGGATTGGCTTTCCCCTGCCCCGCGATGTCCGGCGCGGAGCCGTGGATCGGCTCATACAAACCACGCGTCCCGTCGCCTAATGACGCCGATGGGGCAAGGCCGATAGACCCCGAGAGCACGGAGGCTTCATCGCTCAAAATATCGCCGAAAAGATTTTCGGTGAGGATCACATCATACTCCGCCGGCGCCTGAATAAGCTTCATAGCCATGGCGTCGACCAGCATATGAGAGAGCTCGACGTCTTTATACTCAGCTGCATGCAATTCCTCGACGGCGTTGCGCCACAGGCGGCTGGTGGCGAGCACATTCGCCTTGTCGACGGACGTCACACGGCCCTCGCGTTTTCGCGCCGCTTCGAAGGCGATCCGCGCAACACGCGTCACTTCTTCTTTTGTGTATAGACATTCATCAGTAGCGCGGTCGTCGCCTTCGGTGCGGTCTCCGAAATACATGCCGCCCGTAAGCTCGCGCACAATCAACATATCAACGCCTTTGACGCGGGCCTCTCGCAATGGCGACAGATGCTCCATCCCGTCGGCGACACTGACAGGGCGAAGATTGGCGTAAACGCCGAGCGCCTTGCGCATTTCGAGGAGACCCGCCTCGGGCCGGCGCTTCGCCTTATCCCATTTGGGCCCGCCAATGGCGCCAAGAAAAATAGCGTCAGCCGCCAGGCACGCCTCTTTCGTTTCCGGAGGAAACGGATCGCCGCAAGCGTCGATTGCGGCGCCGCCAAAGAAACAGTCCTTGAATTCCAGCGTCAGGGAGAAGTTCTTCGCAGCCGCTTCGAGCACACGTTTCGCCGCGTCCGTGACTTCGGGTCCGACGCCGTCGCCGGGCAGAAAAGCAATCATCGCCATATTCTTATCTTTCGTAGGCTTCGATTTCAGGCGCCTGATTCAACAGATGGCCAAGCGGGTCAACACCGTCGAGGAGACAGCGGCGCGCAAAAGCCTCAATCGGAAAGCTTCCTTTTTCGCCATCGCCAAATGTCACTTCACAATTTTCAAGATCAATGGTGACTTCCGCGCCAGGTGATGCGAGCAGTTTTTTATGGGTTTCTTCATCAACTTCAACAGGCAGAAAGCCATTTTTCTGGGCGTTGCTTTTAAAGATATCGGCAATGTCAGAACTGATCACCGCGCGGAATCCAAAATCCGAAAGCGCCCATGGCGCATGCTCCCGCGAAGAACCACAGCCAAAGTTCGATCCCGCCACAAGGATTTTATGCGTCGCCGGGTTTACGCCATTGAAGACGGACGAATTTTTCGGCCGGCCATCTTCGTCATAACGCCAGTCATAAAAAGCGGATTTACCGAGACCGTCTTTGACGGTCGTCGTCAGGAAGCGCGCCGGAATAATCTGATCGGTGTCGATATTTTCCTGCCGCAACACGACCGTGCGCGAGGTCAGGGTTTTAATTGGATCAAATGACATCAGGCGCTCTCCCGCGCAAAAAGATACGGGCGCGGGTCGGCGATATGGCCTTCAATCGCCGACGCTGCTGCGGTTGCGGGGCTCGCCAGCACGGTGCGCACGCCCTTGCCCTGGCGTCCAATGAAATTGCGGTTCGAGGTCGAGACGACAAGCTCCCCGGGATTGCCGGAATCGCCGTTCATCGCGATGCACATGGAGCAGCCGGGCTCGCGCCATTCAGCGCCAGCGGCGAGAAACACTTCATGAAGTTTTTCCGCTTCCGCAGCGCGCTTTACCGCCTCGGAGCCCGGGACGACGAGCGCAATGACGCCCGCTTTAACTTTCCGGCCACGCATAACAATCGCCGCTTCGCGCAGATCCGACAGGCGTGAGTTCGTGCAACTCCCGATAAACACGCGATTGACGGCCACGTCGGAAAACGGTTTGCCAGCCGCAAACTGCATGTAATCCGCCGCGTGATGTTCGGCGTCGGTCTCAGGGCTTGGCGCCATTTCATCGACCGGCGCCGCGGCGTCGGGCGAGACGCCATAGGTGATCATGGGACGGATATTTGCGGCATCCACATGCACCTCCCGGTCAAAACCGGCGCCGAGATCGGTCTTCAGCTCCATCCAGTCGGCCAGCGCTTCATTCCAGGCAAGATCCTTCGGCGCGAAATCACGGCCATGCAGCCATTCGAATGTCGTCTGATCCGGGGCCACCATGCCAAAGCGCGCGCCCGCCTCAATCGACATGTTGCATAGCGTCATGCGCCCATCCATGGACAGGTTACGCACTGCCTCTCCGGCGAATTCAATCGCGCAGCCCTGGCCGCCATCGGCGCCGATCTGGGCAATCATGGCGAGGGCCATGTCTTTGGCGCCGACACCATCGGGAAGTGCGCCATCAAAATTAACGCGAATGGATTTCGGCTTTCGCTGCAACACACACTGCGTTGCAAGCACATGGCCCACTTCCGTCGTGCCAATCCCGAAAGCGAGCGCGCCAAAGGCGCCATGGGTCGAGGTATGACTGTCGCCGCAGACAATCGTTTTACCCGGCTGGGTCAGCCCAAGCTCCGGTCCGATCACATGAACGATGCCCCGGCGTGGATCGCCGAGATTCAACAGCTCAATCCCATGCGTTTCACAGTTTTTGATGAGCGTCTCTACCTGGATTTTCGCTTCCGGCGTCGCATAAGGAAGCTCACCCTTGGCGTTCGCCGGCAAAGTCGGCGTCGAATGATCGAGCGTGCCGAAAGTTTTGTCCGGTCTGCGAACCTTTAAGCCCCGCCCGTCGAGTACCGAAAAGGCCTGGGGCGATGTCACCTCATGAATAAGATGAAGGTCGATATAAATCACCGCGGGCGCATCAGCCGTTTCTTCAACGACAACATGACGCTCCCATAATTTGTCAAACAAGGATTTTGGACTGGAATTCAACTCACTCATGACGCCGCCGCCTCATTTGAAAAACTAGCCTCACCGACGGCGCGGATCGCCGCCGCCTGATTGATCGCCGCGACAAACGCGGCGACCGCCGCATCGGCGATATCAACCTCCTTGCCTTTGCCGGCGTAATCACGGCCATCAACCGTCACGACGGCGTCAGCGCGCACAACGCCCTCTTCAGCCTCGTGGTGAAGGTCAATGGACTTAATGCGCCCCGCCACATCGGTAATGGCGCAAACCGCGGCGAACGCCGCGTCGATAGGCCCGATGCCTTCATGGGTGACGGTGTGTTGATCGCCGCTGTCGTGCTCAAGCGTAACGCGCGCGTAAGGCTTCGTCCCTTCCTCCATGTCAATATGAAGATCCGAGCGGCGCATACGCCACGGCCCCATCCGCCCATCCACGGCGGAATTGCCGGTGATCAATTTCACAAGCTGGGCGTCAGTCACTTCGCGCGTTGTATCCGCAAGTTTTTTGAAATCCGGGAAAATGTCCTCGACTTTTTGCGGCGAGATTTTGAAACCTAAAGCTTCAGCGCGCGCGCGCACGGCATGTTTACCGGAATGCTTGCCCAAGACGATGGAATTTGCGGGCATACCAACTGATTCAGCGTCCATGATTTCATAGGTGCGTTTATCAGCCAGCACGCCGTGCTGGTGTATCCCGGATTCATGGGCGAAAGCGTTTTTGCCGACAATCGCCTTGTTGCGCGGGATCGGATTGTGGGTGACGCGCGCCAGAGCAAGGCTCGCCGGATAGATTTTCTCCGTCTCGATCTGCGTTTGCAAATTGAAAAAATCACGGCGGGTTTTGATAGCCATCACCGCTTCTTCCAGAGAGCAATTCCCCGCGCGTTCACCGATGCCATTGATCGCACACTCAATCTGACGGGCGCCGCCGCGCACAGCCGCAAGGGAATTCGCCACCGCCATACCGAGATCGTCATGACAATGCGTTGAGAAGGTTACTTTCTCGGCGCCTTTGGCGTTCTCTTTGAGAAAACGGAAAAGATCGACGATTTCTTCCGGCGTCGTGTAACCGACGGTGTCCGGGATATTGATGGTTGTGGCGCCGGCCTCGATGGCCGTGTTCACCGCTTCGATCAGATAATCCCGCTCGGTGCGGATGGCGTCTTCCGGCGAGAATTCAACCTCATCGCACAAGGGAACAGCGAAAGCGACGAGGCGGCCAATGCGCTCTATGATCTCGTCCTTGGTCATTTTCAACTTGGCGTCCCGGTGTGTCGGGCTCGTGCCAATGAAGGTATGGATGCGTTTGCGGCGCGCAGGCTCCAGCGCGCGGGCGGACGCTTCGATGTCCTTGTCGTTGAGGCGTGACAGGGAACAGATCGTCGGCCTCGTGATTTCCGTCGCCACAGCCGAAATCGCCGCTGCATCGCCCGGCGACGCGGCCGCAAACCCCGCTTCGATGATGTCGACATTCAACGCCTCAAGCGCCCGCGCCACGATGAGCTTTGCGTCCGTGGACATAGAGAAACCCGGCGCCTGTTCTCCATCGCGTAATGTAGTGTCAAAGATTTTGACGTGATCGTCCGGCTTTACGCCTACGTCACTAATATCTGTCTGTTCCGTTGTCATGTTGAATTCCTTGCATGAGGTCCTTTGTATTCGCCCATTTCTAACGCGCGGCGATTTCACCGCGCGGGGCTAAGGAGCAGGCTCAATAGAGGGTCCAACAAATAACTCGGCGACATGCTTCAATCCTTTTCAACGCCGCGGCGAATAGACAAGACGCCTGTGCGCGAGACCTCTGACAAGCCCAGAGGTTTCATCAGATCGATGAAGGCGTTGATTTTCTCCCGCGCACCGGTGATCTCGAATACGAAAGACGTGTGCGTCGTATCGAGGGCGCGGGCGCGGAATATATCCGACAGACGCATCGCTTCCAGACGGTTTTCACCGTCATTGACAACTTTGATCAGAGCCAGTTCGCGCTCCAGCGCATCAGTTTCCGCCGAAACGTCAATAACCCGGCGAACCGGAACCAGCCGCCCCAGCTGCGCCTTGATCTGTTCGATCTTGGAAGGCGTTCCGGTCGTCACCACGGTGATGCGCGATGTGTGTTTTTCGACATCGGTTTCCGCGACCGTGAGGCTTTCAATATTGTAGCCGCGCGCGGAGACAAGACCGACAACACGAGACAAAACCCCGGGTTCGTTATCGACGATGACGGCGAGAATGACTTCGCGTTCCGCGCCTTCATCACGCGTGACCGGATAGACCGACTGGGACGGCGCGCCCGATGTTGAGTTAGCGGCGGTCATACCAGTGTCTTCCCTTGTTCCGAAACGGCGCCTTCCTGCATCTCACCAAACAGCATTTCATTATGCGCGGCGCCCGACGGGATCATCGGGAAGACGTTTTCTTCCTGCGTAACGACACAATCAAACAGCACTGGTTTTGGCGATTCAATCATTTCAATAATCTTGGCGTCGAGCTCATCGGGCGTCGTCGCCTGAATGCCGTGTCCGCCATAGGCTTCGGCAAGCTTCACAAAGTCCGGCAAGCTATCGGAGTAGGAGTGGGAATAGCGCCCACCGTGAAGAAGCTCCTGCCACTGGCGAACCATACCGAGATAAGCGTTGTTCAGAATAAAGATCTTGATCGGCAGGTCATGCTGCACCGCCGCCGACATTTCCTGCATGGTCATTTGCACCGAGGCGTCGCCGGCGATATCGATGACAAGCGCATCGGGATAAGCCGTCTGAACGCCGAGCGCCGCCGGCAAGCCATAACCCATGGTGCCAAGTCCGCCGGACGTCATCCAGCGGTTTGGTTCATCGAAATGAAAATGCTGGGCGGCCCACATCTGATGCTGGCCGACTTCGGTCGTGACATAGACATTCTTGTCACGCGTCAGCGCATAAAGGCGCTCGATCGCATATTGCGGCTTGATGGCGTCTTTCGCCGGCGCATATTGAAAAGACTTACGCGCGCGCCAGCCATCGACCTGCTCAAGCCAGCCTGCAATCCGGCCACGGTCGTGATTCTCTTCCTTGTCGCGCCTTTTCCATTCAGCAAGCATCGCCGCCATGACGGCGCCGGCGTCGCCGATAATGCCGATATCGACAGGCACGTTCTTGTTGATCGAAGACGGATCGATATCGATATGGACCTTGCGCGAATTCGGAGAGAAAGCATCCAGCCGACCCGTCACACGGTCATCGAACCGCGCGCCGATCGAGATCATCAAATCGCAATCATGCATGGCGTTGTTCGCTTCGTAGGAACCGTGCATGCCCAGCATGCCCAGCCATTGCGGATCGGACGCAGGAAAAGCGCCGAGCCCCATAAGCGTTGACGTCACCGGAAAACCGGTCGCCTTTGCAAGCTCACGCAATAATTTCGACGCTTCGGGACCGGCATTGATAACGCCGCCACCCGTATAAAAAACCGGACGGCGTGCATAGCGCATTAAATCCACGACCTGATCGATCTGGTTAGGGTCAATCTCGGGCGTGACAATGCAATTGCGGTTACGCGCGTCTGCACGCGACGTGTATTGCGCCGCCTCGAACTGAATATCTTTTGGAATGTCGATCAGGACGGGCCCCGGGCGGCCATTGCGCGCGACGTGAAACGCCTCGTGCACTGTCGTTGACAGCGTGTGCGATGATTTCACCAGATAGTTATATTTGGTGCAGGAGCGAGTGATGCCTGTGGTGTCGCATTCCTGAAAAGCATCAGTCCCGATCAGGGGCCGCGCAACTTGCCCCGTAATACAAACGATCGGAATAGAATCCAGAAGCGCGTCGGCAAGGCCCGTGACCGCATTGGTCGCGCCGGGACCCGACGTGACCAGCGCGACGCCGACCTTGCCCGTAGAGCGAGCATAGCCCTCCGCCGCATGTAGTGCGCCCTGTTCATGGCGCACCAGAATGTGGCGGATGGTGTCGCGTGCATAAAGCGCATCATAGATCGGCAACACGGCGCCGCCAGGATAACCGAAAATCACTTCCACACCCTGCTCCTCCAGCGCATCAAGGAGAAGCTCAGCGCCCGACTTGGTCAACGCCGCCGTCTTTGTCTCTTGTTTCGCTTGAGAAGCAGTCATGTCAGGCCTCAGTTTGGTTTTGTGTTGGCGCCCGGCTTCAACCAGGACATGCGTGCGCGCAATTCCTTGCCGGTCTTTTCGATTGGGTGCTCCAGGTCGGCGCGCAGCATCTGGTTGTAGCGAACCTTGCCAGCCTGGTTTTCAACGATCCAGTCATGCGCGAAATTGCCGTTCTGAATATCGGTCAGCACTTCTTTCATACGCTGTTTCGTTTCCGCGTTGATGACGCGCGGACCGGAAACGAAATCGCCATATTTCGCAGTCTCGGAAATGAAATCATGCATGCGTGAGATGCCGCCTTCATAAAACAGATCGACGATCAGTTTTAATTCGTGGAGGCATTCGTAATAGGCGATTTCCGGCTGGTAGCCGGCTTCCACCAAGGTTTCAAAACCGGCGATCACGAGCTCCGATGCGCCGCCGCAAAGAACCGCCTGTTCGCCGAAAAGATCAGTTTCCGTTTCCTCACGGAAGGTCGTTTCGATAACGCCCGCAGAGGCGCCGCCGATCAGGCTTGCATAGGCGAGCGCCCGGTCCTTCGCCTGACCGGTCGCATCCTGATGAATGGCGAACAGGCTCGGCACGCCGCGGCCGCGTTCATATTCAGACCGCACCAGACCGCCCGGCCCTTTCGGCGCCACCATGATCACGTCCACATTGGCCGGAGGAACGATGCGGCCATAAAGCACCGTGAAGCCGTGCGCCATCAACAATGCGTCGCCGTCTTTCAGATTTGGTTCAATCTGCTCTTTGAAAATCTGTTCGTGGGTCATATCCGGGGTCAGCACCGCGATCAGCTTCGCCTGACGGCTCGCTTCCGCAACGGTCGCCACTTCCAGACCATCTTCCTGCGCGCGCTTTGCGCCCGGGCCGTCGGGGCGAACGCCGACAATCACCTTGCAGCCGGAGTCATGCAGGTTCAGCGCATGCGCGCGGCCCTGACTGCCATAGCCGATAACAGCGACAACATCGTTTTTAACAATCGCCGGGTTTGCATCGTCTTCCGTGTAGACTCTCATCTCTTTCAAATTCCTCTTACTTAGTCGTTTGATGTTTGAATGGTGACGGCGCCTTTTGACGCCGAGGAAACCAGTTTTGCGTATTTGTCGAAAACGCCGCCCATGCGGTTCGGCGCTTTGGGTTTGAAGGCTGCCCGGCGCGCATCCCAGTCGATGTCTGCATCAATGCGGCGCGCCTCGGCGTCGATGATGATTTTGTCGCCGTCCTGAAGCAGTCCAATGGGCCCGCCGACAGCGGCCTCTGGCGCCACATGACCGATAACAAAGCCGTGCGACGCGCCGGAAAATCGTCCATCGGTGATCAGCGCTACCTTGCCCGCAAGACCCTGCCCCGCGACGGCCGCAGTCGTCGCCAGCATCTCACGCATGCCGGGTCCGCCTTTCGGGCCTTCATATCGAATGACGACGACATCGCCCTCCTTGATCTGACGATCATTGACCGCCTTGAATGCGGCCTCTTCGCCATCAAAGACGCGCGCAGTTCCTTCAAAGGCGCCGTCAGCATAGCCGGCGGTTTTTAAAACGCCGCCTTCAGGCGCCAGATCACCATAAAGAATGCGCAAGCCGCCAGTTTCCTTGAACGGATCGGAGACCGCATGCACGACCTTCTGGCCGGGCGTTTCCTCAGCTTTGTTAAATTCAGCAAAGAGCGTCTCACCCGAAACCGTTGGCGTATCTTCTATTTTGCCGCCTTCCATCAGGCTCTGACCGAAGAGGCGGACACCGCCTGCAGCATATAAGTCTTTCGCCAGATATTGCCCACCTGGCTTCAGATTGGAGATCACCGGCGTGGTGCGCGAAAGCTCGTCAAAGAGGTCGATCGAGAACGGAACGCCGGCTTCCGCGGCGATCGCGGCCAGATGCAACACTGCGTTGGTGGAGCCGCCGGACGCCACCACCGATGTCGCCGCGTTACGCAAGCTTGTTTCCGTGATGAACTGGCGGGCGGTCTTTCCGTCTTTCACCAGTTGCGCGGCCAGCTTGCCGCAGCGAACGCCTTCCGCGGTTTTTTCTTCTGCAATCGCCGGCGGGTCGCCTGCGCCAATCGGGGCGAGCCCCAGAAACGCTAGCGCCATGGCCATGGTGTTCGCCGTAAACTGACCCCCGCACGCGCCAGCGCCCGGACAGGCCGCGCGCTCGATCTGGTCCAGCTCCTCGTCGGAATAATCGCCCTTTGCATGAGCGCCCACAGCCTCGAACACATCCTGAATGGAAAGATCTTTTTCCTCGCCGCGGAACTTACAATGCCCGGCCATGATCGTGCCGCCATAGAAAATGACGCCCGGTATATCCATGCGCGCAAGCGCCATCGCCGCCGCAGGCAGGGTCTTGTCGCAGCCGACGAGAATGACCGCCGCGTCCAGCGAATGTCCGCGTACGGCAAGTTCAATCGAGTCCGCAATCACCTCACGCGAGATCAGCGAGGCGCGCATGCCCTCGCCGCCCATGGTGATGCCGTCGGAAACGACAATGGTGTTGAAATCGACCGGCGTTGCGCCGCCCTGGCGAACGCCTTCGCGGACAGGTTCGGCCAGCTTGTCGAGATGCATGTTGCAAGGCGTCACCGTGGACCAGGTGTTCACCACCGCAATGATGGGCCCGGCGAGTTCGTTGTCGCCCAGTCCCGTGGCGCGCAGCATTGCCCGCGCCGGCGCCTTGGCGGCCCCTTTGGTGATTGCGTCTGATCTTTTTGTCGTCATCTCGTCCGTTCATTCTTTTCTGAACGAACCGCCGGGCATGAAAAAACCCGCTTCCTTTCGGGAGCGGGCTGTCCGGAGGTCCGTCGTGCTAAACTAGCGCGCGGGCTCCATGGCCGCTCCCCGAATGGGGCTAATAAGGAGTACGAGTACGAGCACCACAAGGGATACAGCCATAAGCATCGGGTCCGCGATTACCGCGCCCTCTCCCTTCATGCTGATGTCCGCCAAAGCCCGCATTTCACTACTCTTTCGCGCCGTTTTTGCAGCGCAGAACCCGCTTACATCCGGGCCTGTTAACAAACAAGGAAAAAATGCCCGTTTTGGTCATTTTTTTCCATTTGGGCGCTCAGCGTGCGCGCATCATTAGCAGAATATGCTCGCTGCGGAATCGGATCTGCCGGGTGCGCCGTCACGGCCGCACCTGCCCTGTGCCCCGCACCACATTCTTATAGGTCGTCAACTCCTCAACCCCGGCTGGCCCGCGCGCATGGAGGCGCCCCGTGGCGATGCCGATTTCCGCGCCGAGACCGAATTCGCCGCCATCGGCGAATTGCGTCGAGGCATTGTGCATGACGATGGCGCTGTCCACTTCGTTCAGGAAACGCGCGGCGGTCTCCGTATTTTCCGTAACGATGGATTCGGTGTGCGAGGATGAGTATTTCGCGATGTGCTCAATCGCGCCGGCGACGCCGTCCACGAGCGCGACGGAAAGAACGGGGGCAAGATATTCCGTATGAAAATCTTCCTCGCTTGCTAGCGCCAGATCCGGATCGATTTTCCGCAAAGCTTCATCGCCTCGTAATTCACATCCTTTCGCCTTTAACGCGCTGGCGAGTTTCGGCCACGCCTCGCCTGCTATTGCTTCATCAATCAATAATGTCTCCGCCGCGCCGCAGACGCCCGTGCGCCGCATCTTGGAATTGACGACAATGTCCACCGCTTTCTTCACATCCGCGTCGCGATCCACATAGACATGACAGATGCCGTCGAGATGGGAGAGCACGGGCACGCGCGCTTCCGCCTGCACCCGCGTCACCAGCGACTTGCCGCCGCGAGGGATCACAAGATCGATGCGCCCGCCAAGGCCCGACAGAAGGGCGCCGACGGCGGCGCGGTCCGGCGTCTCCACAAATTGCGCGGCGCCGTCCGGCAAGCCCGCAACCTCAAGCGCATCATGGAAACAGTCGAACAGCGCTTTCGATGTCTTGATGCATTCGGACCCGCCGCGAAGGATCACGGCGTTGCCGGCTTTGACTGCAATCGCGGCGGCGTCGACTGTGACATTGGGGCGGCTTTCATAGATCACCGCGATCACGCCGATAGGCGTTCTCACCCGCTCAATCTCAAGCCCGTTGGGCCGGGACCATTTGGCGATGGATTTACCCACCGGATCGGACAGCGCCGCGATGTCTTCCAGCGCCTTTGCAATCCCCTCCATGCGTTCAGGATCGAGCGCCATGCGGTCAAGAAAGGCGGCGTCCTGTCCCTTGGCTTTTGCAACGGAAAGATCGCCCGCATTGATTTCGAGAATTTCGCCTGCGCGTTCACGGATCAGCGCCGCCGCTTTGGTCAGCGCGGCGTTCTTGCGTTCAGTCGATACTGACGCCATGACGCGCGACGCTGCACGCGTTTTCGCAGCGAGCCCGTCCATATAGGCCGTAATGTCATCGCTCATCGCTCGCTCCTCAGGATCAGATCGTCTTTCTCCACCAGCGCAGGGCGGCGGCGATAGCCAAGCAATGCTTCGATCTTGTCTGACTTGGCGCCCGCAACCTTGCGCGCCTCGCCCGCATCATAGGCGGAAAGCCCCTGCCCGATCAGCGCGCCGTCCACACTGACGATCTCAACCGCGTCGCCGCGCGAGAACGCGCCGGTGATTTCTTTCACGCCAGCAGGCAACAGGCTCGCGCCCGTTTGCAGCGCTTTTGCGGCGCCCTCATCGATAACAAGACGGCCCGACGGCTTGAGGCGCCCCGCAATCCACTGCCGCCTGGCGCCGTCATGGGTGGTCGATGCGCGAAACAACGTCGCCGCGCCGCCGTCAAGCACTGCTTTCAAGGGATGATCCACAAGCCCCGGCGCAATGATGGTGTCGCAACCGGCGCCGCCCGCGATTTTCGCCGCCGCGATCTTCGACGCCATCCCGCCGGAACCGATCCCGGCATCCTTGTTGGCGCCGCCCGCCATGCGTTCGATCTCCGGCGTGATCGCATCAACGACGGAGATGTGTTGTGCGGCTGAATCCTTGCGCGGATCGCTGGTGTAGAGACCGTCAATGTCGGACAGAATGACCAGAAGATCGCTTTCCACCAATTGCGCGGCATGCGCTGCAAGCCGGTCATTATCGCCATAACGAATTTCACTGGTGGCGATCGTGTCGTTTTCATTGACGAGGGGCAGTGCGCCGAGATCGAGCAGCGTGCGGAACGTCGCGCGCGCGTTGAGATAACGCCGCCGGCTTTCGGTGTCTTCAAGGGTGATAAGGATCTGCGCGATGGCCACATCATGGGGCGCAAACGCCGCTTGCCAGGCTTGCGCGAGCGCGGCCTGCCCTGCGGCGGACGCGGCCTGCTTTTCGTCGAGCCTCAGCGCGCCGGAAAGACCGAGGCGCCGGCGACCGAGCGCAATCGCGCCGGAGGTCACGACGACAACCTCGCAACCCGACTGCCTCAAACCGGCGACGTCTTGCGCCAGCGAGGCGAGCCATGCCTCACGCACGGCGCCGCCAGACTGATCGGAAGGGCCGCACAAAATGGCGGAGCCGACCTTGATGACCAGGCGTTTCGCCACGCGCGCAGCATTAGACGCGGCGCCCTGCGCCGCGTTTTGATGTTCATCAGAAGACATGTTTTGCTTCTAGCTGAAGGTCTTTACGCGGCGCAAAGTATTTTCACCTTCGTCTGGCGGCGTCTGCGCAATCTTTTCTAGCTCGGCGAAAATGCTCGAGACCGTCGGCGCGCGCCCTGCGCCTTTGCCCTGACAGGTGAACTCAGCCCCGCCAATATTGAGCACGCGGAGCGCGTTGCCCTCTGCTTCGACATTGGAGAAGAGCGGATCATCGTCGACGCGCTCGAAACGAACACGCGCTGAAATGCCGCCATCGGGGGCACGCTTGACGACCGACATCTGTCTCCAGACACCGCCGATTTTCAAAAACTCCGAAGCGCGTTCCGCCGTCAAAGGCTCGACGCGAATGGCGTTCTGATCGATCTCTTTGCCGTACGCCTCATAGGTGAGAATTGAAATCTTGGCGCGCGCATCTTCGCCGGACAGATCCGCCGTCGGATCGGGCTCTGCGAAGCCAGCGTCCTGCGCCGCCTTCACGGCGTCATCGAAAGACATGCCCTGGGCCAGCGAGGAAAGGATGAAGTTCACCGTGCCGTTCAAAATCGCCGAAAGCTGGCGCGCTTCTCCCTCGCCGCGCGCGCGGCGAACCGTTTCAACCATGGGAGCGCCGCCGCCAACCGAAGGCGAATAGGCGAAAACCACATTGTTACGCCGGGCGAGATCGTGTAGCGGCGCCAAATGTCCGGCGACGGCTTGCTTGTTCGCCGTCACGATACTGACGCCGCGTGAGAGCGCAGCCTCAATCAGCCGCCGTCCCGCTTCACCGGTCGGGAGCGCATCGACAACCACATCGGGTTGCTCCACCAGGAAAACATCGGGATCGGAATAGGTCCGCAACGCTGTCAGGCGTTCATCACGCTCCTTTGCGGGGTCGCGCACCAGAGCGGCGCAAAGCGCGTAAGGCTCTGACGGCTCCGCAAGACGCAACGCTGCGCCTTCGCCAATCACGCCAAGGCCTGCAACGGCCACACGCAGCCTGCGCGGCGTGACTTGATCCCCGCCATCGCTGGCGCCGAATTTATCCTTAACTTCTAAGCACATTTGCTCGCCGCCCCACTCGATAAATACGCAACTTTACCAGCGCCCGAGTCTACCGCCCGGTCCAACGCCGCTTCTATATCTCGCACAAGATCGTCTGTATGCTCAAGTCCGATAGAAAACCGGACGAGACGGTCAGAGATTCCTGCAACTTCACGCGCTTCCGGCGTCATGGCTGCATGCGTCATCGTCGCCGGCGTGCATACAAGACTTTCAAAACCACCCAGCGATTCTGCAATCGTAAACAGATTGAGATTGCGCAGAAGCTCGATGACATCGACATTTTCAGCAAATTCCACGGAGAACATGGAGCCGAAGCCTTTCTGCTGAGATTTGGCGATCTCATGACCGGGATGGTTAACAAGCCCCGGATAATAGACATTGGCGACGCGATCATCTGCGGCAAGCCGTGACACCACGTCGCCAGCCGTCGCCTGCTGGCGTTCAACGCGAGGGAAAAGCGTTCTCATGCCGCGCAGGGTCAGGAAACTATCGAAAGGAGCGCCGGTGACGCCGGTGCAGTTGGCCCACCAGGCGAGATCATCGCCAAGCGCCTTGTCGCGCGCGAGGACGGCGCCGCCGACAACATCGGAATGGCCGTTGATGAATTTCGTCGTCGAATGAACGACAATATCGCATCCGAGATCGAGCGGGCGCTGCAACACCGGAGAAAGAAACGTGTTGTCAGCGACGACAATCGCGCCGCACGATTTTGCATGGGCGACGACCGCCCGAATGTCGGTAATTCGCAATAGCGGATTGGAGGGCGTTTCAAGAAGCACAAGCTTTGGCTTGCGTGCGAAAGCCGCTTCAAGTTCCGCAGGATCGGTCTGGTTTGCATAAACCAGTTCAAACTGGCCGCGCTTGGCGCGCGCCGTCAAAAGCCGGTGCGTGCCGCCGTAACAATCATGGGGTGCAATGACAATCTCGCCCGGATCAACAAGGTTGAGCACAAGATCGAGCGCGGCCATGCCGGAAGAAACCACAACGCCGCGCGCAGCGCCTTCAAGCGAAGCGAGCGCCTCTTCAAGCTGCGTGCGCGTTGGGTTGCCGGAGCGCGCATAATCATATTGCGGCTTGTCCAGAGGGTCGTTCCATCCGTAATTGGCGGACAGGTGCAATGGCGGCGACACTGAATTGTAAGCGGGGTCCGTGGCGACGCCGGCTGTGGCGATAAGCGTTTCCGGTCGCAGGGTGTCAGGGCGCTGGGCGTCGCTCATTATTGATTCTCCTCAAAGAATTTTTTGATATGCGGGCCGATGAGATCGGCGTTTTTCAGAAAGGCGTCATGTCCGTAGAGGGACGCGATTTCGACGAATTGTGCGCCGGAAACGCCATCGGCGAGGCGCTTGAGATCGCAAAGCGGTGTGAGGCGGTCGCTGTCTGGCGCAATGATGAGGCTTTGCGCCGCGATCTTCGCTGGATCGACGCGATGACGGTCAATGGAATCGGACAGGGTGACGTAACGCTGCGGGTCGAGATGATAGGCGTCGCCGCGCGCAATCAGATAGTCGCATACGTCGTAAGGCGCCCCTGCTGCGTCGCCGGGCGCACTGTCAAACCGCTCGGCGAACTCTTCAGGCGTGCGATAGGTGACCATGGCGATCTGGCGCGCCAGCGACACGCCAGCCCTGGGGTCGCCAAGCTTGGCGGCGAACTCGATCACGCGCCGCTGGACGCCCCGCAACGCAGTCGCCGACGGATGAGCGCGGTCGGGCGCGGAGATGACGCATAGTTTTTCAATGCGATCAGGATAGGCTTCAGCGAAGGCAAGCCCGATCATGCCGCCATAAGACGCGCCAAGAAATCCATAAAGCTTTTCAATGTTCAAAACGTCGAGCGCATCGGTCAGCGCCCGGGCGTGATCATGAGTGGTGATGGTGCGCGCCGTCTCGCCTGAATTGGGCAGGAAGTCGAAGCCGATCACACAAAAGCGCTCGAGGTCCACAAACCCGCCCGGCGCGATGATGTCGCTCCACCAGCCGTCGCTATCCTTGCACTGGGCCACAGCGCGCCCGGCGGAAATTCCGCCCGCTGCGATGATGGCCGGCTTTTCAAGATCGCCATAGACCCGGACTTTCAGCTCCGGGCGGCTCAAGGTTTCACCGCTGTCGAGAATGAAATCCGCGGGCAGAAAAACACTGACATCGCAAAAGGGCTGCGATTTTTTCTTCGCGCCTTTTTCGGTCCGTTCTCGTGTCGCCGCTGACATGCTCAGCCTCTCCGCGTAAAACCCGTTCCACTCGATCCGGAAATTCGCTTGAGAGACCTAAATCGGACGACATGTTGCCAATCTGGCGTCGTACTTCGTCCGACCCATCTCTCGGGAGGACCAACCGAAATTGGCGTCCCGCAGGAATTGGCACCTTTCCAAAAAGCCGGTCTGACTTTCTGACGGTTGCCCCAGCGTCAAAGGGCCTATCCCTCGGCTGGTCTTGATGAGTTATTCGGGGAGATACTTCGCGGCCGCGAAGGCGTCAACAGTATATTTCAACTAATGAACAAAAATAGCCAAATCAGCTATCCCGATGACTTTTTCCGCCAATCGCGCCTTCACCGCTCTGGCGTTTCCCAGTCCGCCGGGGGAACATGACGGCGCTGGAGCCGGATCGCAAGGCCGAGCGAGACCCCGACCCCGATGGCGATGGTCAGGTCAGCGACCACGGTGAGGACAAGCGTTAGAAACAGCAGCACCCGATCGGAGACGGGCCCCTCGAACAAATAGCTGCGCCATTTATGAGGCTCGCTCATATTCCAGGCTGTAATCATTAGAAGCCCGGCAAGCGCCGGCATGGCAAGATAGGACGCGAGCGGCGCTGCGGCGATCATCACGGCTAAAATCGTCAGTGCATGGACGATCCCAGCTACGGGCGTCTTGCCCCCTGCCCTGACATTGGTCGCTGTACGCGCAATAGCGCCGGTCGCAGGAAGACCGCCAAACAGCGCCGAGCCGATATTCGCGGCGCCTTGCGCCAGAACTTCCGCATTGGGACGATGGTGACCGCCGCTCATGCGGTCAGCGACCATGGCGGACAAGAGAGATTCCACGCCCGCCAGAAAGGCAATGACGAAAGCCGAGGGCAACAGTTCCTGCACACGCGCCAGGGAAAAATCGGGAAGCTGCGGCGCGGGCAGATGGTTCGGCAAAGCGCCAAAGCGCGACCCAATCGTGTCCACAGGCAGCGTAAAGACAAGCGCGGCGATCGAGGCGAGTGCAACAGCTACAATCAATCCCGGCAGTTTCGGTGCGAGATTGCGGAACAAAACGATCAGGACCATCGCTCCGGCGCCAAGCCCGAAAGCCGCCGGACTGAAACTCTCCCTTGCCGCCCAGAGCGCCGGGATTTTTTCAAGAAAATGCGCCGGCACAGCCTCCATGGAGAGGCCGAAAAGGTCCTTCAACTGGCTGGCGGCGATGACAACGGCGATCCCAATTGTAAATCCGTTGACCACCGCCTCGGGCACAAAGCTGATAAACTTGCCCGCCTTCAAAAATCCGGCCGCCAGGAGGATGACGCCCGCCATAAAAGTCGCGAGGACGAGCCCGTCATAACCATGTTCCGCGATGACGCTGTAAACGACGACGATGAAAGCGCCTGTCGGCCCGCCAATCTGCACCCGGCTTCCGCCCAGAGCGGAGATCAGAAATCCCGCAACGATTGCAGTCACAATTCCGGTTGCGGGATCGGCGCCGGAAGCAATGGCGATTGCGAGGCTAAGCGGCAACGCCACCATGGCGACGGTGACGCCGGCGAAAAGATCCGCCGCGAATAACGCCGGCGTATAGGTTTTGATCGTCGTCAGAATTTTCGGCTTCATGCCGGCCCTTGCGTCTTATCCTACGAGGCTGAAGGGCGAACCATGATTGATTTTGCGGCGCTCGGCCAGCGTCATCCGGACAAGAATATGCGGGCCGTCGATAAATTCCTGCGGTGTGCGGCCATTGAATTCCTTAAACTCGCGGATGAAATGCGCCTGATCGTAATAGGCGGCGCGGGCGATTTCGCGCCAGTCTGTCAGATCCATCCATGTGAGCCTGTTAGCGGCGTGCAGCGCACGGAATTTCCGGTGCAGCTTCTTCGGGCCTGCGCCGAAATAGGCTTTGCAAAGACGATCAACCTGACGATGCGAAAGCTCGACGCCATCAAGAAACTGATCAACCTCTTTGGGTTCTGGATCGACAATCCAGTTTGTCACCTGCTCGATGAAATCTTCGCGAATACGCCATTTATCCGAGACAAGCGAAAGAAATAGCGCGTCGGCCGCACGCACGACGGATCGATCGTCCGGCGCATTCATGACGCCATCAATCAGCGGCGCCGCAGACGCCGGCGCCTTGTCGCGCAAGGGCGTAAAACGGTCCGCCGCCGTCTCGGCGCTATAACCAAACAATTTGCACCACCCCAGAGGGGTAATCGCGGCGCCAAAGATTTTTGTCCCGGCAGCGAATTTGATGTGGCTCCAGCGATTTGTCGGTCCGCAAAGCACCGCCTCCGGGTGATGAAAAACCTCATCGCGGCCATGCAGATCAGACGTCACTTCGCCGCTCAGGATAAAACGCACATTCGCGATCTCGGCGCGCATGATGTCGGCGACGTCAAAGGGTAGTGAAAGGAAATAATAGCTACTGACGAATTTCTGCAGAGGAGCGCAAGGCTCGAAATACGCAAACTGCACACTGCCTCCCCAGCGCTAATTCCCCTGAAACACCTTCTTCAGGTTTCGCGCCGCCTGCCTGATGCGCTGCTGGTTTTCCACCAACCCAATGCGCACAAACCCTTCACCAAATTCGCCAAAGCCAAGCCCTGGCGCAACCGCGACATCGGCCCGCTCCATCAGCATCTTAGCGAATTCCACCGAGCCCATGGAGCGGTATTTCTCCGGTATCGCCGCCCATGCAAACATAGACGCTTCAGGAGACGGAATGTTCCATCCAGCGGCGGCGAAAGACTCCACCAGAACGTCCCGGCGGCGCTTATAGATTGAGCGAATTTCCTCGACACACTCCCACGGCCCGTCGAGCGCGGCGACCGCAGCCACCTGGATCGGCGTAAAAGCGCCGTAATCGAGATAGGATTTGACCCGCGCCAGCGCATTGATGAGGCGTTCATTGCCAACCGCCATGCCAACGCGCCACCCGGCCATGGCGAATGTTTTTGACAAAGAGTTAATCTCGACGGCGATGTCTTTCGCGCCCTCAACCTCCAGAATGGAAGGCGGCGGCGTATCGCCGAAATAGATCTCGCCATAAGCGAGGTCGGACAGGATGATGATGTCGTGTTTTTTTGCGAGCGCCACCGCGTCCCTATAAAAGTCGAGGCCAACCGTTTGCGCCGTTGGATTCGAGGGATAATTCAGCACCATCGCCCGCGGCTTCATATGCGCCCGGCCGATCGCTTCTGACAGGCCCGAAAGATATTCCTCCGGCGACGGCGCGGGCACGGGCAGAATCACCCCGCCTGCGATGATGAAACCGAAAGCATGAATCGGATAGGCGGGGTTCGGCGCAAGAATGACATCGCCCGGCCCGGTAATCGCCTGCGCAAGGTTCGCAAACCCCTCCTTGGAGCCAATGGTCGCGACGATTTCCGTCTCTGGGCTGAGCTTCACATTAAAGCGCCGCTCGTAATAGCGAGCCATCGCGCGTCTGAGCCCGATAATCCCCCGCGAGGCAGAATAACGATGCGCCTTTGGATTGCGCGCCGTCTCACATAGCTTGTCGACGATATGCGCCGGCGTCGGCATGTCCGGGTTGCCCATGCCAAGGTCGATGATGTCACGCTTTTCGGCGCGCAGTTTCGCCTTCAGCTTGTTCACCTCCTCGAAAACGTAAGGAGGAAGCTGTTTGATGCGGTGGAACTCTTCCTGGGTGCTCATGGCGATACTTGTCTTGAAGCTTTTTGTTGGTTTTATGGTCACCGGCCTGTCCGGTGACGACAAGCCGCATTTTCTTCAGATACTCAAGCTGATTTGGCCGCGTCTGCAATTGCTCTCTCGCGCGCGAGAATCTCGCGCGGCTCGACCACCCAGAATTTCGAGCGGGCACCCGCCCAGTCATCAAGGATGTCACGCGCTCTAGGCGAGCGTGTTTCACGCCAGTGACGCTCCACCAAAGCGAGGCATTCATTATCGTCCTCGCCATCACGGAAGCCGCGCAGCTCGACGCTTTCGGGATTGACCGAGGACTCAAAATCACCGGTGTCATCGAACACATAAGCGCGCCCGCCGGTCATCCCCGCGCCGAAATTCGCGCCGACGGTTCCAAGGATCACCGCAACGCCGCCGGTCATATATTCGCAGCCATTGGCGGAGCAGCCCTCAATCACGGTGACGGCGCCGGAGTTCCTGACGGCGAAACGTCCGCCGGCGCGGCCCGCAGCAAAGAGCGCGCCCGACGTGGCCCCATAGAGGCAGGTGTTGCCAATGATGGCGTCATTAGCGGTGGAATTCTGGTCCGCCGGACGCACGACCAAGGTCGCGCCGGAAAGCCCTTTACCCACATAATCATTGGCGTCGCCGTCAACGATGATTTTAAGGCCGAAAGTCGAG